>CADCVD010000106.1 GCA_902806055.1 uncultured Rubrobacteraceae bacterium
CCGATCTATCGGCCAACCGGAGGCGCGCTCTATCCTCATGAAGCTCCAGAATCAGGAGTTCAGCAGGCCCCTGACCCACGACCTTGCCTTCAGCCTGGTCACGGAGATGGGCGGTTCTTTAGAGCGCATCACCGTAACCGCACTAAGGGACTCTACCTTCTTCGCAACCCTCCAGGTCGAGATAGGCGGGCGGATCGTGGAGGTGGACTCCCGCCCCTCGGACGCCATCGCGATAGCCGTGCGGGCGGGCGCCCCTATCTTCGCCTCCGACACGGTGATAGAGGAGGCTGGCGTAGTCTTCGAGGAGGCCATGGAAGATGCGCCCGAGGAAGAGGTCGTGGATAAGTTCAAAGACTGGATGAACCGGGTCTCCCCGGAGGACTTTAAGTAGGCATAGAAATAGGGGGGAGCAGTACCGCTCCCCCCTATCCATCTTTGTTACTCTTTGTTGGAGCGTCCGAGGCCGAGCAGGCCCTTGTCTCGCTCTTATTCGAGCTTCTTCGCCCGCTCGGCGGCCCGGCCGAGCGCGATGGTCGCGAAGATGATCATGAACGTCACTATAACCGCGTAGATCAACTTGGCCGCCAATGCCCCTCCCGCCTCGCCGAGAAACTGCTGGAACAGGCTCTGGATGGCATCGTTCCAGGCGAGGGCCGCCACGAGACCGAGGGCCGTAGTTATCAGCTGGACGAACTTGTCTAGAACTTCGCTAGTCATCATCTCCTCCTTCTAGCCGCTTTCACCGGGTAGGTCTACCCCGCCATGCTTCGCGACATGCGTCTTCTCGAAGCGACGGCTAGCCGCTCTGGTCATACGTGCCTTTGGGGCCATACTCCGGGTAGGATCTCAGAAACTCCTCGACCGAGCCCGTGCCCCAACCCACTATGACCCTGAGGTTGTCTCCAGCGAAGTGGTCCCGGATCTGGCCCTCTCGACGTGCGCTGCGCCGGGCGTACTCCCAGGGTGTCTCCCCTCGCCGACGCTCCATCTGCTCTACGTACACGAACCTGCCGCTCGTCTGATCTCGCACCATCAACAGGTCCACGCCTCTAGCCCACCGCCTCTCCCGACTCATCTCCCAGCGGCCCTAAAACCGCCCGGCGCAACAACAGATTGGCTTCCTCCCAGACCCACTGCCCATCCGCTGCAGAGACGCCAAACGACGGTGCGCTCTCCATCATACCGCCGGTCCCGACAGCGACCGTACGCCCCGCTACCAGCGTCCCCCCGGCCCCGACCGCCGCGAGCCCGTTGCGGTGCACCACCGCCACGTCCCGACTCTCTAATCCTCCGACCAGCCAAGCCGCCTGTAAGGTCAGAGCGCCTACCTCCTTGAGCACTCGTCTCAGGGTGTAAATGATGAGCGCGGTTCGAGCGGCAGCGTAATTTTGTATCGCAGTGACAGCGAAGATGAGGTCTCTGGCCTCTTCGGAATCTGTCGGCGCAGCGGGAAGTTCGGCCGTGGCGCCGAAGTCGCCTCCCCAGACCCTTGCAAGGATACGCTCCCGATGGCTAGAGAGGGCGAGCCGGCCCAGGTCCTCGGCTCCAGCCGAGACTACGAGAGAGAGGATCCCCGAACCCAGCCCGAGAGCCTCCGCGCCCTCGGAGTCGAGTACCTCCGCCACTCGCAGCGTGCTAATCCGTCCCCGCCTCGTCCAGTCTCTTGCCCCTGCCGCTATGGCACGCCGTCCCAGAGCGTCGGCGTCGGCGTCTATCCTCGCGAAGAAATGCAGATCCTCCTCCTCGATCAGTCCCTCCTCCGCCGCCCACGACGCCCCATACTCCGCCGATCGCCGAATCTCCTTCTCACCGAGACTCGGCAGGGGAGTCTCTGAAAGTGCGCGTAAGATCCAACCTTCTACCTCACCGGGTGGCATACCGAGGTCCGACGCGGTCGTGTCGGCGACGAGCAGCAGGCCCCACGCGGGCAAGGAGAAAAGATCCGGGGCGGCGTGCGTCTCCGACGCGGCCACCCAGCCGAGACCGAAGTCAGAAGCGGCAACGTAGACCGGTGTAATGACGCCGGGCAACCGGGCGACGGGCAGAGCTTGTTCTAGGGTTCGTTCGGCGGCGACGGCGTCTGAGGTATAGATAAGGACCTCGGCGTTCTCACCCTCGCCTCGCCATTCGTAGTCGGCCGCGTGCTCGACCATGCTCTACTACTCTAGGGCTATAAGCGTGTCACCGGAGCGAACGGTCTGGCCGGCCTCCACGAGGACCTCCGAGACCGTGCCAGCTCTCTTCACCCGAATCTCGCTCTCCATCTTCATCGCCTCCAGAACGCACACCGCCTCGTCGGCGGCGACCTCCTGCCCCTCCTCGACTAGCACCTTCACTATAGTACCTTGCATCGGCGCCGCCACCGCGCCCTCGGTGACGGTAGCCCCGCGCCCCTTCTCCCTCCCGCGCCTCGCCGGCGGCGCTTTTACGCCTCTCGAGCTGCCCTCCTCGTCCGCATACACCTTCACCCGGAAGAGCTTGCCGTTCACCTCGACCTCGACCTCCCGCGCCTCCTTGTGCGGTGTTCCCACCAAGCCGCCGTCAGCGCTTACGGCCTGGTGAGCCTCGATCTTCAACCCCTCCATCCTCTCGGCGACGAAGCCCGTCGTGTAGGCACCCTTCACGAATACCTCGTCGTCCAGGATTGCCTCGAAGAACGGCAGGGTCGTAGCGATACCCTCTATCCGAAACTCCCCGAGGGCCCGCCGCAGCCGCCGCAGAGCATCTCCCCGGTCCGCGCCGCGGACGATGAGCTTGGCGAAGAGCGGATCATAGTACTCAGGTACCAAGCCGGGCTCCCGCAGTGACGAGTCGACCCGCACCCCCGGCCCGCCCGGTTCCTCGTAGACTGTGACCGTGCCCGGGCTCGGGACGAAGTCGTTCGCCGCGTCCTCGGCGTTCAGGCGGACCTCGATCGCGTGTCCCCTCCAGGCCACGTCCTCCTGCGTGAACGGTAGCTCCTCACCGGCGGCGACGCGGATGCCGGTCTGCACTATGTCTATCCCGGTCACCTCCTCGGTGACAGGATGCTCAACCTGAACCCGCGTGTTCATCTCCAGGAAGTAAAACTCGTCGTTCTGTACTAGGAACTCGACCGTGCCGACGTTGTCGTAGCCGACAGCTTCGGCGGCGCCGATAGCCGCCTCGCCCATCGCCTCGCGCATCGCGGGATCTATCGCCGGGCTCGGGCTCTCTTCAAGGAGTTTCTGATGCCTGCGCTGTATAGAGCAGTCCCTCTCCCCCAGATGCGCAGCGTTGCCGTGCTTGTCGCACACGACCTGTATCTCGACGTGCCGGGGACCAGGCAGGTACTTCTCGGTGTAGACCGACCCGTCCCCGAAGTACGCCACTCCCTCGCGGCTCGCCCGCTTGAAGGCCGTCGCCGCGCCCTCCTCGTCGTGGGCCACCGCAAATCCCTTGCCGCCGCCGCCGGCCGACGCCTTCACCGCCACCGGATAGCCGTGCTCCCCGGCGAAGGTACGGACCTCATCCGCGGAGTCTACCGGCTCCTTCGTACCCGGGACCATCGGCACCCCGGCCTTGCCCATGATCCGACGACTCTCTACCTTGCTCCCCATCGCCTCTATCGCCCCGGGGTGAGGCCCTATCCAGACGAGCCCGGCCTCCTCGACCGCCCGCGCGAACGGAGCGCTCTCCGCCAGAAACCCGTAGCCCGGATGAACCGCCTCCGCCCCCGAATGCTCCGCGACCCCGATCAGCTTCCCAATGTCCAGGTAACTCTCCCTGGCGAGCGCCGGACCCACATGATGCGCCTCGTCGGCCAGGCGGGCGTGCAGAGACTCCCGGTCCGCCTCAGAGTACACCGCGACGCTCGTTACCCCCATCTCCCTCAGAGCGCGGATGATGCGCACGGCGATCTCGCCTCGGTTCGCGACCAGCACCTTCTCGAACACCTAGACCATGCCTTCCCAGCTAGAGTAGGACCACAAGGCGCCCTCAAGCTTCATACCGCGCGGCGGCGCGTGTCCTAGCAGCCCGGCGAGCCTCCACCGGCTACGCTTCAGCGAGGAATCGTCCTCCGGCTCCTCCTCGCGAAGCACCTCCAACGCGGCCGCTATCGCCGCGACCTCCTCCGCGCTCGGGTCGGGCTCTATCCTCAAAGCGGTATGTTCCCGTGCTTACGCGGGGGACGCTCGGGGCGCTTCGTACGGATCATCTGGAGGGCCTTGACGAGGTAAGGGCGCGTCTCGCGCGGGTCTATTACGTCGTCTATGTAGCCCATCTCGGCGGCGACCATCGGGTTGTTGAACTGCTCCTCGTAGCCGGCGATAAGCTCGGCGCGCCTCGCCTCGGGGTCCTCGGCCTCCGCTATCTGACGGCGGAAGATGATGCCGACCGCCGCGGGCGCGCCCATCACCGCGATCTCTCCGGTCGGCCACGCCACGTTCACGTCCGCCCCGATGTGCTTGGAGCACATGACGTCGTAGGCTCCGCCGTAAGCTTTCCTGGTAATGACGGTCATCTTCGGTACCGTCGCCTCGGAGAAGGCGTACAAGAGCTTCGCCCCGTGGCGGATGATACCGCCCCACTCCTGATCCGTGCCCGGCATGAAGCCCGGCACGTCGACGAACGTGACGAGCGGGATGTTGAAAGCGTCGCAGAAGCGCACGAACCGCGCCCCCTTGACGCTCGCGTCTATGTCGAGCGTCCCGGCGAGCACCGCCGGCTGGTTGCCGACGACGCCGACCGCGTGCCCGTCGAGGCGAGCAAACCCGACGACGAGGTTCTGGGCCCACCCCTCCTGCACCTCGAAGAACTCCCCGTCATCCATCACGCCTTCTATGGCTCCGCGGATATCGTAGGGCCGGTTGGCCGAGTCGGGGACGAGCGAGGCTAAAGCGCCATCCATCCGCTCCGGGTCGTCCGAGGGTCTGTAGTAAGGGGCGCTCTCCAGGTTATTCTCCGGCATGTAGGAGAGGAGGTGGCGGACGTCTTCGAAACAGGTCTCCTCATCCGGCGAGGAGAAGTGGGCGACCCCGCTCCTGGTGTTGTGGGTGCCAGCACCCCCGAGGTCCTCGAAGGAGACGTCCTCACCGGTGACGCTCTTTATTACCTCCGGGCCGGTGATGAACATGTGGCTCGTCTCCTCGACCATAAAGATAAAGTCGGTTATCGCCGGGGAGTAGACAGCACCCCCGGCGCACGGACCAACGATCACGCTGATCTGAGGAACCACCCCGCTCGCGAGCACGTTGCGGTGGAAGATGTCCGCGTAGCCCGCGAGCGAGACGACCCCCTCCTGAATGCGCGCGCCCCCCGAGTCGTTGATGCCGATTATCGGACACCCTGTGTTGATCGCCAGGTCCATCACCTTGCAGATCTTCTGGGCGTATACCTCTCCTAGCGACCCGCCGAACACCGTGAAGTCCTGCGAAAACACGCAGACCTTCCTCCCCGCGACCTCGCCGTACCCGGTCACGACGCCGTCGCCCAAGGGCCTGTTCTCTTCGAGCCCGAAGTTGTAGGAGCGATGCACCCGGTAACGGTCCAACTCGACGAAGGTACCGGGGTCGAGGAGCAATTCGATCCGCTCGCGCGCCGTGAGCTTGCCCCTCTCCCGCTGGCGTTGCTCGGCCTGCTCGGAGACCGGGTGCGCCGCCTCCTCCCGCAGGCGTGCGAGACCCTCGATCTTCCCGGCAGTCGTCTCTTCGCCTAGCCTTTCGCGCTGCATAGCCCGGATTCTACACGCGCGCCTCACGATTCGCCTGCCACCTCTCGCCCGGTAGTAAAATTACAGTGGATCCCACACCCGGGGTTGGGAAGGAGGCAGGGATGCATATCTTCGAGAAGCTGGCGGAGTATCGCTACGAGCAGGTCGTCTTCTGCCACGATCAGGCCACAGGCCTGCGGGCCATAATCGCCATTCATGACACCACGCTTGGACCGGCCCTCGGCGGCTGCCGGATGTGGCCCTACAGGACCGAGGACGAGGCCGTCACCGACGCCCTGCGCCTCGCCCGGGGGATGACCTACAAGGCCGCCGCGAGCGGCCTCAACCTCGGCGGGGGCAAGGCTGTCATCATCGGCGACCCGCATAAGGACAAGTCCGAAGCCCTCTTCCGCTCCCTGGGTCGCTACGTCGAGACCCTGGGAGGCCGCTACATCGTCGCCGAGGATGTCGGGATCTCTACCGGAGACATAAACCATATCCAGGTCGAGACCTCCCACGTCGTGGGCGTAGACGTAACCTACGGCGGCTCGGGCGACCCCTCCCCCTTTACGGCTCTAGGCGTGCTGCAGGGGATGAGGGCCTGCGTGGAGGAGGTCTTCGGCACGAGCTCTCTAGAAGATCGGATAGTTGCGGTGCAGGGTCTCGGGCACGTAGGGTACCACCTGTGCCGGCTGCTTCACGACGAGGGGGCGCGCTTAATAGTAACCGATCTCCGGTACCCTGCCGTCGAGCGTGTAGTGCGGGAGTTCGGCGCCAAGGCGGTGGAGCCGGACGAAATCCTCTCCATGCCCTGCGACATTCTTGCTCCCTGCGCCCTGGGCGCCGTGATAAACGACGAAACCCTGCCGCGTCTTCGCTGCCGGATAGTCGCCGGTAGCGCCAACAACGTGCTCGACGAGACCCGTCACGGCGAGGCACTGGCCAAGAGGGGTGTCCTTTACGCCCCGGACTACGTCATAAACGCCGGCGGCCTCATAAACGTTGCCGACGAGCTCGAAGGCTACAACGAGCGGCGAGCCCGGGGGCGAGTGATGCGCATCGTGGACTCCGTGCGCAGGATCATCGCTATCTCCAAACGCGACAGCGTCCCGACCAATATAGCCGCCGACACTTTAGCCCTCGAGCGCATCGCCGCCATAAGCTCCATGGAGCGCCTGCATACTGGCCACCCCTACGGCCAGTTATATCGCCGGAGAGAGACGATCTAGGGTACTTCGCACAGACAGAGATGAGCGCAGTTCCATCTCAGTTGATGCTGGTCTCCGGCCCGTATCCCTCCAGTCGCCGCTTGACCACGTTTAAGAATCGGAGCGCGGCGCCACCGTCCATGACGCGGTGGTCGAAGGAGACTTCCAAGTTAATCATGCTGCGGATCGCTATAGCGTCGTCCACCACGACCGGGCGCTTAACTATGGCCTCGGCTGAGAGTATGGCCGCCTGCGGATAGTTGACAATCGGGACCGAGACCACGGAGCCTAAAGATCCCGGGTTGTTCACGGTGAAGGTACCCCCGGCCACGTCGTCGGGCCCAAGTTGGCGGCTCCTCGCCCGCCGGACGAGGGCATCTATCTTTCGGGCGAGACCGAGGACGTTCAGTTCGTCGGCATCGGGGATGACCGGTACGATCAGGGCGTCCTCCAGGTCCACAGCGATCCCGACGTTTATGCGCTTGCGCAGCACGATCCTGTCCCCATCCCACACGGAGTTGAGGACCGGGTACTCCTTCAAGCCCTCGGCCACCGCCTTCACGATGAACGGTAGATAGGTGAGCTTCACGCCCTCGCGCCCGGCGAACTCGTCCTTATGGCTCTCGCGCAGCGCGACGAGCCCCGTAACGTCTACCTCGACCATGCTCCAGGCGTGCGGCGCCTCGCGCACGCTCCGGGACATCCGCTCTGCGATAGTCCCACGGATGCTCGTCAACTCCATCACCCGATCGCCCTCGTAGACCTCCACCCGCTGCGGCGCGGGCTCGCGCTCTTGGATGGGTGCCTCGTCGGTCTCGGGCAACTCCTCGGGTGGAGCGAAGGCCTCTCTCTCCTCCTGGAGACCCGGCGTCGCGTGCTCCTCGCGCTCTTCTATGTAGCTCTCGATGTCCTTCTTCGTCACCCGGCCGCCGATGCCGGTGCCAGGGATCTCCGCTATATCCAGGTCGTGCTCTGCGGCGAGCCGGCGTACCACCGGTGA
>CADCVD010000107.1 GCA_902806055.1 uncultured Rubrobacteraceae bacterium
GGCAGCATCTCCCAGGGGATACCGCTCTTCAACATGAAGATGATGCCCGTCAGAGCGGCCCTGTCGGGCACGCGGGGACGCCCGCCCCTGGGCTTCTTGGGCGGCTCGGGCGGTAGCAGCGGTTCGATGATCTCCCACAGCTCGTCCGTCACCAATTCTTTTCCCATGTCGAGAAGCGTAGCACCCGATCATGGAGAGGTTTTGCAACGCACTCTTAGAGGTATGTAGCTGGACAGAACGTAGTTTCCCAGGGCAGGAGAACAAGAGCAACGGGAACGCCAAAAAGGCGTCACTATCGCTCAATGCTCGGAGCCCCTATATCTAGGAGTAGCCATCTTCATAAACGCTACATCTTGGGTCACGAGCCCAGAAGATATTGGTAAGGCTTCGCAGACGCCGCCGCGGGGGAGAGTATGCATGCTAGACGGCTGCCTCGTGATGGACTAGCATCGTCGCCGTGGGATTCTGGAGAAGAAGAGAGGACAAAGATCACCACAAGCTGTCGGTAGCCGTCCATTTTTTGGTCTTACTGTCCATCTCAGCGCTCTCGTTGCTGATCCTGGACCAGGATACGGTCCGGTCGACGGCCCGCGTTCCTGACCGGCAGGAGTCGGAGACCCCGACCGTACTGGTCGAGGCTAAATTGACGCCCGCTGGAGACGAGGGGGCGGACGAAGACCCCCACGCCGTGCCCCCGCCGTTACTCTCATCGGTACCGGTCGAGGAGAGCTGCAACGATGAGAGGGTGCTCGTCGATAGCTCGCATTCCTTGCCTTCAGACTATGCGCCGGAAGATTTGGTCTCGCTGCGGTCTTACGGTCCCCCCATGCTCGGCAGCGGCGAGATGTGGCTCCGGCGCGAGGCCGCCGAACACCTTCAGGAGCTGGTCTCGGCAGCGGCCGTCGACGGCGAAGAGCTGATCATAGCCTCTGCCTACCGATCCTATGAGGACCAGCAAGCGGTATACGGCAGGTTGAAGAGCGTCTACGGCTCGGATGCAGACCGGATGAGCGCGCACCCCGGGCATAGCCAGCACCAGCTCGGCACTGCCGTTGACTTCACGAACACGGCGGCGAGCTACGCGGTATGGGAGCCCTTCGGTTACACAACCGCTGCCCAATGGCTGTCTAGCTATGCCCATGAGTACGGTTTCATCTTGGCTTATCCTGGCGATGAGGAGGGCGAAACCGGGTATGAGTGGGAGCCCTGGCATTATCGTTATGTAGGGGTAGAAAACGCCGAGCGGATCGTGGGGGGCGGTCTGAGCCTGCAGGAATTCCTGGTCAGCCAAGGAGTCGTACCCGGATGCTGAGAGATTACGTACGGGCCACTTTGGGACGGCTTCTGCCAGGACTATAGTTAGTCAAAGCGACATTACCTCGTAGCTACGAAGCCACTACAACACGTTTGCGTCGGGGCTTCTCACGCCAACGATGGAGTAGTAGAAGTCCTCGACAAGCTCGCTTACGTGATCGTCGTCCATTACGTAGAGTACGGTGATGTGCAGCTCATTGCTACGGAACATATTGTCGAGTAACTACTCCTCAGCGATGACGCGCAGCGGTGGCTCGGGCAAGCGCCGCAGCGAGGGTCAGCATATCAGATCAACAGGCGCGAAGAGATAGCACCCCAGACAGCCAAAGAGGAGCCGGGCCCTAGAAGAACCGCCGGCAGGCGGGAAGACGCTGATATGCTGCTCCTCAAAGGTTCCCCGCCGGGAGATCACAGGGGAGGGGTAAGCTCTGAGGCTCTCTATAGCGGTTTGCAATGCAGTTGAACCTCAACGACCTGGGCATACTAGCGCTCACGCAAGAGGTTCTCTCGGTAAAAATCATGCATTGACCGTGCGGGCGGGTCAATAACAGTGCAAACCGCTATAGCCCCGGGTCCGGGCGGCGAGCCCCAGCGACTGAACCATAAGACGGAAGTCCTGCGGGCGGCTGGCGATCTTCAAGGCCTCCTCGTAGCTACCCCGCTCCTCTTCGATCAGCTTCAAGAGGGCCTGATCGAAGGTCTGCATCCCGTAGTACTCCCCCTCTGATATCGCCGTCTGGATCTGGCCGGTCTGCTCGGGGTCTAAGATGAAGTCCCTGATTCTTCCGGTAGTGACCAAGACCTCGCAGATCGCTGCCCTCCCCTTACCATCGCTGGTTCGCAACAGCCGCTACCCTACGATACCCTTCAAGGTCCCGGCGAGCATGGCCCTTACCTGGGTGTGCTGGTGCGGCGGGAAGAGGTCGATCATGCGGTTTATGGTCTCTGTTACGTCTAAGGTGTGAAGCGTGCTCAGGACTAAGAGTGCCTTGCAAAACCCTAATGGAGTAGAGCGTTGCGAGCCGAGAAAGAACATATTCTACCTATGTGTCTGTATTTGTGCCATGTGCCCGTCTGTCCCGGATGCCCAAAGTGGAGGTTTTGAAATGCGCTCTAACCTTAGAAGACACATGAGAAACACCACTCCGCCGAAGATCTCCGTCACCATCTACCACCCCGATCCCTTCCCGCGCTCACGCACGGCGACCAACAAGCCAAGTATGCCCACCACGGCGCATCTAAGAGACGACGTCCTGGGAGAAGCACAATCATATGACCGAAGCTCACGCTACCCCTTCTCGCCGCACGGCTTCGAGGTTGCACGGCGGGCTATCTCCGCTCACGCTCGCCTAACTCGCCCCTCTTCGCGGCGTCTTCTCCTTGTCCTCCTGTGGACGGCGCTGTCGCCAGGCTTCCTTGAGCTCCATGGCCCGGCGATCTGTCTCAGCCTGGCGCCGGACCTCCTCCTCACGCTCTTCTGTGCCGCGATCTCTGTCTCTACGGTCGTTCACGAGTTGGCCTCCGACTCTTCAAATGTGGTAATCGCTTTAAGGCGCTCCACGGCAGTGCCCTGCGAGGATAGATGGCCGCTCCGAGGGTTTCTCCAGAAGAGCTTGCCCTGGCGGTCTACCCGCTCCCATCCTGCAGCCTCAAGCTGGCGTTGCTGCTTACCCGGGTCGTAGGAGACGGATAGAGGGTCCTCTCGCCTGTCTTTCTCGATGCTCACTGCTCCTCTTACTCCTTGTTCTTCTCTTCCTCCAAGAACCCATGAATCTCGAGCGCCAACTCCTCCTCCTCTTATGAGTACCAGCTACCGCATCCTCTAGGCTTGCGCCACAGGATGAGCCTAAAGCCCGCACCTCTGGCTGGCTCCCACCCGGCGGCGAGCAGCCTCTCCCTTGCCTCCTCAGAGCCTCTCCTGGCTTCCTGGTTCATGCTATACCCCCTCACCTCTTAAAGTCTATGCCGTTGTGCGGCGACGCTCTTTGTAGTCCTCTGCCTGAAGGGGCCCCTGGCTTGCGCCATCTACCTCGTCTCTAGCGGACCGGGGCTGGCTATAAGATTCGGTTCTTTCTTGTGGTTCGAACCTCACTTTACCCCGCGCGTATCTTTGTGTCACGCTCGTTCACACGCCATACATAGGGTATCCCAGACTACAAGGGTCTCCGGCCTCACAAGCCTCTCCGCACCTCTGGAGAATTCGAGCCTCGTTCGAGCCTCGCGCGCGTTACAGTGTCCGAAGTGGCTCGCCCGTTCCTCCTGGATGGTTAGATAGATGGTTACCCTCTGCGCCCAGCCGATGTTCTCGAGCCTAAAGGAGATGGAAGCCCAAGCCAGCCTATGGCTGACGGCGGGCCAGCCTACGATGTGCTAGGTAACCGTGGGGGGTGCCTCCTTAGAATCAGAGTAACCCTGTCTCTAATCGGAGGCACCCGGCCAGGGTAGCCTCGCGGCGAGCCAGGCCGCTATGATGAGAGGATAGATGGTCAACAAGGGCCTCTGGAGAACAAAGATCATCATTCTCTCAACGCACGCTGCCATCCTGATGGTGGTGATGTTCGTGCTCTTGGTCGGGGCAACGGCTTGCGGCGGCGGCGGAGGGTTGCAGCAGGAAGAGGTGGAGACCCACTTGAATGAGATAACCCAACCTATAGATAAGGCGCGGGATGCCAAACAGCAGGTCGAAGATGCGCAGCGGCAAATCGAAGACGCGCAGCGGTAGCCTGGCGGTAAGTAGCCAGATATCGACCGGATCGGGGTCCCAGCTTCGCTAGGGCTCTGGCCCTTCTTGTGTTCGTGAGAAAATACGCCACATGGCAGATGCGACAGTTCCGCCCTACCTTGTAGAGTTCTCTTAGACCGGGCTGGCGATGATTTCCCCCTCCTAGAAGCCCAGCCCGGCTCTTCTTCGGCCGGCCCCCTAGTCCTTGCTCGACATGAAAGGCTTATCGCAACCTTCTGAGGGGTACATCATGACAAGGAGAGCACGCATCCCAGCAGAGGAGCAGACATGAAACGCTGGCTAAGGCGGCATGATCCTATTAGCTGCCCCGATAGTGTGGCGCAAGATTAAGGAGCGTCAGCGTCGTGGAGGGCGGCCGGTAGCGAAGCGTCGCAGGAGCGGGTGGAGTCGCTAGGCTAGAGAAGCTAGCTAACTGAGCGTGCAGGCCTGCGTGGGCAAGCCTGCAGGTGTAGGCCTTCGAGGCTTCGGTTTTTGTGGCGCATACGTTCACGCGACATCCGTGAGGCATTCACTCGTGCACGGGATGGCCGCAGCCCTCAAGCACGGATTCCACTCAGAAGCTCTACGCCTCCTCAGGAGAAGGCTAGTCCTGATCCTTTACTATCAAGCGTACGTCGCAACCCTTCGCCTTTCTAGAGGCGAGCACTAATACTAGACAAGCTCACGTGTAGCTCGCGTAGATTCCTCAGCCTCCCTCTCCGAATGCTCCCGGCTCCGCGCGCCGCTGCCAAGCGTAGGCGGAGTTCTTCTCGAAACAACGTCCGCCCGCGCTTTCTCGAAATTCGGCCCGCCGTAGTTCGTTCACGACTCTTGCAAATCGGCCTCCAACGCTTCGGCCAGCTTCTAGGCGGCACGAAGACCGCATCAAAAAGCGTGGAGGATGTTCTTGTCTTGCAATAAAAGGCCACCCGCCCGAGAAGGATAATGCGCACAAAATAGGCTACCCGGCCGATGCGCCGCCCCCAACCTCTCCTAAGATCAACAACTAAGCGACCAAGATACGAGGCAGGGGAGGCATTCTTCGTTAGAGGATGCGAAATCCTCCTCCCAGGACCAAGCGAGAAGGAGAGTACTGATGAGAAAGAGAGCGATAGCCGGCGCAGGAGTATTCGCCCTCCTCTTCTGCCTTGTCCTCGCGCAAGCGGCGCTCGCTGCGCCAAAAGGGGAGCAAAGCAACTCCAAGGGTGGCAAGCCGACGATGAAGAGAACCGACTCCTCGTCAAATATTCGGGAGCACAAGGTCACGCTCTGCCACAAGGGCCGCCTGATCACGGTTGACGAGCACGCTGTGTCCGCTCACCTCAAGCACGGCGACGAAGTAGTGGGGGACGGCGCCGAGCGCGAGCAGGAGCAAGGTGAGAGCGACGAAGATGCGAACCAAAACGACAACGGCGTGACGGGCGACGCCGCCGAGCCCGAGCAGAGCGATATAGAACCAGATGATTGCACAAAGGATCAGTCGCCGGAACAGGAGACGTCGGAGGGGTCGGATGAGGAGGAGACGAGCGATGCTCAGCCCGAAGAAGATCAGCCGGAAGACTCGCTCGACGACTCGAATGCAACGGAGCCCAAAACAGGCAGATCGGGAAGAGAGGGGGAGAGCGAGCAGCAGAACTCCTTGATAGAGACCCGAACCTGCGACGGAGGAGAGATAGAGCTCAGGCCCGAAGAGAGGCGCACTCTCGATCTGCACAACAAGACCCGCAGGAGCCACGGGATTAAGCCTCTCTGCGTTGACCCTACCCTCACTAAGGCCGCACGCGCCCACTCTAACGAGATGATCGTTAAGGATTACTTCGCCCACGCCTCTTTTAACGGCACGTTCCTTGGTGAGCGCTTGGATCGCTCCGGCTATAGCTGGCGGACGGTGGGGGAGAACATCGCCAGAGGGGCCGGACCCTCAAGTATGCCCGACGACCGCTTCAAGGCTTGGATGGAGAGCAAGGGACACAGGAAGAACATCCTCAACGACGACTTCCGGGAGGTTGGGATCGGAAGCGTCACCGGCGACTTCAAGGAACAAGGCAGGCAGACTATGTATACGGTCGACTTCGGGACGAGAGAGCAGCCCTAAGGAGCGCGTAAGAGTAGTAGCTCGCCGAGATGCGAGCTACTGAGCCGATGAAGCGCCTCGATGTATATAGAGCCGGCTCGTGGTGTGAGATGGGTATAAACGTTCTCTGCTTGCGAAGAGTAACTTCTAGCGAGAGACCGATAAACTTAGAATCCGTACCTTCAGAACAAAATATCAACGCACAGCGGGAGAGTAACCGCTGCGATGGGCCTTCTCATCGACTCTGTAGGTGTGAGAACACTACAAGAGGGCCGGAGCGTAACAGCTCCGGCCCTCTTGTAGTGTTCTACCTGTGCTTAGCTACCGGCCGAGCCTCCGGGCCAGCAGACCGCCTGCGACGAGCAGGGCGCCCGCGCCGAGCGTAATCGGGAGGACGCCGCCCGTATTGGGGAGGGTCTTCCCGCCGCCGGAGGAAGAGCCGCCGTTGCCGGAACCGCCGCCGTTATCGTCGCAGAAGGAGACCGTAGCTTTGAAGGTCTTGTCCCCGTCGATCTTTACCTCGCCGAAGTCCTTTATTACGCCCCTGACCTGCACGATCTGGACCGGAAGCGAGACCGGCTCGGTGCCCGGCGGCGCCGGCCCCGGGGGGAACTTGGGCACGTTGACGCTGCCGGTGTAGACGCCGTCCTCGTCCGGGTCCGTGAGCTGCGCGTTGATCCCTCCCTCGGCCGGTATAAAGCCGAAGAAAGCCGCGTTCGCGGGCGGGTCGCACTCGACCTCTAGCTCGAACGAGAGAGTGGCTTCCCTATCCGTCTCTCCGCCCTCGTCGAGGATCACGATGCTTCCCGCTTCGCCCTGCGGAGGGTAGGACTCGGCGATAGGCCCAGCGTAATCGGCCTGGACCTGTTGCCCGACCTCGAGATCCTCGAACGAGGCCCGAATCCTTATGTCACCCTCCAGCCTGGCGATTTCGGTCTCGTCGGTCACGGTGAAGTAGCCTTTCGGTCCCGAGCTGGCTGAGGGGTCTGCCTCCACGAGCACCACGGATCCCGAGATGTCTGTGATGATCCCTCGGACGCTCCCTCCGTCGCTCTCCGGCGGGTTGGCTCCCTGATCTCCGCTGAGGGTGCTCTGCGCCAGGGCTGGAACGGAGCCGACCAGCACCATCGCCAGCATCGCCACTAACAGGATCAACTTCCTCATATTCTTCCTCCTCTTCACGGAGACTTTGCAACTGAATAAAGTCTGCCAGACAGACCTCGGCCCCGCATCCTACCAAGGTAGTATTCGGAAGCGCCGAAAGGATGATCTGCGGCACAAGAACGTCCCCGCCCACGCCCCCCGACAATCGTGTCGCCCGGCTTTAGAGATGGTGGGCGATTGTGGTTGAGGATTGGCCGTATCACGCCGTGTGGTGCGAGGCTCGACGGGCTCGGCGCTTACCGGCCCGAGACCGTCAAGCTGCTATTATTCGCACTACCGGGATAAGGGGCGGTGGGTACTCCGTACCGCGAGTGCAGGATTTCGAGGAGGACGAGAACGTTGAACTTCGACCCGACGGGCGAGCAGCGGCGGTGGCGTGACCTGGCCCGCGACTTCGCGCAGGCCGAGATACGGCCCCGCGCCGAGCAGCTAGATCGAGAGCAGAAGTTCCCTTACGACATCATCTCAGAGATGGCTCGCCTCGGGC
>CADCVD010000108.1 GCA_902806055.1 uncultured Rubrobacteraceae bacterium
GCGGCCCTGTCGGGAACGCGGGTACGCCCGCCCCTGGGCTTCTTGGGCGGCTCGGGCGGTAGCAGTGGTTCGATGATCTCCCACAGCTCGTCCGTCACCAATTCTTTTCCCATGTCGAGAAGCGTAGCACCCGATCATGAAGAGGTTTTGCAATGCACTCTAACTCTGCTCCTGAGACGGCTATCGGGAACCGAGCGCCGTACAATGGTGACGTGCCAGGGAGATGCGACAGCAGAACGCTTCATGCGCAACGGCCGGCGTATGCGGAGGCGTAAGGGGGGGTCTCGACAGGTTTGATCTTATTCGCCGCCACGGTCTTATTTGTCTTGAACTTCGCCCTGGGCATCCTCGTCCAACTCCGCGTAGTGAACACGAAGCCTTTCCGCTGGCTACACCATGCTCTCTTCTTCGCCGTCTTCGTCTCCACGGCGGTGGCCGCGTTCGCCGGCTTCTTGTCGGGCGCGCCATATGGTTGGGCGCTCTTGGCGGTCCTCGCCATCTTCGTCGTTTTGCCCCGCGTGCGTGCGGGCACAATCGGCCACGCCGCCCTCGCCTGCGTAGCGCTGCTGTTCTACGCGGCGGGCGTCTGGCAGACGTTGTAAACCCTTTGACCGCATTCGTCAGCGTCTTCGAATAGCTTTGGTCTCGATTAACCTGTGTCTGAGAGGAGTATCCCTGGCGACGACTGTTATCACGAGTAAGCTGCCCGCAGGGGCGCCGCTCCTAACGATCGAGGAGACCGGGTGTTGCATCGTGGGCGCGGGGCCGGCGGGGGTGATGCTGGCGCTGCTCCTGGCTCGCCGGGGCGTAGACGTTACGCTCCTTGAGGCGCACCGGGACTTCGAGCGTGAGTTCCGGGGCAACACCCTGAACCCCGCGGCTTTGGAGACTCTAGCTCGCTTCGGACTCGTCGCGGAACTGCTGAAGCTCGACCACGCAAAGGTACGCCGGTTCGTGCTCCAGGAGACCGGCGGGAGACGCGAGACCTTCGCAGACTTCTCTCGCCTGAGGTCTCCGTATCCCTACGTCATGATGCTTCAGCAGGCCCGTTTTCTTGAAGTGGTCGTCGCCGAGGCGGAGCGCTACCCGAACTTCCGGCTCGTGATGGGCGCGCGGGTGAGAGAGCTCGTCGAGGAGGGCGGCGTGGTGCGCGGCGTACGCTATGGGGCAGGGGACGGTGTGCATGAGGTGCGGGCAGGGCTTACGGTGGGCACGGACGGGCGTTTCTCCCGTCTGCGAAAGCTCGCGGGTCTCGAACCGGAAGTCAGCGGTTCGCCGATGGATGTTTTCTGGTTCAACCTGCCGCGCCTGCCGGATGACCCGGAGGGGGCGGGGGCGGTCTTCCGGTTCGGCCGGGGGAGCCTTATGGTCATGATGGATCATTCGGACCACTGGCAGGTCGGGTACATCATCCCGAAGGGCCACTACGCACGCCTTAAGGAGAGAGGCCTCCCGGCGCTCAGGCGGTCGGTTGCCGCACTCGCCCCGGAGCTCGGGGCCAGGGTGGAGACGCTCGAAGACTGGGGACAGGGTTCGTTGCTCCCGGTGGATTCGGACAGGTTGAGGCGTTGGCACAAGCCCGGGTTGTTGCTCCTCGGGGATGCGGCGCACGTCGTCTCGCCCGTCGGCGGCGTCGGGATCAACCTCGCGATCGAGGATGCGGTGGTCGCGGGCAACGTGCTGGCGGATCCTCTCCTCAAAGGGAACATCCGGGAGCGTCATTTGAGGTCGGTTCAGCGGCGCAGATCCCTCTCGGTGCGCGTGGTCCAGTACGCCCAAAACGTCGCCCAGCGCCACGTTGTTATGGACGCACTTAGCCGCGAAGAGCCCTTCGAGCTTCCGCGACTCCTGCGCTTGCTCCTGCGTACCCCCCTCCTGCGCGACGTACCAACCCGGCTCATCGCCTATGGCGGCTGGCCGGCGGGCCTAGAGTAGAGAAGGGCGCAGCTCCATGGTGGACGGGTCGCCGGAGAGCGCTTATGCTGAGCGTTGTGTGAGTATCTACAAGGGATCACCGAGCGCGGGCGTTGCCGGGAGTCCGGCCCCGCATGAACATTAGGAGGAGACCTGGAACTCTTCGAAGCCCTCCGTCGGCGCAGGACCACCAACGGGCCGTTTCTGCCCGAACCGGTGAGCGTCGAACACCAGAGGATGCTGGTCGAGTTCGCCGGGATGGCGCCTTCGCACTTCAACAGCCAGCCCTGGCGTTTCGTTCTGGTTGATGACAAAGGCATCATCGCAGAGGTAGCCTGCATAAGTGGCGAGTCTATGCGCCGTCTCATGGAGGAGGGTACCTTCTGGAGGCGTTACCGGCCCTACTTCAGATTCTCCAAGGAGGAGATGGAGGAGCGTAGGGACGGCATCCACATAGACCAGTTGCCCCAGATCCTAAAACCGTTTCGACGCCAGATCTTCTCCAACACGGGACAGGCTTTGATGAACCGCTTCGGCGTACCGAAGATGCTCGCCGAGGACAACCGCAGGCTCGTCGCCGGCTCGCCGCTGTTGCTCGCGGTCCTCCTGGATAAGACCGAGTATCGACCCGGAGAGCTCTCGGGGTTCTACTCTGTCTTCGGGATGGGTGCGGCGGTCGAGAACGTCTGGATCGCAACTACCGCACTGGGCATGGGTATTCAGTTCGTCTCAACGCCGATGGAGATCCCCGAGAAGTGGCAGGAGATCAAGACACTCCTCGCCGTCCCGGACGACCTGGAGCTGATGGCGGTCTACCGTCTCGGATACCTCCCCGAGGAGAAGCGTCGCCCGACGATAGACTGGTCGAGTCATCAGCGTAAACGCCTCTCCCAGTACGTCTTCCGGAACACCTGCTCCGCGCCGGAGGCCGACGCCCCGGAGCTACGATAGTTCGAGACGTCAAGCGAAGATGACCGCGCGTTTGCTCGCGGAGTGACGATCCCGTATATCCTTTAGTAAATCAACGCACCACTCGTTGCTACTGGGCGCGGTAGTGTCACGGCGCAAGGTTTGCAACGGCGGAGACGCAGACAAGGAGAGAGATGAGGTCGGAGCCTCCCGTATCTAGAGACGACAATCCAAGCATACTCTCTGTCGCGACGGCGGTGCCGCGACATCGTGTCTCGCAGGGGACGGCCAGGGACTTCGCGCGGATGATGTTCTCGGAGAGCTTCAAGAACGTGGAGCGGCTGCTCCCCATCTTCGACAACGCCCACATACAGAACAGGCACTTCTGCGTGCCGCCCGAGTGGTTCGGCGAGGACCATCCTTTCCACGAGAAGAACGCCCTCTATGTCGAGAACGCTCTGGACCTCTCGGAGAAGGCGGCGAAGAGAGCATTGGACAAGGCAGGGCTAGAGCCGGAGGACGTAGGCGCTATCTTCTTCGTCTCGACCACGGGTATCTCTACGCCCTCTCTCGACTCGAAGCTCATGTTCCGACTCGGTTTGCCGGAACACACGAAGCGTGTCCCTCTCTGGGGCCTCGGATGCGCAGGCGGAGCGGCGGGATTGGCCCGAGCCGCTGACCACGCCCGGGCCTACCCGGAGAATCCTGTCCTCCTGGTTGCCGTCGAGCTTTGTGGTCTCACCTTTGTAAGGGGCGACCGCTCGAAGAGCAACCTAGTCGCCACGAGCCTCTTCGCCGACGGCGCCGCCGCCGTTCTCCTGGGCGCGGGGGAGGGGCCGGACCTTCTCGGCAGCTACAGCACGACCTGGCCCGAGACGGAGGACGTCATGGGTTGGGACGTCGTCGAGGAGGGGTTGCGGGTGCGCTTCGCGAGGAGCGTCCCGCAGATAGTCCATGAGAAGATGCGCGGGAACTTGGAAGCCGCCTGTGATTCTATAGGGCTCGCTCTTGAAGACCTGCGACACTTCGTCCTGCATCCTGGGGGGCCGAAGGTGCTTGAGGCGTACGAGGCGACGCTAGGACTCTCGCCCGGCGGGCTCGACCTCTCCCGGGAGGTGCTCAGGGACTACGGCAACATGTCGAGCGTCTCCGTACTGTTCGTGCTGGAGCAGTTCCTTAAGGACTACCCGACGGGGAGCTGCGAGCAC
The DNA here is from genome assembly GCA_902806055.1 of uncultured Rubrobacteraceae bacterium. GTDB lineage: Bacteria > Actinomycetota > Rubrobacteria > Rubrobacterales > Rubrobacteraceae > Rubrobacter_F. Next base: position 4,032 of record CADCVD010000108.1, read on the forward strand.
GGGACGATCTCAGCGCTCGGACCCGGGTTCTCGGCCGAGCACGTCCTCTTCCGATGCTGAACCCGGCTCCCGGCGTGCGCTGCGACGGACCGGTGACAGCGAGAGTACCCGGATCTTCCGCCGGTGGACAACTTCGTGGGGTAACCCCGCGATGAGCAGCACCAGAGTCGTTCTTTGAGCGGAGCCGTACTTTTTCTCGCGGTGGCCTTCGTCGCCGTCCAGCGCCTCCTCGAGCTCGTCGTAGCCCGCCGTAACGAGCGTCGGGCGCGCGCACGCGGCGCCGTCGAGCGGGGCAGAGGCCACTACCCTTTCATAGTCGCCCTGCACTCCCTGTGGCTCGTCTCAACCCTAGTCGAGGGGCTCCTGCGCGGACCGGAGCTATCGGCTCTCTGGCCGGTACCGCTCGCGCTCTTCCTTTTCGTTCAGCCCTTGCGCTACTGGGCGCTGTTTTCGCTGGGCGAGAGGTGGAACACTAAAATACTCGTCCTGCCGGGCGCGGAGCCTGTCCGGCGCGGGCCGTACAAGTACCTCAGCCACCCCAACTACGTCGTCGTGGTCGTCGAGATACTTACCTTGCCCCTGATCTTCGGCGCCTGGGTAACTGCGCTCGTCTTCACGATGCTAAACGCCGTTGTGCTCTGGGTGAGGATACGCGAGGAGAACCGGGCGCTCACTGAGATAGCGGGCTAATATAGAGCTTGTCGGCTGGTCTGCAAGTCAGGGAAAACCGGAGTTGAAGCGTGACCGGCTGAGATGCTGACAAGCTAACAACAGGAGCCGCCATGCTAGATCTCAAGTTTGTTCGAGAGAATCCCGAGGCCGTCGCCGAGAACTGCAAGAATCGTGGGGTCGAGGCGGACGTGGACTTGGTCGTGGGGCTCGCCGAAGAGCGTTCCGAGCTGATGCAGGAGCTAAACGAGCTCAGGCAGGGGCAGAACGAGATGGCGAAGAGCGTCGGTAAGGAGCGCGACCCCGACAAGCGTGAGGGGCTCATAGCAGCGTCGCGGCGAATGAAGGAGCAGATCCCGGAGATGGAGGCCCAGCTCGCGGCGGTAGAGGGGAGGCTCAGGGAGGAGATGCTCAAGATCCCGAACATGACCCACCCCGACTCTCCCATCGGCAGGGATGAGTCGGAGAACGTCGAGATTCGGCGTAGCGGCGAGCCTCCCGCCTTTGGCTTCGAGCTTAAAGACCACGTCGAGCTCGGCGAATCCTTAGGCGTCATAGACTTCGAGGCCGGTACAAAGGTTGCGGGGAGCAAGTTCTACTTCCTGCGCGGGGATGCCGTCCTGCTGGAGCTCGGGCTGGTTCGTTACGCTCTGGACAAGCTAATAGCGTACGGCTACGAACCGACGATTACGCCGGATCTCGCCCGTGACGAGGCTTTGGTCGGGACCGGCTTTATCCCGCGCGGCCCCGAGACCCAGATCTACTCGATAGAAGACTCCGACCTCTCGCTCGTCGCGACCGCCGAGATAACCCTCGCCGGCTCTCTGGCCGGAGAGATCTTGGATGCGGAGGATCTGCCCGTCCGGCTCGCCGGCCTCTCTCACTGCTTCCGCACCGAGGCGGGCTCCCACGGACGCGCGAGCCGCGGCCTCTACCGCGTCCACCAGTTCACGAAGGTCGAGATGTTCGGCTTCACCACGCCCGAACATTCCGAGACGATGCACGAGGAGATGGTCGGGATAGAGGAGGAGATCTTCCAGGGCCTCGGTCTGCCGTACCGGGTCGTGGACATCTGCACCGGCGACCTCGGGGGCGCCGCCTACCGCAAGTATGACCTCGAAGCCTGGATGCCGGGCCGGAACGCCTACGGTGAGATCACCTCCACCTCCAACACCACCGACTACCAGGCACGCCGCCTCGCTATCCGCTACCGCAAGAACGGCGGACGTCCTCAGTTCCTCCACACCCTTAACGGCACCGCTATAGCCGTCAGCCGCGCCCTCATCCCGCTCTTTGAGAACTACCAGCAAGAGGACGGCTCTGTACTCATCCCCGAGGCCCTCGTCCCTTACGTCGGCAAGAAGGCGATAGAGCCTGCCGGGTAGCGGCGGACGCTATACTCTCCTTCGAGTAGAACTCGCATCAGGAGAGGAGCGGCTGAATGGTCGAGGCGGTCGAGAAGCTAACCAAAAAGAGCGAGGATCCGAGCAAGTGGTACCTGCAACTGGTTCGAATGGCGAAGCTGGCCGATTACGGACCCGTGCGCGGGACCTTCGCTATACGCCCCTACGGGTTCGCTCTCTGGGAGCGCATCCAGCGGGACCTCGACGACCGCTTCAAGGCGACCGGTCACCAGAACGCCTACTTCCCGCTGCTCATCCCGGAGAGCTACCTGAAGAAGGAGGCAGAGCACGTAGAGGGCTTTGATCCGGAGCTGGCGTGGGTGACGGTCGGGGGGCGGGAGGAGCTCGAAGAGAGGCTGGCGATCCGGCCGACCTCCGAGAGCATCATCTGCGACTTTTACCGCAACTGGATCCAGAGCTACCGCGACCTGCCGCTCCTCATAAACCAGTGGTGCAACGTGCTGCGCTGGGAGAAGGTTACCCGTCCCTTCCTGCGCACCGCCGAGTTTCTCTGGCAGGAAGGCCACACCGTCCACGCCACCGCCGGAGAGGCACGCGAGGAGGCCCTGCGGATGCTAAGCGTGTACCGGGATGTCTTCTACGAGACGCTGGCGATACCCGTCCTTACCGGCTTGAAGAGCGAGTCTGAGCGCTTCGCGGGCGCCCTTGAGACGTACACCTGTGAGGGGTTGATGGGCGACGGCCGGGCGTTGCAGGCGGCGACGAGCCACGATTTGGGGCAGAACTTCGCCCGCGCCTTCGACATTACCTTCCTTGACGAGAACCAGGACCGGGTTCACCCCTACCAGACCTCGTGGGGGTTCTCGACGCGCACCATCGGCGGGCTCATCCTCGTGCACGGCGACGATCGGGGTCTGAAGCTGCCGCCGAAGCTCGCGCCGACGGAGGCGGTCATCGTTCCGATCTGGCGGGGCAACAACAAAGGTGAGGTGCGCCGCGAGGCCGAGAAGCTCTACGTCGAGCTTCAAACCGCCGGGTTTCGCATGGAGGTAGACCTCGACGAGGAGCACTCGCCGGGCTGGAAGTTCAACGAGCACGAACTCCGGGGCGTGCCGGTGCGCATCGAGATTGGACCGAAGGACATAGAGAACGAGCAGGCCGTCCTGGTGCGCCGGGACGTAGGCGGTAGGGAAGGCAAAGAGTTCGTGCCGCGTGAGGGACTCCCCGGTCGGCTCCGGGCGCTGCTCGGGGAGATTCAGGAGAACATGCTTGCCCAGGCTACGGAGTTCCGCGAGGCGAATACTCGGCGGGCGGAGAGCTACGGAGAGTTCAAGGAGATCGTCGAAGAGAAGCGCGGGTTCGTAGTCGCCCCCTGGGACGGCACCCTGGAGACCGAGCAGAAGATAAAGGAGGAGACCAAGGCAACGATACGCCTCCTCCCCTTCGAGCGCGAAGAGGGGAAAGACCTGGTCTCCGGCAAGCCGGGTCGGACGGCAGTCTTCGCCCGGGCCTACTGAGGATACTGCACGCTCTTCATGCATAACCTTGGTTCAAGCGTCGGCCGCCCCCGGCTTCGTGGTGGACAGATCAGGGCGCGGCTGGAGTCGTTCGAGGATTGGTGGCGTGGGTGGAGCTTCTCGTGTTGTTGTTCGCCGTGGCGGCGGGGGCCGTGGTGCAGGGGGCGGTCGGTTTCGGCTTCGCGCTGGTGGTAGTGCCGGTGCTGACGTTCGTTTGGCCCGACGTCCTGCCAGCGACGGTGCTGCTGCTCACCCTGCCGCTCTCGGTGACGATGGCCATCAGGGAGCGGCGAGCGGTCGAGGTCGTCGGCCTCGTATATCTGCTGGCGGGACGCCTCGTCGGGGCTTTCGTGGGCGTGGGGCTGTTGCTCTTGGTGTCGGAAGAATACCTCTCCGTGCTCTTCGGGGGCTTCGTCTTGGTGGCCGTGCTCACGAGCTCGCTCGCCCCGGAGGTTAGCTTGAGCAACCGGACGAAGGTTACGGGCGGGGTTGCCTCGGGGATCATGGGCACCGCCGCCGGGATCGGGGGTCCTCCGCTCGCCCTGATCTTCCAGAGCCGCTCGGGACCGGAGATCCGGGCAACCCTCGCCGTCGCCTTCGTGTTCGGGACGACACTATCTCTCCTAATCCTTGCACTCGTCGGACGGCTCGGCTCCGAGCACCTCCTTCTCGCCCTGGAACTGCTGCCCGTGCTCCTCCTCGGTCTGTGGGTCGCCAGCTTCATGGCCAGATTTCTGACCGGGGGCTGGCTACGCCCGGCGATACTTCTCTTCGCCGCCGCCTCCGGGCTCGCGGCCATGCTCCTCGGACTTACCGGATAACACCCGGACTCGCGCCGGGAGCTAACAGTGCTCTCTCGATGAGCAGGCTCTTGGCACGGGTTCTGGCTAAAGAGGCCAGGCCGTGAAACAACCGCGATGCTTCTGCAACCCGCCAAAGAAGCGCTCCAGGTGGAAGAAGCTCTGCCGTGGCAAGCCCGAGGCTGCACACTACAACGGGGGCAAGGAAGAGTATGGCGGGAAGGTACTCGACCCGACCAGGATAGATCTCACGCCTGCCGCGGCTTCACGGTGCGGAAACCGGGACCTTCGTCTCGCCGCACTTGACGGTACCAGCCGCTTGTTTTAGCATTCTGCTCTAGCGCGGACTCGCATCGAGAGCGGCGGAGGGAACTGGCCCCGTGAAGCCGCGGCAACCGGCGGAGAGTTGGCGAGAGCCATCGCCGCAAGGTGCCAAGTCCAGCAGGATCTGTAGCGCAGGTCCTGGAAGATGTGGGGAGAGCCAGACACGGCCTCTTCTACGGAGCGGGTTGCGCGGATGGGCGAGAGCCAGGCGGAAAACCCGATTGTAGAAGGAGGCTGTATTACTACTGAGTATGACACTAGACCCGGGGGCCGGGGCTAACCGCGCCCCGGCCCGTCCGGACAAGCATTACCATCGAATAGGCTCCTTCGAGCCCGAGCTTGGCGGCTCCCTGGAGGAGGTCAAGCTTGCCTACGAGACCTGGGGCGAGTTGGATGCTTCGGGCGAGAACGCCGTGCTGGTGGTCCACGCTCTGACCGGCGACTCTCACTGTACCGGTGGCCCCTCTGAGGCGTACAGGCGGGGCGGCTGGTGGGACGAAATCGTCGGGCCGGGGCGCACGGTCGACACCGACGAGAGCTTCGTCGTTTGCTCGAACGTGCTCGGAGGCTGCTCCGGGAGCACGGGCCCGGCCTCCATCGACCCCGAGACAGGCCGCCCTTACGGAACTCGTTTCCCCTTGATTACCATCCGGGACATCGTACGGGCGCAGAAGCGGCTCATCGACGACCTCGGGGCGCGGAGGCTCAGGGCGGTGATCGGGGGCTCTATCGGGGGGCAGCAGGCGCTCGAGTGGGCGGTCGAGTACCCAGACTTTGTAGAGAAGGTCGTACCGATAGCGGCGACGGGGGCGTTGGGGCCGCAGGGGATAGGGATGAGCGAGATCGGGCGCCGCGCCATCATGGCCGACCCGGACTGGCAGGGGGGCGACTATTACGGCACCGGCCGCTCGCCCGAGATCGGTCTCTCGATCGCCCGCATGGCCGGTATGATGACCTACCAGAGCGCGGTAGGGCAGTGGGAGAGGTTCGGACGCAACCCGGCCAGCCGTCCGGCCATCTACGAGGAGTTCGGCGGGCGGTTCGAGATCGAGAGTTACCTGCACTACCAGGGCCGCGACCTCGCCGGACGCTTCGACGCCAACTCGTACCTCTACCTGACGAAGGCGATGGACATCTACGACGCCGGCGCGGGGTACGCCTCTCAGGAGGAAGCCTACTCGCGTATAGAGGCCGAGATGCTCTTCGTCGGCATCTCAAGTGACTGGCTCTTCCCGGCATCTGAGGTGCGTGAGACGACCGGGAAGGTGAGGAAAGCTGGGGCGGAGGCGCGCTACGAGGAGATAGAGTCCCCGAGCGGGCACGACGCCTTTCTGAAGGATTGGGACCAACTGCGAGCGGTCGTCGGGCCGTTCCTGAACGAATAGGAGGAGAAGATATGGATACTGCCGACCAGAAACAGCAGGAGCGCGACTACGGGTTCGACACTTTAGCGTTGCACGGCGGGCAGGAGGTCGATTCGGCGACGACTGCGCGTGCGGTGCCGATCTACCAATCTACCTCCTACGTCTTCAACGACACCGAGCACGCGGCGAACCTCTTCTCGCTCGCCGAGATGGGCAACATCTACACCCGGATCATGAACCCAACCACCGACGTCTTCGAGAAGCGGGTCACACTCCTCGAAGGGGGCGTCGGGGCGCTCGCAACGGCCTCCGGACAGTCCGCACAGACGCTCGCGATCCTCAACATCGCGGGGGCGGGGGATGAGATCGTCTCGGCGGCGGCCCTCTACGGGGGTACCTACAACCTCTTCCACTACACGCTCCCGAAGATCGGGATAAACGTCAAGTTCGTGGACACCCGCAACCCGGAGAGCCTTCGCGAGGCGATAACGGACAAGACGAAGGCCCTCTACGCCGAGACCGTCGGCAACCCGCAGCTCGACACCCTGGACATCGAGGCGGCGGCATCGGTCGCACACGAGGCCGGAATCCCGCTCATCATAGACAACACCCTGCCCTCGCCGTACCTCGTCAACCCGCTCGCGCACGGAGCGGACATAGTCGTCCACTCGGCGACCAAGTTCATCGGGGGGCACGGAACTTCCATCGGCGGCGTGATCGTGGACGGCGGGAAGTTCCCCTGGGACAACGGCAAGTTCCCCGAGTTCACCGAGCCCGACCCCTCTTACCACGGGCTGGAGATCTACCCGACCCTCGGGGAGCTCTCCTTTATCCTCAAGGCCCGAGTCCAGATGCTCCGCGACTACGGTCCGGCTCTGAGCCCGTTCAACAGCTTCCTCTTCATACAGGGCCTCGAGACGCTGCCCCTGCGTATGGAGCGCCACTCGCAGAATGCACAGGCGGTCGCCGAGTTCTTGCAGAACCATGAGAAGGTCAACTGGGTGAACTACCCCGGCCTCCCCGACCACCCGTCGCACGACCTCGCCAAGAAGTATCACCGGGAGGGGATGTTCGGGGCTATATTGGGCTTCGGAATCGACGGCGGCCTGGAGGCGGGCAGGCAGTTCATAGACCGGCTGGAGCTGCACAGCTTGCTGGCCAACGTGGGCGACGCGAAGAGCCTGGTCATACACCCGGCCTCGACTACCCACTCGCAGCTCAGCGTAGACGAGCAGAAGTCAACCGGGGTAACGGACGACTACATCCGGCTCAGCGTCGGACTAGAGTCGATCGACGACATCCTTTACGACCTGGATCAAGCACTAAACGGAGCGTGAGATAGATTGAATAGACCCCTCGTAATCAAGTTCGGGGGCACCTCGGTCGGGAGCGGCGCGGCCTTCCTGCGCGCCGCCAGCATAGCCGCCGAGGCCGCTCGGAACAGACCCGTGGCCGTCGTCGTCTCGGCGATGGCTGGGACCACCGATGCCCTGCTCGGCCTCGCCCGAACGAGCTCTGTTCCTGCCCGCGAAGGGTCTCAAGATCATCTCCTACACACTCTCTCCGAGCGTCACTCGGGCGCGGCCCGCAAGGCCGTGCCCGCAAGGCTTCTCTCAGGGGTCGAAGATCGCATACGCAACATTATCGAACGGCTCGCGGAGGCTGCGAACGCTACCCTAGAAGATCCGGCTGCTCGCCGGGACGAGATCGGCTCGTTCGGTGAGCGGCTCTCTGCCGAGATACTCGCCGACGCGATAGCCGGATTCGGCACGCCGGCGGCGGTCGCGCCCGGTGACCCGATCGCCACGGACGGCCGGTTCGGAGACGCCGGGGTGCTCGCCGTGGAGACCAGGCGGCGGGCGCAGAAGTACCTGCATCCCTTGCTGAACGAAGGGACAGTCGCGGTGATACCCGGTTACTTCGGGAGGGGGCCGGACGGAGCGGTGACCACCCTCGGGCGTGGAGGTTCGGACCTCTCGGCGACCGTGATCGGACGCGCTCTCGGGGCGGAGGAGGTTTGGATACTCTCGGACGTAGACGGCGTGCTGGACGCGGACCCGCGCCTTATACCGGACGCCGCCCTGATTCCTCGCCTCTCTTACCGTGAGGCCGGCCAGTTCGCAGCCCTCGGCGCGGAGGTCCTCCACCCCAGGACGACCGCCCCCGCGGCCGAAGCGAGGATCGAGGTCCGGGTGGCAAGCACCTTCAACCCCGGATCCCTGGGAACCCGCATCTCCGATCGTGAGGGCGGGCCGGGCGTCCGCAGCGTCGCGTTGCGTCGCGGCCTCTCACTCACTCACGTCTCGCCCGAGACCGCCGGAGACGGTGTCTTCTGTTGCCTCGGGGCCGACGCGGAGGGCATCAGAGCGCTAGTAGACGGCGCGGGGGTCGCCGCGGTTGTCTGCGTAGGCGCTCCGACGGACGGAGATCTGATCTCCGGGCTGCGGTCTCTGCATAATGCGAACATACGGCCGCTATATGCGGGGAATACGTCGACCGGCCTGCTGTTCGCTGTCGCCGAGAGCAAGGCCGAGGTAGCTCTGCGCGCCTTGCACTCGGCGTTGACCCCGGCGGGAGCCCCCGCGGAGATGGAGGAGGTCGCTTGAAACGCGTCGAGATCGTGCAGCTCGGCCTGGGCTATGTTGGCCGGGCTGTCGCCCAGATCATCATAGAGGAGAGGAAGCGCTGGCGAGAGGAGCGAGACCTCGACCTCCACTACCGCGCCGTCGCCGATACCTCGGGCGCTCTCATCGGCGAGGAACTGCTGCCCCAGGCGATACGCCTCAAGGAGGATGGCGGCAAGCTCTCTACTCTAGGCACTGAGCCCGTGGAGGACGTGCTCCGTTCCGAGCCCGAGCCGGGGACGACGCGGGTAGTTGTGGACCTTGCCGTGCACGGCGGGACCCTGGACCTCGACCTGCTCGGCGTGAGAAACGGGTCTTATCTGATCCTCTCCAACAAGGGACCGCTCTCCGGGAGCACCGCTGAGACAAGGGAGTTGTTACGCTTGGCGGGAGACAGACTCTGGTGCGAGGCGACCGTCGGCGCCGGGATGCCGATCATCTCGACCCTGGATATGCTCATGGACACTGGCGACGAGATCCTGGAGATACGAGCCAGTCCGAGCGGGACCCTCAACTACATCATGAGCGCCGTCGAGGGTGGCAGTTCCTTCTCCGAGGCCGTAAAAGAGGCCGTGAACCTGCACTACGCCGAGCCGGATCCCCGCGATGACCTCTCGGGGCTCGACGTGGCGCGCAAGGCCATAATCCTCGCCCGCATAATGGGCAAGGAGATAGAGCCCGAGGAGATCGCGTACGAGACCCTCGTCCCCGAGGGTCTCGAAGAGGTCCCTTTGAAAGAGCTCATGCAGCGGCTGCCGGAGGCGGACGCCGAGTTCGCCGAGAGGATGAACTCCGTGGGAGAGAACCACATGCTCCGGTACCTGGCTCGCATACCTAAAGACGGACCCGTGGAGGTCGGGTTGACAGAGGCGGCGATCGAGAGCCCGTTCGGGCCCATAAACGGTCCCGAGAACGTCTTCGAGTTCAGGACCCGCCGCTACTCGGACGTCACGCTCACCGTGTCGGGGCCTGGCGCGGGGCCTGACCGCACCGCGAGCGGGGTCGTCGCAGATCTGCTTGATATAGTACGTAAGGCGGTAGGAGAAGATAGTACGGAGGACTCTTAGCATGGCTCACGGATACACGGTAGCGGTAGTAGGCGCTGGGCTCGTCGGCGAGCGGTTGGTCGCGGAGCTTAGGAGGCGGAACTTCCCCCTAAAGGAGCTGCGCGTGCTGGCCCGCAGCGCCCGTAGATCCGTGCTCGCTGGCGAGACCTTCGAGGTAGGCGTCGCCGAGCCCGACGCGTTCGAGGGGGTGGACTACGCGTTCTTCGCGGGCACCGAGGGAGAGAAAGGAGCGGCGGTGCAGCTCGCCGCCGAGGCGAACGCGCGGGGCGCTGTGGTCGTTGACAACGGGAGCGACTTCCGGCTCGACCCGCAGGTGCCGCTCGTAGTTCCTGAGGTCAACGCTGAGGCGTTGGAGGGGCACAAGGGCATCATCGCGAACCCGAACTGCTCGACGATACAGATGGTCGTCTCGCTCGCCCCGATAGCGCGTGAGTTCGGGATCAGCAAGGTCGTAGTCTCGACGTACCAGGCTGTCTCTGGCTCCGGGCGCGGCGGCGTGGAGGCGCTCGAAAACGGCCGAGAGGACGTCTACCCGAAGTCCATCGTGGGGAACGCGATCCCGCTGATCGGGGGCGTGAGGGAGGATGGGTATACGACCGAGGAGACCAAGATGCGCGAGGAGTCGCGCAAGATCCTCTCGCTCCCCGACCTCCCGATCTTCGCCACCGCCGTTCGTATCCCCGTCCACACAGGCCACTCCGAGACCGTCTACGTCGAGACCGAGAGAGACGCGGATCTCTCCGAAGTGCTCGAAACGTTGCGCTCCGCGCCCGGCGTCTCCTTCTCCGGCGACGCGTCCGACTTCCCGACGCCCCTCGAAGCGGCGGGCGACCCCGGAACCTTCGTGGGAAGGGTGCGCGTGGAGGGGAACGTGATCTCCTACTGGTGCGTGGCCGACAACCTGCTCAAGGGCGCGGCGACGAACGCGGTCCAGATCGCCGAATCGCTCGTAGGCGTGAAGGTCTAGAGCCTCGACTGCCGGAATGCCGAAGATCGGGCTGCGCCGCGCCATCGGGCGCGACGTACCCCTGATCCTCTCTTTTATCAGGGAACTTGCGGAGTACGGACGCCTCTCGCACGAGGTCGTCGCCACCGAGGAGTTGCTGCTGGCGTCGCTCTTCGGGGAGAGGCCGACGGCCGAGGTGGTGATAGGAGACTACCGCGACGAGCCCGCTGGCTTCGCCTTGTTCTTCCACAACTTCTCGACTTTTCTGGGGAGGCCCGGCATCTACCTGGAGGACCTCTACGTGACGCCGGACCTTCGCGGCAAGGGCGTCGGTCGCGCCATGCTCGTCTACCTCGCGAAGCTGGCGAAGGAGCGCGGCTGCGGGCGGCTGGAGTGGAGCGTTTTGGACTGGAACGAGCCCGCTATAAAGCTCTACAAGAGCATCGGCGCTACCCCGATGGACGACTGGACGGTCTTCCGCGTGACCGGAGAGTGGCGGACGAGGGATAAAAACTGTTCGACTTGTGCGGCGCTGACAACTCGTTACACTTCTGTATGGGTAAAAGGCGGCACGGAGGAGGACTCTGGTGGGCGAAAAGAGGCAGACCTTCTGGGACAGGCTCTTCAGCAGCACGCACGACTCGGGGCGGGAGAAGAAGGTCCTAGAGTACATCATCCACCGCATCGGTGACGGGGCACATCTGCGGGACGTACTGGGAGAGGAGTACGTCCGTCGCAACGCCTCCCCCGACGAGGTCGAGCAGATCCTAGAGAACCCCAAACTAGTCGAGGCCGCTCACGAGCAGATGCGTCACGACTTCGAATCAGGCGAACTCGACCCCAAGCGGCCTTCGAGCAGCTCCGGGTAGTCGAGTCGGCACCCTCTAGGGTTGTATAATCTCCGGGATTAGCTACCCGTTACATACGCTTCTGGAGGCCCGATGCCGATCTACGAGTACAAGTGCGAGAATAGCCACGTCTTTGACGTGATGCAGAGGATGTCCGACGATCCTCTCACGCAATGCCGCGAGTGCGGCGCGTCCGTGAAGAAAGTTCTCCAACCCGTGGGCATCTCCTTCAAGGGTTCCGGCTTTTACTCGACCGACTACAACAGCAAGGCGGGCCCGAAGAGCGAACCGAAGGAGGCTGCCGCTACCTCGTCTGACTCCTCGAACGGCAGCTCGTCTGATTCATCTTCCGAGAAGAAACCGGAGAAGGCGTCGACCGGGGCGAAGAAGGAAGACTAGCAACGTTCATGCCGCAGCCTCACGAAGGGAGCGCGCAGGCCCCGCCTCGGCAAACCTGGCTGGTGCTCGTCGCGACCTTCTTATTGGTGCTCGCGGCGGCGGCCGTCTCAACCGGGCTCGTCGTTTATACTGCCTGGCTTCACGACCTTGAAGATGGCCTCTTCAGCCTCGCCTTCGCCGTCCTGAGCGCCCGGGCCGTCCTCTCGTGGCGTCTGTGGCAGCATAGTCTTCAATCCTCGGCTTCCGGATGTCCGCGAGACCGCGAGGCCCGAAAGCCGTCGGACGAAACGATACGATAAGCTCGAGACTATACGCTTCACACGGAGCCTCGCCGACTTTCGCGAGCAGTACGAGGGCGCCGAGCTACAATCGCCTAAGCTGCTGGCTGCAACCTGAAAACTCCTGCAAATACTACCTCAATCTTAGGTACAGCTTGACCTAGACAGCACTCGCGCCGATTCCGTATAGTGCCCGCTGTCCGGGATGGACGGGGAGAACAGGCAGCGGCGGGGCTCGCGGGTCCCGCCGGCCATTCCAGAGCCGGTAGAGATAGGGGAGGAGCGGGTTGACGGTAACGCCTTTCGCGCATTTGCACTGCCATTCGGAGTACTCGATGCTCGACGGGGCGAGTCGTATTAGAGATTTGATCTCCTTCGCCAAAGACCAGAACATGCCCGGCCTGGCACTCACCGACCACGGCGTGATGTACGGCTCAGTCAAGTTCTACCAGGAGGCCAAGAAGGCGGGCATAAAACCTCTGTTGGGCTGTGAGGTCTACGTCACCGCCGACCGCCGCGACCGGAGCCGGGCGAAGTACTACCATCTCACCCTCCTCGCCCGCACCGCCGAGGGCTACAAGAATCTCATGAAGCTCTCCACCTGCGGGTTTCTCGAAGGCTTCTACTACAAGCCGCGGGTGGATATGGAGATGCTCCGCAAGCACGGGAAGGGCATCATCTGCCTCTCCGGCTGCCTCTCCGCCGAGGTCCCGACCCGCATTCTAGAGGGCCGCATGGATGAGGCGCGCAAGCTGCTCATGCAGTATGGAGAGGTCTTCGACGCGGTCTTTCTCGAGATGCAGGACCACGGCCTCCCAGAGCAGAGGCGCGTCAACGAAGGTCTACTGAAGCTGCACAAAGATACGCAGATACCCCTCGTCGCGACGAACGACTCGCATTACACAGCGCGCACCGACGCGAAGATGCACGACGTGCTGCTGTGCATCGGGACCGGTAAGTTCTACAACGATCCGAACCGGATGAAGTTTACCGGCGAGGAGTTTTATGTGAAGCCGGTGGACGAGATGGAGAGGATCTTCCCGGACCACCCGGAGGCTCTGGAGAACACCTTAAAAGTCGTCGAGATGGTCGAGGACCCGGGGATAGAGCTCGGCAAGACGCGGTTGCCGAACTTCCCGAAGCCCCAGGGATATACCGCCGACGACTACCTACGGGAGCGGTGCGAGGAGGGATTGAGGAAGCGGTACGGGGCGCGTGCGGCGTCGCAGGAGGTGCAGAGACGGCTCGACTTCGAGCTCTCGACCATCGGTAAGATGGGCTTCGCGGACTACTTCCTCATCGTCTGGGACTTCGTGAAGTATGCCAAGGATCAGAAAATAGCCGTAGGGCCGGGACGCGGGTCGGCGGCCGGATCCATCGTCGCTTACGGGCTCGGGATCACGGATCTCGATCCGCTACAGTACTCGCTTCTCTTCGAGCGTTTTTTGAACCCGGACCGGATCAACATGCCGGACGTGGATATAGACTTCTCGGTCTCGGGGCGGGGCGAGGTGATGAGGTATGTTACCGAGAAGTACGGCGGCCACGAGCACGTCGCCCAGATTATTACCTTTGGGACGCTCGGCGCGCGCGCGGCTATAAGGGACTCGGGGCGCGTCTTCCAGTACCCCTATGACGCGACGGACAAGCTGGCCAAGTTCATCCCAGAGAAGCCGGTCGGGACCACGTTGAGAGACATACTCAAGCAGGAAGACGGCTCCTACACGCCGGCGGAGAAGCATCCGGGGGCGGCGCGGGAGATGTTGCAGCTCGTCGAGGGGAACACGGATGCGAAGAAGATCCTTGACACGGCCTTCGAGATAGAGGGTTTCGCCCGCCACGCCGGGACCCACGCCGCGGGCGTGGTCATCTCCGAGGAGCCTCTGACCGACATCGTGCCGCTTCAGTTCACTAAGACTAAGGGCGTCTCGGTGGATGAGGAAGAAATTCCCGTCATGGTCCAGCATCCAATGAGCGACGTCGAGGCGTTGGGGCTCTTGAAAGTGGACTTCCTGGGCCTACGGAACCTCGACGTGATCGAGGAGACCCTTGAGACGATTCGCCAGTCCACCGGTGAAGAGGTAGACATCCAGAAGATACCGCTCGACGACGCGGAGACGCTGAAGCTCTTCTCACGGGGCGACACGTTCGGGGTCTTTCAGTTTGAGTCCGGCGGGATGCAGCGGATGCTCCAGGAGGTCAGGCCCGACCGCTTCGATGACCTCGTGGCTCTCAACGCCCTCTACCGCCCCGGCCCGATGGACTACATTCCCATCTTCAAGCGCGGTAAGCACGACCCGGAGAGCGTAAAGTACTCGGATCCGCGTCTCAAGCCCATCCTGGAGCCGACCTATGGGGTCGCCGCCTACCAGGAGCAGCTCATGGAGATCTCCAAATCTCTAGGCGGCTTCACCCCCGGCGAGGCCGACACTCTAAGAAAGGCCATCGGCAAGAAGAACGCGAAGCTCCTCGCGACGCTCAAGGACAAGTTTACCGAGGGCTGTGCCGCGAGCGAGGTCGCGCCCGAGGTCGCCGAGGAGCTGTGGAACTGGATGGAGAAGGCCGGCGGCTACTCGTTCAACAAGAGCCACTCGGCCTGCTACTCCCTGCTCGCGTTCCAGACAGCTTACTTGAAGGCGCACTACCCCGAGGCGTATATGGCCGCGCTCATGAGCAGCGTCATGAACACCAAGGACCGGGTGCCGCAGTACGTCGCCGAGGCCAGGGCGATGGGGATAGAAGTACTGCCGCCGGACGTCAACGAGAGCGGATACCGCTTTACGGTCGTCGGCCACACTATCCGGTTCGGCCTCTCGGCGGTAAAGAATGTCGGGAGCAACTTCGTCGAGGCGATCATCGCGGCGAGGGAGGAGAACGGCCCCTTCGAGGACCTCTTCGACCTGTGTGGCCGGGTGGATTGCAAGACCTACAACAAACGGACCATCGAGTCGCTCATAAAGTGCGGAGCCTTCGACTCGTTAGGGTGTTCACGGGCCGGGTTGTTAGAGGTCCACGAGAAGGCCGTCGAGCTCGCCCTCGCCGGTTCCAAAGAAGCGGACGAAGACCAGTTCTGCATGTTCGGCACCGAGGAGCTGGCCGAGCTAGCGCCGCCAAAGCCTCAGATTTCCGCCGTTGAGGACGACAAACGCGGTACCCTCGAATGGGAGAAAGAGACCCTGGGACTCTACGTCTCCGACCATCCTTTGCGGCCCGTTCTGCACAAGCTAAAGAAGCACGCCGATACGACCGTCTCGGAGCTGGACGGATGCCGGGACGGGGCGGTCGTGTGGATCGGCGGGCTCGCCACCTCTGTTCGGAGCAACACGACGCGCAAGGGCGACATGATGGCCGTGCTCCAACTCGACGACACGCGTGGCCTAGCCGAGATCATGGTCTTCCCAAGAGTCTACGCCAAGTGCGCCGAATGCGTCCGCGAAGATGCCATCCTCAAGGTCAAGGGCCGTGTCGAGCGCAAGGAAGGCGTCCCTCGTATCGTCGCCCTGGAGATCGAAGAGCTAGATCTCAAACCCGGCCTCGACCCCATCTACCTCAACGCCTCCGCCTTCGTAGGCGTCGCAAGATCGTTGGCTAGAGAAGCGTTCGAAACGATAAAGCGTCACCCTGGTGGCAGCCCGCTCGTCCTTGTCGCTGATGACAGCGTCCAGGACGAGATTATCTGCACCGTAGAGGATTCCTCGGATCTGCACGCCGAGCTTAAGCAAATCCTCGGACCACGCTGCATAAGCGCCGTGCGCAGAGCCAGCGAGCCCGAGCTGGAGCGAGTCTCTTAGGAGCAAACCAAAACCAAGCTTGCGTTCAATTTGGACATCGGACGAGTGCCAAGCAGCTATGCGTCATCGTGCTTGTATTGGATAACCAACTCAACTTGCTTGATCTCTGCCAGACGAGAACAAAGAAAATTTAGACTATACGCATTTGCAGTCCTGCGCCCTCCGTGTCGTCGACACGGAGGGCGCAGGTTTGTCAGCAGCGGTGCGGGCTAGTAGGGACGTGCGATGCCTACCGGCTCACCAGCGTACTCCATCGGGGTCTCCGTGACGGTCCCCGTAAGAGCGTTGGCGTTGAGCAGCATACCGTTACCCGCGTACATGGTAGCCCAGTCCGGGTAGATCACGATGTCGCCGGGCTGCAGATTCTCGGGGGCGACTGGGGCATACCTGTTCAGGTACTCCTCCGGTACCCAGGGCGCATCAGCGTCGACGCCGGTGGTACGCAGAATGTAGCGCATCAAGCCGCTGCAACTGAAGGCATCTGGGCCGTCCATACCGTATACGAACGGCGCGCCCAACTGCGCCTCTCCTACGCCTACTGCCTCAGCTCCGGTTACTCCTCCCAACTGAGCATTAGCCACGACGGCTAACGAGAGGACGAGGACAACAACAATACCTACAAGCATCTTCGGTCTAACCCTCAAAGACATACGTCCGGGCACCTTCCTAACTTGCATGTCGTGTTTCTATCAAGGGATCCGAACGATCCCCCCTCCAACGGCTCGGCACCTTAGGGAAGGCGCCCGCAGTACGCAACCCCTCCGTTGTCACCGTACAGAGCTCGTTGCCAAGCGCACGGCTTAGATATGAGGAATGCACCTATATGCGCTGAAACGTTTTCTTAATAAAATTTAATATTTGTAACGCTAACGCAAGCTTATTTGATACGAGAGTGCTTAAGAAAGGGGAAGTGCATGTCAGTCAGAGCACGCTTCATTTCTGGCGGCGCTGTAACTTGCGAGAGAGGGGAGATAGGCTCATGAGAGAGTTTAGATCATTGGCCAGCCGGATCATTGCATTGCGGCGCTCTTGTGATGCCTTCTAGCTGGGTGAGGACCGAGAGCGTAAGACGGCCTTCTTCAGCTGGGTAGTTCGCTCCGCGCGAGCCTTGATCTCGAGGCGGGGAGGCGGCATGGTAAAATCGAACCATGACGGAAAAAACGCGGAAGACTGACGAGGAATGGCGCAGGGAGCTCACCCCGGAGCAGTACAAGGTCGCACGGGAGCACGGCACCGAGCGGCCTTTCACTGGGGAGTACTGGGACCTCAAAGAGAGAGGCACCTACCGCTGTATTGGGTGTGGTACGCCCCTCTTTAGCTCGGAGACGAAGTACGACTCCGGTACAGGCTGGCCGAGCTTTTGGGAGCCGGTAGACGAGCAAAACGTGGAGACCGAGGAGGATAGAAGCCTCTTCTTCATGCGACGCACCGAGGTTCACTGCGCGGTCTGTGGCGCCCACCAGGGCCACGTCTTCAACGACGGGCCCGAGCCTACGGGCCTGCGTTACTGCATCAACTCTGCCTCCCTACGCTTCGAGGCCGAACGCTCGGACTAGCGGCGGTTGGTTCTTAGCCCCGCTCCTGCGCGGGCTGCGTAAAGCGGAGCCAACCTCGCTCTTCTCTCTCAGAGAGCTTCTCGACGTCCGATCCGTAGACCTTCTCTCCTGCGGTGGATGCTGAGGTAAGCAAAATCTTTGGACCTGCTCAGGGTCGAGCGCCGCGCGCTCTTGGGGGCGAATACCAAAACTCCGTTCGACAAGGTATATTTCTTCCCCTCGACTACGACCTCTCCTTCACCCGATACGCCCAGGAGCAGCACATCAACTTCGTCGTTTAGATGTTCCTCGACGCCCGATCCGGTCGGGAACCGCACCAGGTTCGCATTCAGGTCCTCGCTCTCGCTCAACGTCCAGATAGCGCCCGCTGGCACTCCGACCTGCGTAGCTATCTCGTGGAGATCTACTCCCCTCGCACCGATCACATACCCTCCTCTCCGAAGCTCCCTCCATGACGGAGGGTTTGCATGTTGAGCCTGCGAGGTGCAGCGCCTCCTGCCGAAAGCCCGCGTAGCGGACCGCCGAAGGCACCGGAGGCCTCGCCGAGCAACGGAGAGGGCTGGGTAAAGGTTCGCGGACGGGCTCGTGGCGAGTACTAAAGTAGTGGGCATCGACGCGACGGCTCATAAAGGGACCGAACACGTCTGTATGCGGGACGGCTAAGACGCTTCGTAGGGTCACTCGCTGGAGACGTTAATGTCCGGCCTGGCGGTCTTTTCGCCAGGCCGGCGCAAGCCGCATGCGACGGCACCGGCGTCGCCAGAAGAAGCCCGTCCCCGACGCTATCTCCCGCCCATCATCTTCTTAGCCGCCGTGGCGGCTATACCGGCGAGAGCGGCCTTCGCGACGGGATTGCCGAGCATTCCGCCGCCGCCCGAGGCGCCGTGCCCGCCGGTCATGCCGCCGCCCATCATGCCGCCCATGAGACCGCCGCCTCCGCTGCCCATGGCGCTGCTGAGAAGGCTGCTCATCAGATCCGGCTCGCGCCGGTGCATGCTGCTCGTCACTCCGGCGAGGTACTCGGGGTCCTGGAAGCGGTCATCCTGACCGTCGTGGTCCCGGTCGACAAACTCGTCGTGGCCCCGCTGCTGGGCCTCCTCGCGCAGCATCCGGCCGAACTCTACGCGCTCCTCAGGCGACATTCGCTCGAACGCTTCACGAGCCGAGAGTCGGTAGTCGTCCTCCGAGAGGTTCGGGGCTACTTCACGGTAACGGTTCGCCGCCTCTTCGTCGGAGATGCGGTCGTAGGGCGCCCCCTCGTCGTAGCGTTCCGTGAAGTCCCTGTACTCCTGGCGGTCGTCTCTGCCCATCAGGTTGCCGAGGAAATCCATGCTACTCCTCCTCCTGTTCGCTTTCCCTCACCCTAATGTTACCCGCGCCGCGTAGCGCCTTACACGTCTTGCGGCGCCTAGCCCGCCTCGTGCAGCTCGCCGAACTTGTTCTTCAGGTATTTGAGGTAGGGTGCGGTGTCGAGCGGACGGCCGGTGACGCGCTCGATCAACTCGTCCGGGTAGTACCGGGAGCCGTGGCGGTGGATGTTCTCGCGCAGCCAGCCCAATAAGGTCGAGAACTCGCCCTCCGCTATCTGCTCGGGGATCGCCGGATACGCGCCTACAGCCTCGTCGAAGAGCTGCACTGAGAGGACATTACCCATAGTGTACGTCGGGAAGTAACCGAAGAGTCCGGCGGACCAGTGTACGTCCTGCAAGGCGCCCATAGCGTCGTTCTCTGGCGTAACGCCAAGGTATTCCTCCATCTTTGCGTTCCAGGCGGAGGGTAGGTCCGAGACAGAGAGACTTCCCTCGATCAGGGCGACCTCCAACTCGAAGCGAAGCAGGATGTGCAGGTTGTAGGTCACTTCGTCGGCCTCTACCCGGATCTCCGAGGGAGAGACGGCGTTGACCGCGCGATAAAATTCCTCTAACTCGACCCCGCCTAGAGCCTCCGGGAAAGCCTCTTGCAGGCCCGGATAGAAGTAAGACCAGAAAGGTCGGGAGCGTCCCACGAGGTTCTCCCATAGCCTGGACTGCGACTCATGAACGCCCATTGAAGTGCCGCCGCCCAGAGGCGTGCGGGCGTAGGCCGGGTCCACGCCCTGCTCGTAGAGCGCGTGACCGGTCTCGTGCATCGTCCCGAAGAGGGCCGGGGAGAGCCAGCCTGGGTCGAAGCGGGTGGTGATGCGCACGTCGCCCGGGGTGAGCCCGATGCAGAACGGGTGCACGGTACGATCCTGCCGACCGCGATCCCAGTCGTAACCGAAGCGGGTAATAACCTCCTCCCCAAACCTCTCCTGAGCTGCCTCGTCGAACGCGCCGTAGAGCGGAGCCTCCCGGTCCTCGCCTTCCCGCTCGGAGATCGAGCGTATAAGCGGTACCAACTCCGTCTTCAGCTCCTCGAACATCTTCTCGAGCCGCGCCTTCTTCGCGCCCGGCTCGTAACCGTCGAGGAGCGCGTCGTAGAGGTGGTCCTCGTACCCCAGATGCTCCGCCGCTTCGCGCTGCAAGGGTAGTATCTTCTCCAGGTGCGGGGCGAACAGGGACCAGTCCGACCTCTCGCGCGCCTCCACCCAAGCGGGCTCGGCGAGCGCCGTGGCGCGGGAGATCTCCGCGACCAGGTCACCCGGAAGCCTGGTTGCCTTTTCGTACTCGCGTCGCGCGCGTCGTACCAGGGCGCCGTCCTCTGTGGACGGGTCCGGTGGGCCCAGGGCTTCGAGCAGCCGCCCCGTCTCGGTGTTTACGAGCATCTCATGGGCGATTCGGCTCAGGGTCGCCGTCTGCTCCGCCCTGCCCGCGACCGCGCCCTTGGGCATGTAAGTCTGCCTGTCCCACATCAAGAGCCCGTTCGCCGAGCTTACGTTGCTGATCTGGGCCAACCGCTCCTTGAGCTGCCTGAGATTGTCTTCGTCTGTCTCTGTCATGGCGCCATACTAGCACTCCGCGCCAGCGGGGCTCGCGAGTTGGTTACCGGCTCTGCCAGGGTCTCGTCCGGGATACGAATAGCCTTGCGGGAGGTAGCCTCAGGGTAGTAACGCTGCACGACGGCAACATCCTCTCCGCGGACCAGTACGTGAGCGGGAGCGGCCGGTTCTTTACGCGTTTGGAGATCGAGAGTGAGAGATGCGGCCTGTAGTGCGACGAGTTCGACACAGCCTTAGCAACCCTGGTCAGGAGGCACGCGATGGACTGGAGCGTCTCCTAAACCGACACGCGGAGGAGGATGGCGATCCTGGCCTAAAAGTACGCTCACTGCCTCATGCACCCCCTCTGGCGCTGGAACGCCGGTGAGCTCGACGCCGAGATAACGCTCGTGAGCTCCAACCACCCCGATCTCTCCTCTCGCGCCCAGCTCTACGACATCCCCTTCTACCACCTGCCGGTTAAGAAGGAGACGAAGGCCGAACAGGAGTCTGCGGTGCTCGACCTCCTCTCAGAGGATGAGGTGGATCTCGTCGTCCTCGCCCGCTACGTGCAGATCCTCACGCGCGGGTTTATAGACGCCTGCGGGTAGGGTCACTTCTCCACATCCACGCTTCCTTTGCTCCCGGCCTTCGTTGTGCCGGCCCCTACCACCGCGCCTACGGCATGGGCCTCAAGACCAGAGACGCTACCGCCCACTACGTCACCGCCGACCTCGACGCCGGTCCTATAGCACGCCGGGACGTTGCCCACGTCAGCCACCATGACACCATTAACGAGCTCGTGCGCGTGGGACGCGAGGTCGAGTGCCGCGTCCTCGCACGCGCCGTCCGCTGGCATCTCGAAGACCGCGCGCTCGTGGACGGCGGCGCACTATTGTCTTCGAGCAAGACTAACTCTCGCGCAAACGGGTACAGGGCTCGCTTGTGCCTTGCAGGCTAGCGGGAAGGACCCTGGAGTGGCTTGGTCGTGTTAGATGCGCAACAAATAGGGGCCGCACGGCGGCCCCTGCCGGACTCAACCCTGCTCGCGGCGCTCCTTTACGCCGCGTTGCTTTTTCTGGCGGGCTGTGGCGGAGGCCAGGGCTCCGCCCAGCAGGAGAGCGAAGAGACTTCGACTGTCGCCGCCACCACGGAGAACACGGGCGACAGCGGAGGCGGGACTACCGTCGCCGGGACAACCGGCGGAACCGAGATGGTCCTCGAGGAGGCGCAGGCTGCGAAACCTTATTCCGTGGTAACTGTGCCTGACGCACAGCCCCAGAGCGCGCCGACGCAGCAGGTACTGGTGGACGGGGCGGAGGATATGTCGGACGGGCCGCTCAAGGAGAACAGGCTCGTAACTTATTACGGTAATCCCCGATCCGCCCAGATGGGCGTGCTCGGCGAGTTCGCAGACCCTGAAGCGATGATGGAGCGGCTCATCCAGCAGACAGCGGCTTATTCTGCCGCCGACCCGGCGCGTCCTGCGATACCGACGATAGAGTTGATCGCCTCGACGGCGCAGCGGGAGCCGGGCGACGATGGTTCCTACCTCGGACGGCTGGAGCCAGAGGAGATCGAGCAGTATGCACAGGTTGCTGAGGAGAACGGGGCGTTGTTACTCCTCGACGTACAGCTCGGTCTGAATACTGTAGCCGACGAGATCGAAGTTCTCCGTCCCTTTCTGGAGCGTCCCTACGTGCATCTCGCGATAGACACCGAATACTCCGTCGAACCGGGCCAGGTGCCGGGGGTGGATCTCGGCGGTGTAGACGGGGTGGAGATTCAGGAGGCGGTCGAGACCCTGACCCAACTTGTCGAGGAGGAGGGTATCGCGGACAAGGTTCTGGTAGTACACCAGTTCGAGTCGGGCATCGTCACGAACAAGGAGGTCATTCAACCGACCGAGAACGTCGAGGTGGTCCTGAATGCGGACGGCTTCGGCGGGGCTGAGAACAAAATCAGCAAATACGACATCCTGGTTAGCGCAGAGCCCATCCAATACGGCGGCTTCAAGCTCTTCTACACCCAGGACGTCTCGTTGCTCTCACCGGAAGAGGTCTTGCAACTCGAACCCGCGCCTGCCGTCGTTAACTATCAGTAACGGGTGCTCTCTCGACGAGACGTGAAGCAGCGACAATCTTCACCTTTCTCCCCGATGGTCCCACAGGTAAGCGGCCGTTGACTCGGCTCCCACGACGAGGAGATAGGTGGCGGTCGAGAGGAAACCTGCGAGGGGCCAGGCGATGGAGTTCTGGACGAAGTGAGCTACGAGCGTTGCTCCCCCGATAGAGAGCCCGACGGAGAAAAAGTGGAAGCTTCCCCAAAGCAGGGCCTGGCCGCGCTCCTGGCTGTAGTGCTTACCCACGCCGCCGAAGGCGAAGCCCAGCACGGCTCCGGCCATGAACGTGAGGGCGGAGAGCGTATCGGGCATGCCGCGCGTTAGTGAGCACAACTCCGGTGGTCCAGGTCGCGAGAGTGTAGCCGTAGGGGGCGGCGCTTGAACCTACGGCGGTACGAAGGGTCTTCTGATAGCGCCTGAGTACCACGGCCTCCTCTTGGTGCTGTTTGCTTTTATAGGAGGCTGTTTTAGCTACTTGGCGCATGCCGTGATCTGTGTTCGGCTGATCGATGCGGAAGAGGTTCTAGAGCTTCAGTCGATGCCGGCTTCGTTCTCGGTCGAGGCTACCTACTCGCTCAGTTTGCATTCGAGGGCCTGGTGTACCTCGCCCTGGCGGCCGAAAAGGCAGGATGGCCTCGATGCTCGGGGCAAGGTCGCCGTAGAGGGAGAGGTCGAATACGGTGGAGCCGATGATGCCGGAGGCGCTCCGTATACAGCCCCTGAACGGCAGTTTGTGGAGACCTTTCAGCCGTAGCGGCGGAAGACAGGGAACATCACCGGCATGAGCAGAGGTTTACCGAAACACTGACTGACCATAGGAGTCGCAGGATCAGGGGGATCGTAGGTTAGAGGAAAGGAAGTTCAGCGCGGGCGCCGGCTGCGCCACCACCAGACGGCTAGGATTACTGCTACTATCGCCAGGATGGCGAGGACGACGTTGGAGAAGGAACCGACGAGGCCGGCGACTCGCGACCAGTTCTCGCCGAGAAGTCGGCCGCACCAGATCAGAAGGATGTTCCACATGCCGGAGCCCAGCGTAGTCAGGAGGATAAACCGCCCGAGGGGCATCTCCGAGAGTCCAGCTGGGATCGAGACGAGGCTCCGCACCCCCGGCACCATTCGCCCTATTAGCACCACCACCCCGCCGTACCTGTCAAACCACTTGTCTGCGCGATCTAGCTCGGCCTCCTTTACGCGCAGTACTCCACTATAGCTAAGGACAAGCCTCCGACCACCCCACCTGCCGATCGTGTAAAGGACGAGCGCTCCGGCTAGCGAGCCGGCGGTTGCGGCGACGAGTGTCGGGACGAACCACAGTTCCCCCTGGCCTATCAGGAACCCGGTTAGTGGCAGAATCACCTCCGACGGTATAGGCGGGAACAGATTCTCAATCAGCATCAAGAATGCTATCCCGGCATAGCCAAGGGACTGGATCACGTTCGACACCCAAGCTGCCAGCGCCTCACCCACTAAAAGCTCCTATGTTGTTTCCTGTTGCCGCCGACGAGGATCAAGACCGGAGACGCGCTGGTCTGTAGGCCATTAGCAAGGCCAAAGCCGCTATGCCCATGCGCGATTGCTGGTATCTAAACGCTTCTCCAGCGATGCCGAGCGCGGAGACGAGGTAAGAGACCATCGTAGAACGGTCGAACTCAGCGGAAGCTTGGAGGAGTAGTTGGGTCCTTCAGTCATGTCTACTCGTTAATACGCGACACCAATGGACGAGGTTGCGTTGGAGAAGGCCAAGGTAGCCTCAAGGCTATCTAACGCCGTAGCTCCAAGCTGTAGAAAGAACCAAGTAAACGCAGAGATATTCACCGCCCATAATATACCCCTTGTTTCGCTATACGGTCTAACTAGAGAGTTCTTGTTTCTCGGTAACCTTTAGCTCGCTATCCCGGTTCCTTGTCCGGCGGCTCAAGAGAGAACTCGATCAAGGCAAGCTTCGAACGGTTAGTATGACGCCAACACGGCAGTGGTATGAGCCTTTGCATGCGGTCGACGCACGCTATTCATCCAACTGCCGCTAAAGCGTCCTCTCGAAGCTGGCGCGGAGGGTGAACTAGTTACGTACACATTGTTACAGGAGGGGTATATTCAGTTTAGTATTAAACGGAAGGCGTAGAAAGCAAATGATCAGACAGATTATTGAGAGTGTTATCAAAGAGGACACAACCGAGCAGTTGAACAGGTCCTTCGAAGAAATTACAGCGGCGATCTCTTTGCGGTCAGC
>CADCVD010000109.1 GCA_902806055.1 uncultured Rubrobacteraceae bacterium
GTAGATCTCGGAAGGTATACAGACGAGGACGATCACGATACCTGAGGCATAGAGCGCGAGGGAGACTCTCAACGCGTTGCGGCTGTCGAAGACCAGGTGCGCCGCCACGTAGAGTACGGTTAGGGTCAGGTAAGAGACCTCCGTGATGGTGGTCCGGGCGGCGGCCAGGTCGTCGCTCGCATAGAGCGCGTAGGCTAGCTGGGCGAGAGCGAAACCAGCCGCCCCCGCGAACATTACGCGCTTCCCCAGCCGGATCGGAACGATCTCTCTCCAAAGCGCCAGCCCACACATCAGGCAACACATGGTGAACAGCGCAAACGCGAGACGGAAGGAAGAGTTGGCGGGACCAAAGTTAGCCTAAAGCAGGAGTACGGCGGGCAGGCCGAGACAGATGGCGGCCAGATAAACCTTACGCTTTACGGGTTATAACGGGTCCTTACCCACGTCCCGCCAAGAAAATACGGTTCCTGCGCCCGACGTAGACCCCAGGCGCTCACGCAACTTCTAGCAACCTCCTGCCAGCAACTATACCGGCAAGAACGCCGCTTCAGAATATCGTTCCGGTGTTATCTGCAAAGAGGACGGCGCGAAGCTGCACAAAGGAGGTAGGGTGCGGCTAGGGCTCGATCCGAACTCCAGAGCCCTCCTCGACCTCGCCGACGATCGCCGCGGCGGGGGCACCTCGCTCTTCAAGGCGGCGGATGAGCGTACCTGCGTGTTCGTTCGGGATAGCTATGAGCAGCCCTCCGCTGGTCTGGGGGTCGAAGAGGGGTAGGAGGTCAGACGCCTTCAGGCCGTCTGAGCTGACCTTGTCTCCCAGGTACTCCCGGTTGCCGTTCAGGCCGCCCGGATAGCAGCCTTCGGCGGATAGTGAGACCGCCTTCTCCCAGACCGGCACGTCGCTTCGGCGGACGACCGCGCCCGCGTCCGAGGCCTCGAGCATCTCCGAAAGGTGGCCGAGGAAGCCGAAGCCCGTCACGTCGGTCGCCGCCGAGACCGGCAGCTCGCGCATCGCGGCGGCGGCTCCCTTGTTCAAGTGGGCGGCTGCTTCGAGGGCCTCGTCTATATCGGGCTCGGAGAGGATGTCACGCTTCACGGCTGTCGTCAGGATGCCCATACCGAGCGGCTTGGTGAGCACGAGCGCATCGCCCGGCCTCGCGCCGGCGTTCCGGACTACGCGGTCCTCCTCGACAAAACCGGTAACGGAGAGGCCGTATTTCGGCTCTTCGTCCTGGATCGAGTGGCCTCCGCAGAGGCGAGCTTCAGACTCCTCGATCTTGGATTGGCCGCCAGCGAGGATCTCACGCAGGATGCCGAGGTCCAGAGAGCAGGGGAAGCCGACGAGGTTCATCGCCGTCAGCGGTACGCCGCCCATCGCGTAGATGTCGGAGAGGGCGTTGGCAGCGGCGATCTGACCGAACCTGTACGGATCGTCGACTATCGGCGTGAAGAAGTCGACCGACTGCAGGAGCAGCCCGCCGCCGAACGGCACATACCCAGCGTCGTCCTTCGTGTCCATCCCGCTCACGAACCCCTCCGCAGCGGCGGGGGTGAGCCCCTTGAGTACTTGCTCCAGGTCCCCTGGAGCGAACTTGGCCGCTCAGCCGGCCTTGGTCGAGTACTTGGTCAGCCTTATACGCGTCTTTTCGTCCATAACTCGATTATATCCTTCCGCCTCGTTGTGTAGGGTCTCTCTTACCAGAGACTCCAAAGCCGCCTTCTCGCGCTCGGGTAGGACTAGGTACCTTCGTGCCTCGCAGCGATCTCTTAGCGTCTCATAGTATGCGGCATCTGTCTCGGCGCGATGGAGGAGTTGGGCCAGGGCGTCCTCGTCGCCCGCCTCGTAGTAGCCTGGGTAGTCCTCGCCGAGCATACCGACGTTGCCGGGAATGTCCGATGCGACGACCGGAACCCCTGAGGCGAGCGCCTCGGAGACGGCGTTTGCCCCGCCCTCCATTATGGAGGTCTGTGCGAGCAGCCGCGACCGGGCCAGGAGGCGGCGAGCCTCTCGCCGCGGCAGCTCTCCGACCCAGTGGTACCGAGGAGCCACGGCGTGCAGCCTGGCCTCTCTCTCGAACTCGTCAGTGTATGGCCTCCCGGCGTGGGCGACGCGGACGCGGGAGGATGGAGGTAGCAGCCGGGTAGCGAGAGCGACCCGGAACGGGTCCTTCTCGTCCCTGAGATGCCCGAGGACGCAGACGTCGAAGTACTCATCACCAGGTTGTTCTAGCTGTACCGGCTCGGCGGACTGGTAGATAACGCGAGCCTTCGAGCGGTGGCGGGGTTCGAGCTCGCGTAGACCGATGTCCTGCAAGACGATCAGGGCCGTCGCCAGGTCTAGTGATTCTCTGGCCGTCTCGTCGGAATGGATGTCCCGGTAGAGATCGGTGCCGGTTAGGGCGACGATAAGAGGCCGCTCCGGATAAGCGGCGGCGTAGCGCTCTACGGAGGGGTGGCTGCGGCGGGCGTGCAACACGAGCATCAGGTCCGTCTCCCCGTCGTCCCAGACCTCCTCCAGAACGACCTCGTGGCCCAACTCACGCAGGAAGCTGGCCCAACGCTCGGCGGTCGCCCGGTTGCCGTTGCGCAGATCGCGCCCGGCGGGGGTTATGAGGTTGATCTTCAAGCGGGTTAGCTCCCTTCCACGGGCATGCTATACACATCTCGAGACACGATCCTACATATTATGTACCATAAATCGTATGGTTTCGGATAGTATCCTCGTTCATAGCTAGGAAGAATCGGAGCGGGAGGAACTGTATGCGGAGTACGCGGAACCTTTCAGAGCAGCTGGCCGAGATGCTGGTCGATGCACGGAAGCGGACCCTGGAGCTGATAAGCGACCTGAACGACGAGCAGATGCTCGGCCCGCAGCTGCGTATAGTCAACCCGCCCCTCTGGGAGATAGGGCACCTCGCCTGGTTCCAGGAGCGCTGGAACTTGAGGCGCGTTACGGACGAGGAGTTCGGCATCTCGGCCATCCTCGCGCAGGGCGACGAACTCTACGACTCGATGGAGGTCCACCACGATGCTCGATGGGACCTGCCGTTGCTCTCACGCTCGGAGACGTTCGACTATATGCAGCGCGTCCTCGACGATGTTCTACACAAGCTCAACGCCGAAGGTGCCACGCCGGAGAACGCCTACTTCGTCCGGCTCGCCGCCTTTCATGAGGACATGCACGGCGAGGCCTTCACCTACACCCGCCAGACGCACGGGTTGCCCGCTCCGTACATCTCCGAATATGATCCTTCGGTCCTCGACGGACAGCCCGAGGGCCCCTTGGAGGGGGACGTAGAGATTCCTGGCGGCGAGTTTATGCTCGGGGCGACGGAGGAGACGCCCTTCGTCTTCGACAACGAGAAGTGGGCGCATCCGGTCGAGGTCGAGCCGTTCAGGATCTCTCGCGCCCCAGTCACCAACGCCGAGTTCGCCGCCTTTGTGGAGGACGGCGGGTACGAGCGAGATGACCTCTGGGATGAAGAGGGCCTGAAGTGGCGCGAAGAGATGGGCGCGAAACATCCCGTCTACTGGTCGCGGGCCGCGGACGGCTCCTTGAACGTCCGTCACTTCGATAAGGTAGTACCGCTCAGGCCGCACGCGGCGATCGTTCACGTCAACTGGCACGAAGCGCAGGCCTACTGCCGCTGGGCCGGACGGCGTCTCCCGGCCGAGGCCGAGTGGGAGATGGCAGCCTCGGGGGAGCCGTCCTCTGACGGGGGTGCTGCCAGCCGCAAGAGGCTCTATCCGTGGGGCGACGAAGCTCCAAGCTCGCGCCACGCCAACCTCGACGGTCAACTGCTCGGGGCGGTGGACGTCGCGGCATTTCCGGAGGGGGACAGCGCGTTCGGTCTGCGGCAGATGATCGGGAACGTCTGGGAGTGGTGCTCGGACGACTTCGGTCCGTACCCCGGCTTCGTGCCTGACCCGTACAAGGAGTACTCCGAGCCCTGGTTCGGCGATCACAAGGTTCTGCGCGGCGGCTCCTGGGCGACCCGCTCCCGCATGCTCCGCAACACCTGGCGCAACTTCGCCACCCCGGACCGGCGCGATATCTTCGCCGGTTTTCGTACCTGTGCCCTTTAAGGTCGATTAGCGGCGCGCTATCGCGCTACACGTTGCGTGGGGTACAAGAGGTTAAGCGGGGCCTCAGGGCTCCGGTGAGGTTGAGAACGTCGGCAACCGTAGCAAGGCATCTTCCTTCTTCTGCTAACCTATGCTGCCAATGAAGCAGGCCCTCGAAGGAACGCTGAAGAGAGAGCCGGGGGTCACCTCGCGCCGCGCGACTTACGCTTCCCTACTCAGGTCATGTTTGGGGATCCCGGTCGCGGGGTTGGTGTTCGTACTCTACCTGAGAACCCTTGCGCCGGACGCGCTCTACTACGAGAGGCCGGACCTGCTCGACGCGGTCATGTTCCAGACTCAGGCTTACATCCTGGGGATCACTCATCCTACCGGCTACCCGACCTACCTCTTGCTCGCTCACCTCTTCACCTATCTGCCCTTCGGCGATCCCGCCTACCAGGTGAACCTCGCCTCGGCGGTCTTTGGAGCGGCGGCGGTCTTTGTGCTGTACCTCGTGGGGCTGCGCCTGAGCGGCCGAGTAGTCGCGGCAGCGGTTGGGGCTCTCGCCTTCGGGGTTGGCGGCACCTTCTGGAGCCAGGCAGTTCTGGCCGAGGTCTATACCTTGAACGCTGTCTTCGTCTCTCTAGTCCTGCTCGTGCTTTTCGTGTGGCGGGACACGAGGGAGGACCGGTACCTGCTCCTCGGGGCTTTTCTGATGGGTTTGTCGCTAACGCATCACGCGACGAGCGGCTTGCTGCTCCCGGCGGCGGCGCTCTTCGTCCTTAGGACCGACCGTTCGAAGCTCGCTGAGGGGCGTCTGATGCTCAAGGGGGCGGGGCTCTTCCTGTTGGGGCTCGTGCCGTACCTCTACCTGCCGATCCGCGGCGCGATGGAGCCTCAGATCCGGGAGGCCGACCCGACCAGCGTCCTCGGGTTCTTCAGGTTCGTCACCGGCAGCGAGTTCCTCGGCTCTCTCGGGAGCGGAGCGGTCTCCGACCGGATATCCTCGTTTCCCGGATACTTTCTCGATGAGTTCAGCGTGATGCTCTTCTTCGTTGCGGCCGTCGGGGCCGTCGTCATGAGCCGAAGAGACCGGGCGGGGGCGCTGCTTCTCGGCCTCCTCTTCGCCGGCTGGACCGTTCACGCCCTCGTATACAATATCTTCGACTACTTCCTTTACTTTATCCCGCCGTACCTTGTGCTGGCACTCTTTATAACCGTAGGTGTTGGGGAGATCCTTTCTCGCGCCGAACGTCCCGTGAGGAACTACCCGCTGCTCCTCCGGGTCGCGGCGCCGGTCCTACTCTCGATCGCCCTGCTCTATCTCGCCGTGTCAGGCGTAAGAGACGACTACCCGTTCGTGGACCGCAGCGGGGATCTGGAGGGGCGCCGGATAATCGAGACCGTCGCGGAGAAGGCCGCCCCGAACGCCGCCATTCTCCACCACCGGAGCCCGCTTTGGTACATGGTGCTCGTCGAGGAGCGGCGCACCGACCTGACGCTCGTGAGCCCCTGGTACGCTGTAAAGGCCCCGTTGAGGCTCTGGTCGAGCCCGGACAACCCGCGCGAGCTCGAACACCGCCCCGAAGGGGAGAACGGAGACTACACCGGCGTCCCCGACGCCCTGGAGCTCGCCGAGTACGGACCCGTCTACTTCGTCCAGCGGAGCGTCAACCCCGAAGACTTCGAGGAGGCCGGTTTTACGATAGTCCCCGTGGAGGAAGGCGTGCTCTACGAGTTGGTCCTGCCCGACGGCACGCCTTATACAATCCCCGAGGAGCGCCAGTAACCGGGCCGTGCAGAGCCGGGCTTAAAAGGGTCGTTCAGTACGCGCTCGCAGTCACGCAGGAGGGTCTGCTCTTCGCGGCGTACGGTGCTGGTGAATGACAAGGGTAAATAGTGCGCGGCTGAACCCGGTGAGGGCAGGAGGCAGCATGCCCAGGTCCAGGATCTCTGGAAGCCTGTCGCGCAGGCTGTTATTTTCCTATTCAAACCTTTATAGAGAGCTCCACGATAAGGAGAGCGGCATGAACGCGCAACCCCAAGCATCCGATCTCAAGACCGTCAAGGAACGTCAGCAGGGGGCGTGGGCTTCAGGTGACTACGCGATGCTCGGTTCGACGTTCGTTGTCATAAGCGAGCGGCTCTGCGAGGCTGTGGACCTGCGCGCCGGACAGGAGGTTCTCGACGTGGCGACGGGGAGCGGCAACACGGCGCTGGCTGCGGCCCGCCGGTTCTGCGGGGTGACCGGCGTAGACTACGTCCCGGACCTTCTGAAGCGAGCGCGAGAGCGGGCCGCGGCTGAGCGGCTGCGAGTCGCGTTTCAGGAGGGAGACGCCGAGAACATACCCTTCCCAGATGCCTCGTTTGACGTTGTTCTCTCTACGATCGGGGCGATGTTCGCTCCCGACCAGGAGAGGACGGCGGGAGAGCTATTGAGGGTCTGTAGATCGGGCGGGAAGATCGGGATGGCGAACTGGGCCTCCGACGGGTTTATCGGCGAGATGCTCCGGGTGCACGCTCGTTACCTGCCTCCGCCTCCGGGGCTGAAACCTCCAGTCCTGTGGGGAACCGAGGAGAGGGTACGCGAGCTCTTCGGCGACGGCATCACGTCGCTCCAAAACACGCGGCGCGTGTTCTCTTTCCGCTACCGGTCCGTGGAGCACTACTGGGACTTCATGCGGACCCACAACGGACCCACGATCAAGGCTTTTCAAGCACTTGACGCAACGGCGCGGGAGAACCTGACGGGCGAGTTGATGGATCTCACACGCCGCTTCAACCGGTCGGGCGACGAGACGATGGTGGTGCCCGCAGACTACCTGGAGATCGTAGCAACGAGACGCTGAGAAGGCCGGGAGTCGACGCATCCGAGCCGCTGCCAAACGCCGCCTTGTTCGTCCACTGCGAGTTCGTCGAACCTCCTATACGCTCCCTGATGCTGGCGTAGATACAGCGCGAAGCTTGCGACGCCCGATTCTACCAAGAGAGAGGCTCTCCGACGGACAAGAGGTGCGCAGCACCGCGGAGGACATAGCTTTGCTTCGCGAGCTTCTTCGGCGCTCGATCTCACTGACCGCGAGAATGATCTGAAGCCCTCCTCTGTCCGTATAGCATTTGTCGAGTTTTCCTTAAAGAATATAATATGGTCTACCTTGCTCTTGGTACCGACCAGTAGCCCCTGAAAGGAGCGCGTATGCCCGTTGCCGTAGGCATCGGTCTAACAAACGAATGCAACTTGGCCTGCCCGCATTGCTACCGGCCGACGCTAACGCAGCAACGCCTCTCCGTGCCGGAGGTAGAGACCATCCTAGACAACCTTGACGTGGGATCCGTCAACCTCGGGGTGGGGGAGAACGGGGTACACCCGGAGTACCGGGAGATGCTGGCTCTGCTGGCGCGAAGAGAGGTGAAGACGGCGATCACTTCGAACGGCTTCAGCCTGAATATGCTCGCCGACGATGAGCTTTCAGCCTTCCACTCCGTCGAGCTCTCCTTCGACTTTCCGACCAAGGAGGAGATGGACAAGTTCCGAGGCGAGGGCGCGTGGGAGATGGCGATAGAGTCTCTGGAACGTTGCCAGGCTTTGGGAGTGCCCA
>CADCVD010000110.1 GCA_902806055.1 uncultured Rubrobacteraceae bacterium
CCGACCCTTTGTTCGAGGTCGTCGCAGAGCGGCCCCTCCTCGCCGGTCACGCTCGGGCGTTCGAGGAAGAAGAGAAGAGCCTCTAGCAGATGTTCCCGCAGGGGCTCTGTGCTCACACGCTCACCCCGAACTCTCGCAAGGCTTCGTTCAGGGAGGTCTTCTGGTTCGTGGACTCGCGGCGCTGC
Organism: uncultured Rubrobacteraceae bacterium; assembly: GCA_902806055.1. Lineage (GTDB taxonomy): Bacteria > Actinomycetota > Rubrobacteria > Rubrobacterales > Rubrobacteraceae > Rubrobacter_F. The sequence continues at coordinate 186 of CADCVD010000110.1, forward strand.
CCGATTATGAGGGCGGTCTGCAACTGATAAGAGCCGGCGGGGAACTCCTTTGATCTGGTCCCGGCTACGACGACCGAGCGGGCGGGGACGCGGCCGCGGTGGATAACTTCCTCCGGGCCAGTAACGTCGATGATCTGGGTCGAGGCCGTCAGGACCACGTTCGCTCCCAGCACCGCCTCCTCCTCGACCCGCACGCCCTCGACCACGATCGCCCGCGAGCCGACGAACGCCCCGTCTTCGATCACCACCGGCATCGCACCTGGCGGCTCCAGAACCCCGCCGATGCCGACGCCGCCGGCGAGGTGGACGTTGCGCCCGATCTGGGCTCCCGAGCCGACCGTCGCCCAAGTATCTACCATCGTCCCGCTCCCCACGTAGGCCCCAATGTTTACGTAGCCCGGCATAACCACTACGCCCGGCTCGACGAAAGAGCCGTAGCGCACGGTACCGGGCGGTACGACGCGTACCCCGGCCGCGGAGAGGTTCTTCTTTGTGGGAATCTTGTCGTAGTACTCAAAAGGGCCCGCGTAGATCGTGTTCATCTCCGCAACGCCGAAGTAGAGCGAGATAGCCTTCATCACCCACGCGTTCGACCGCCATTCGCCGTCTTCTTTTTCGGCGACCCTGAGCTTCCCCGAGTCGAGCGCTGCGATAGTATCGAGCACCGCCTGACGGTACTCCTCTTGCTCCAGCAGAGCCCGGTCTTCGAACGCGGCCTCTATTTGCTCTCTCATGCTGCCCCCTCGGTCCGTAGAAAATTCGGCAGATCGTGCGCCAGTTTAGCAGGACGTCGCTGTGGACTGATTCGTCCTAGTTCGCGGTGGCGTCCTCGACATTACCGGAGCCCTCCCGTCTCTCATGAAGCTCGGTTCAACGGCTCGGCATCGTCTCAGCCGCCACGCGAGAGTAGCCGTACGAGCGCCCCGCCAGCCATCTGTGCCCCCAGGACCACCGGCGTATGCAGTACGACGCCTAGACCCAGCGCTCTGTACAGGTCACGAGCGGTAACCAAGTTCTCCGCGCGGAGCCGGTGGAAGACGTAGAGGGAGTACGGCAAGGATACGAGCAGGGCGGTAACCACTCCGAGCGTATAGCTCCGAAGCGCCAGCGTCTGAAGCAGGTGTAGGAGCGTGTTGAGCAAGCGGATGGATAGCATGGTGTTGGAAAAGCCGATCCTCGCGCCGGGTACGGGCGACCTCGCAGCCAGGTAGGATGGGTAGCAGCTCGCAGCGAACACGAACGCCACGGCCGCGGCCATCTGCGCGGTCGTTGTAGCCTCGATCCGATCTTTCAGGCCAGCGGGGATAGGGATGCGATCCCGGTTCTCTCTCCAGAATCATTCCATCGTCAGGATCTCTTCGAGATCGTGCACCAGAAAGACAGCCGGGGAGCAGCGGAGAAAAACTTCGAGGCTTGCCTCTCTCTCAGCACGTTCTAACGTAGTCAAGACCTCCCGACTCTCAACTCTTCATAGCTCCCCCAACGGGCTATCGCTTCTTTACATTCCTCGACGCTAGGCACGAGCGCGACCCGGAAGTAACCTTCGCCGCCGGGTCCGAACGAGGAGCCTGGCGCGACTATTATTCCTTTTTCGAGGAGCCTCAGGGCGTAGGCTTCCTCATCTCCGCCGTACTCTTCCGGTACCTCGGCCCAGAGGTAGAGGCTCGCGTTCGTGAGGGTGTGCGCGAAGCCCGCCTTCTCGAAGAAGTTCGTAAACAGGTTGCGCTTCTCGGCGAAGACACGGTTGCGCTCCTTGACGTGGGCGTCGTCGTTCCAGGCGGCTGTCGCGGCCTCCTGGATAAAGCCGGGGCTCGCGACACCGATAGAGGGACGCATCTTTTTGAGGGCGGCGATGAGCTCGGGGTCGCCGGCCATCATCGCCGAGCGGTAGCCCGTAATGCCGCTGCGCTTGGAGAGGGAGACGAAGGCGAGGGTTCGCTCTCTGGTTACCTCCAGGATCGAGGGCGGGGGATCGCCAGAGTACACGTCGTTGTAGCATTCGTCGGAGAAGAGGAGGATGTCGTGCTCGCGGCAGAAGGCGGCTAGCTCTTCAAGATACGCGCGGGTAGCGGTCGCGCCGGTGGGATTGTGAGGGTAGTTGATCCATACTGCCCGCGTCCTCACCGGGTCTATAGCCGTCGTATGAAGTAGGAAACCGTCCTCCGCGCGAAGCTTCAAGGGCAGAGCCTCCCCGCCGGCGAAGAGTGTACCGCGCTCGTAGACGGGGTAGCCCGGTGCACCATAGGCGACCCCGCGTCGTTTGTGGGAAGGGTGCAGAAAGGCTAGAGGCGCGTGGAAGATGGCCTCCTTGGAACCTGCGGCCGGCAAGACCTCCGTATCTGGGTCTAGCTCTACGGTATGGCGTCGGCGCATGAAGCCCGCGAAGGCTTCGCGCAGGGTCTTCGTGCCGGCGGCGCTCGGGTAGCGGCTGGTCTTGGGGACGCCATCCACGAGTGCTTGACGGATCTTCGCATCCGTGGGTTCGCGTGGGTCGCCGGTGCCAAAGTCGTAGAGGGTGGCTCCACCCTCCTCGAGCTTGCGGCGGCGCTCGTCCAGCCTCGCGAGCGGATAGGCGGGGAGCTCTGTGAGCACGGGGTTAAGGAGGAGACGGGGCGCCGTCTTTGGGACGGGTTGTTCGTTTGGCATCTTCACGGTTCCCTCCAAGACTGGTTCAGGGGAGGAGAATGATCTTCTTTACAAAGCGAAAGTTTTGCGCTCTAGTTTCGGATTCCAGAGGCCGGATAATATAACATGCTGCGGGGACAACGGGATAATATGAGGAGGTTCACCTTGGAGGACTTTTACTACGGGGAAGGCGGCCTCCGGTGTGAGGACGTCACCTTAGCCGAGATCGCCGCGAGCGCCGGCACTCCTACCTACGTTTACAGTTACGCGGCATTAGAGAGAGCCTACAGGGAACTTGACGAGGCTTTCTCCGGCATAGACCATATGGTTTGTTACGCGGTCAAGGCGAACAGCAACCTCGCCGTCCTGCGCGCTCTGGCATCCTTTGGGGCGGGGGCGGACATCGTCTCAGGGGGGGAGCTGTACAGGGCGATGAAAGCCGGGTTCGACCCGAAAAAGGTCGTCTTCGCGGGGGTTGGCAAGACGGAAGACGAACTCGTGGCCGGCATGGGAGAGCGGATACTGCTCTTCAACGTCGAGTCGGCTTCGGAGCTAGAGCACCTGGAGCGCTGCGCCGCCCGCCACGGCAAGAGCGCGCGCGTCTCTCTTCGCATCAACCCGGACGTGGACCCTGGCACTCATGCGCACATCTCTACCGGGCAGGGCGAGAGCAAGTTCGGCATCCCCGTCGACGAGGCCCTGGAGCTCGCCGAGAGGATGGGCGAGTATCGGTGTCTGGAGCTCATCGGGGTACACCAGCACATAGGGTCTCAGATCACCAAGCTCGCCCCCTATGCCGAGTCGGTCGAGAAGAGCGCCGGTCTTGTCGAGGAGTTAAAGAGTCGCGGCTTCGACATCCAGTACTTCAATATCGGCGGAGGGCTCGGGATACGCTACAAGGAAGAAGAGATCCCCACACCAAAAGAGTACGTGGACTCCGTCCGGTCTACCCTCGAGCCTCTAGGGACGAGCGGCACGAAGATACTCTGCGAGATGGGCCGCTACATCGCTGGCAACGCGGGCGCCCTGCTCACGCGTGTCGTCTACCGCAAAAAGAGCGGGGCCAAGCGCTTCCTCATCGCCGATGCGGGCATGAACGATCTGCTCCGCCCGAGCCTCTACGACGCCTACCACGAGGTGCGCTCCGTCAAGGACGGCGCTGCTTCGGCTTCGTCCGACCTCGTAGGCCCGGTCTGTGAGTCGGGCGACTACCTAGCCAGGGATCGCGATTTGCCGGATGCCGCAGAGGGGGACGTCCTGGCCGTTTTGAGCGCCGGGGCCTATGGCTTCTCGATGGCGTCGAACTACAACTCTAGGCCGCGACCCGCCGAGGTGCTGGTGAGGGGAGACCGCTGGTCGGTTGTACGCGAGCGCGAACACCTCGCGGACCTTATAAAAGGAGAGGTCATACCGGCGTTCTTATAAGTCTCAGCCGACGGCTAGGAGCGTTAGCGGCTCCGCCGCTAATGCTGGTACTGGGGCATAGCTATGTTCTCCTGCCGCTCCGGGCGCGGCGGTTCAGGAGGATGGGGGAGAGGCGCGGGCGGCGACGCGAGAGAGCGGCATCCAGGGAGAGCGTCTTCGCGGCGGGGCTGAGGAGCACGACGATCGAGATCAGGGCTAAAAAGAAGTCCATGGTAATGAATTCGGGCGAACCGAGCCCGCTTCCGAGACGTACGCCTCCCTGTGAGACGAGGATGGTGAGGCCCAGGAGAACGCTTCCCAATGCCGCTAGGTTGGTGAGTAAGCCCAAGATTAGCGCCAGCCCCACCGCCAGCTCTCCGAAGCTCTGGAGTTGCGCGAAGAGCTCAGCGTTCGGCACTACGGTACCCTGCATAAAGCTCTGAAACCAGGGTGGCGCCTGCGAGATGAACGCTCCAGAGTTGAGGCTGGCGGCGAACTGCCGGGCGAAATCAGGGTTCAAAAACTTCTCGACCGCGCCGTTTAACCAGACGGCGCCGACCAATATTCTAACCCACGCTATGCCGCTAATCGCCGATCCTCCTCGTAAGGTACGGAACCGCCCCCCTATTCTACGCACATAAAGCGCCACAGGTTCGAGGGAGGAGACTTCGGCAAAACCGGAGGAGGTTGTGCGGCGTATACAACCGTATTCGTCTGTATGGACGCGAAGCTTCAGGGACGGTAGAGAAGGAGGGAGCGCTTTGGAGGAAGAGGCACGTATCTCGCGCGGAAGGTTTATCAGGCTGGGGGCGGCGCTGGGCGTAGGCGCAGCCGGAGCATCGGTCGTGGCTGCATGCGGCAGCGGGGAGCAGTCCGGGGGCGGAGAAGGCGGCGGCGGAGAGGAGAGCACCGGTGACGTCGGAGGCGCACCCGAGGCCGGCGGCGGCGAGACCGTAGCCCAGGTCCAGAGCGGGACGGCAATCGCCCAGGAGTCAGAGGTAGCGCAGGGGTCTGCTCTTGAGTTCACCGACGAGGAAGGCGGGCAGCCTGCGGTGCTCGTACACCTGGAGAGCGGGGACTTCGTGGCGTACTCTGCGGTGTGTACGCACCGCCAGTGCACGGTAGGCTACAGCGACGGGAACCTGGCCTGCCCCTGTCACGGCTCGGTCTTCAATCCGGCGGAGGGCGGGGCTGTAGTGAGCGGTCCGGCGAACCAGCCCCTGCCGGAGATACCGGTGGAGGTGCGTGACGGCGAAGTGTTCCGGACCTAGATAGCTGCCCCGTCGACGGCGGGCTGTTGCGCTTCTCTAGCTTCGCTCCTTTTCGCTAGTGACATAAGGGCCTCTAGACGGCGGTTTTAGAGATAGAGCGTGGCAAACGGCGTGGCTGTGACCCTGATCCTTACAAAGCAGTTCCAATCAGTGGCCGATTGTGGGCAGCTGGCCACTAAATCCTAGCCGTTGCTTGCGGTGGTCAGTAGAATGTTCCAGTATGGACCCCAGGGAGGTTAGGGAGGAGAAGATCGGGCTCGGCGGGGCGGCGGCGATCCTGGGCCGTTCGGCGAGTACGGTCCGGCGCTACGTGGCCGAGGGACGCTTGCGCGCCGAGCGCACCGGCCGGGGCGGATACAGTCTCCTGCTCTCGGACGTCGAGGAGCTGGCGCGGACGTTGGGGAACGGCGGGGGAGCCGACGATACGGGAGCGCCAGAGGAGGATGAAGTCTTCGAGGGGGAGGTTATAGGGGACGAGGCGCCATACGGGGCCGAATCCTCGCGTCTGCCGGCGGTACCGTTCGAGCGTTACGAACGCCTGCTCCAGCAGGGCCAGGATTACAAGACGCGCCTCGAAGAGCGCACCCGCCAGATCGAGGAGGTCAAGCAGGAGCGTGACGCGGCGCGTACGGAGATTGACCGCCTGTGGTCGGAGATCGAGCGTCTCAACCTCATAGAGTTTCAGCGCGAGCTGCAAGAGAGAACTATCTCCACTCTTGAAGAGGAGAAAGCCAGGCTTGAGTCGGAACGCGAACGGCTCGTGGAGGAGCGCATCGAACTGGTCGACGAGAAGGCCAACCTCGTCGAGGAACGTACACGGCTCGAAGCTGAGTTGCAGGTGTTGAAGAGCCGAGGTTTCTGGGCCCGCCTCTTCGGCGGGTAGGGATAAAACAACTCGGCCGATGGTCCGATCCCTCACCTGCCCCGGCAACCTTACTGAAGGCTGAAGGAGCACATCTCTGAAGACCGCCTAAGGCGCTAAAGCCGAAACTGGCTTCGGTAACATGTCCGGCGTCTCTTGCCCTTGCTGCTCGTCTTATAACGGACGTGCCTCCACACATATTGGCCGGGTTTCGACCCTTCGCGGATTGCGGACCGCCTTGCTGCTAAATTATCTGACCGTATGAGTATCTACCCGAATCGGTTGCTGTTACGGGCGCGGGGTCTGGCCGTCTTCAGGGGCGTACTGGATTCGAATGCCGGGCGTGACTTCTTGACCCTGCTCGGTCTGCTAGCCGCGGAACGCCCGGACCCGGTAGCGATCGCGGATGTCATCGGGCGGCTCTGGGAGGAACTCACAGTCGAAGGCGAGAGCCTTCTCTCCGACGCCTGGCAATCGTATCTAGTTGGACGTGTTCTCGACGACGAGAATGCCTTTAGTCTCGGGGCGGAGAGAGGAGAAACGAGTCTCGCCGTTGTGGAGCAGGCCCGGCGCGACCTGCGCACCCTGCGAGAGCTCTTCGCCGTCGACGCGGAGGTTCTCCTGGAAGCCGTTGAATCCTTACCGGGGCTCGCCGGGGTCTGGGCGCCCTGGCGAGACTCCGGCTCTAAAGTCGGGGACGCCCCCCGATCGAAGCTTGCCAAAAGGCTCGCGGCGGCTAGCGATTGGAGTAGCCTCGCCGGAACGCTCGCGGATCACTACTCTCTTCACGGCGCGGGTTTCTTCGGGCGCTACCGGGCGTTCCGCTGGGAGGATGGGAGACTGCGGGCGGTGCCGCGTCCCGACCCAGTGCATCTTTCGGAGCTGATCGGTTACGAGCGAGAGCGAGAGCCCCTGATAAAGAATACCGAACGCCTTCTCGCCCGGCTCCCGTCTCATCACGCCCTACTCTATGGTCTGCCGGGCACCGGCAAGTCATCCACCGTGAAGGCGATCATCAACGAGTATACGGACCGTGGCTTGCGCCTGGTCGAGCTCTCCAAGGAAGACTTCAAGGATCTGCCGCGGGTACTAGAAGCCCTGCGCGGCCGGGGTCTATGCTTCTTACTCTTTGTCGACGACCTCTCCTTTGAGGAAGATGAGATCGAGTATAAGTCCCTAAAAGCTCTCCTTGAAGGGAGCGTTGAGGAGCCGCCCGCAAACGTTAGAGTTTATGCGACCTCGAACCGACGCAACCTGATCCGTGAACGCTTCTCCGAGCGCGACGAAGGCGGAGCCGACG
>CADCVD010000111.1 GCA_902806055.1 uncultured Rubrobacteraceae bacterium
GCCGGTATGACCGGTGTTGTTGAGACCGTACCTCTTGGCGTAATTGGGGTCATTGGCGGAGGTGGTTTGCGATGGTCTCAAGACGAAGTCCGGCTCAGCGTACTCCACGTCGGGCGAAGCCTGATAGCGCTTTATGGCGGCCTGACCGGGGAGGTCTCTGGGGAGTTTGACTACATCGACCCGGGTTCGCAGGATCCTTTTGTCTGTTCGGGCATTGTTCTGGCGGTTCAGGGCGTCGAGCCCCCGGCCCGGCGCATCGTCCTAGAGCTTGACGAGGATCTTGTCGGACGCGAACTCCTCCTCCTCCTCCTCCTCCTCTTGGTCTAAGGACTTATAGCTCGGTGCTTGTGAGGAGGCCTGCTTCATCCCGAGCCTGGGCCCCGGCCTCCGCTACAGAACTTTGCAGAACCAGGTAGCACAACAAAGTCGCGACCAGAGACGCGATAGACAGTCCCAGCTTTTGGGCAGAAGACATAACACCTCACCGATAGCTTCGTATACGAATGTTTCTATATAGTTATCGGTCAGGTGACGAAAATCTTTAGCCGACCATCTTTTACTGGTTAGTAGGGGTTAGGGCCGGTATTGGCCGTAAACCTCCCTCAGGGTGTCGGAGACCTCGCCCAGGGTTGCCAGATTGCCGAGGGCCTCCTTCATCGGATAGAGCAAGTTGTCGGAGCCTTCGGCGGCTCTCTTGAGGTCGGCGAGGGCCTTCTCGACGGCGGATGAGTCGCGATCGTCCCTTAGCTGCCTCAGCCGGTCGACCTGCTTCTCTTGGATAGACTCATCAACGGTGTGCAGGTCCATCTCTGGATCGTCGTCAGAGGCATAGCGGTTGACGCCAACTATTACGCGGTCTTCTCTCTCGACTTCTCGCTGATAGCGGTAGGCGGCGTCCTCGATCTCACGCTGCATAAAGCGTTGCTCGATTGCTTTTACAGAGCCGCCCATCTCGTCTATCTGCTTTATGTACCCCCAAGCCTCCTCCTCGACGGCGTCGGTGAGCGACTCGACATAGTAGGAGCCAGCCAGAGGGTCGGCAGTATCTGTCAGGGCGGCCTCGTTCGCCAGGATCTGCTGTGTACGCAGCGCTATGCCCGCGCTCTTCTCGGTGGGCAGGGCGAGCGCCTCGTCGAAGGCGTTGGTGTGCAGGCTCTGGGTGCCGCCCAGAATCGCCGAGAGTGCCTGTACTGTGGTACGAACGATATTGTTTTCGGCCTGCTGCGCGGTGAGCGAGGAGCCGGCAGTCTGGGTGTGAAAGCGTAGTCTCATGCTTCTCTCGTCGGTAGCGCCGAAGCGATCCTTCATGATCTTGGCCCACATCCTCCTGGCCGCACGGTACTTGGCGACCTCCTGGAAGAGATCGTTGTGGGCGTTGAAGAAGAACGAGAGGCGCGGGGCGAACTCCTCGACCTCCAGCCCCGCCTCCGTCGCCGCCTCGACGTACGCGATCGCGTTGGAGAGCGTGAAGGCGAGCTCCTGCACCGCGGTACTTCCCGCCTCACGTATATGGTAGCCAGAGATGGAGATCGTGTTCCAGCGCGGAAGCTCCCTGGCGCAGTAAGCGAACATGTCGGTGGTGACCCTCATGGAGGGCGCGGGCGGGTAAATATAGGTACCGCGAGCGAGATATTCCTTGAGGATGTCGTTCTGGGTCGTGCCGGTGACATCCTTTGCTTCGGCGCCCTGCTCCTCGGCTACAAGGGAGTAGAGCAGGAGGAGGATCGAGGCGGTAGCGTTTATGGTCATCGAGGTAGAGACGTCCTTCAGCGGGATACCGTCGAAGAGCTCACGCATGTCGAGGAGCGAATCGATGGCCACTCCAACCTTGCCGACCTCGCCGAGAGACAGCGGGTGATCTGAGTCACGTCCCATCTGGGTCGGCAGATCAAAGGCGACCGAGAGCCCGGTCTGGCCAGCCTTGGTGAGGTACTTGAAGCGCTCGTTGGTCTCCCTAGCGGTCCCGAACCCGGCGTACTGGCGCATGGTCCAGGGGCGTCCCCGATACATGCTCGGGTAGACGCCGCGCGTGTACGGATACTCTCCGGGGTCGTTCAGCCTCTCAGAGTAGTCGAAGCTCTCCCCGAGGTCTTCGGGCCTGTAGAGGGGCTTTACCTCGATCCCGGACTCCGTCCGGCGTTCATCTCGGGCCTTGCCCTTCTTCTCGACGTCCACGCTCGTGCTTCTCCTAACGTTTGTCCGAGGGCAACTCGACGAGCTCGGTGAGTACGCCGTGGGCGCCCTTCGGATGAACGAAGGCCATCCGCGCCCCGCTGGCGCCTACCCTCGGCTCCTCGTCTATAAGTTCGACGCCGCTCTCTTTGAGCTCTTTGAGAGAGGCCTGTAGGTCCTCTACCTGAAAGGCGACGTGGTGAAAGCCTTCGCCGCGCTTTTGTAGAAACCTGCCGACGGGCGAGTCGGGACGGGTGGGCTGGACGAGCTCGACCATCGACTCCCCCACCTCGAACATCGTCGCAACTATACCCTGCTCCGCGACTTCCTCCGGCTCGCCGACCTGCACACCGAAGTGCTCCTCATAGAAGCGCGCGGCGGCAGCGATGTCTTCGACCGCGTAGCCTAGATGATAGATCTTCTTGAGCAAACTCTGCCTCCTGTCGTGGCCAATTGTATTGCATGCACACCCGCCTCACCCGGGCAGCGGGACGGTTTCTTATAGAATGGTCGATAGATATCTTTGAGTGCGAGACGAAAGGTAGGGCGCATGGCTGAGAGCATCATGCAGAGAATACAGGAGCTCAACGAGGAACGTGAGAGACTGGTAGCTCGTGAAGGAACGCATCACGCGAGCGACGAGGATCATCAGAGACTGGAGAAGATAGATCACGACGTCAGCGTTCTCTGGGACCTTAGACGGCGCGAGCTCGCGGGCGAGCGCATAAGCCTGGACGAGGACTACCTGGACTCTTATGACCGCTACACAGACGATGACTCGCCGGGCCGTTAGACCTCAACGGCCCGGCGCCTGCCTCACCCGCCCAGGAAGTTCCAACGAGCGTCTTGAGCGCGAACGGCGTGTTCGCGCGAACTCGCACCAAACGGGCATACGCCTGAGCATTCAGCTGGCCCTCAAGCAGGCTGAATTTCGTCCGGCGGGGTGTTGTGCCTGACCCGAACGGCTACAGATATCTCCAGCCCGTTGCATCAGCCCATTCGGCGGTGGACGAGGCGCGGGTTAGCACCTTGTTGAGCTCCAACATGTCATCCTCGCTGAAGTTATCCCGTCCCGCCTCGGGTACGAACGCGACCTCCCGCCCGTCCTTGTAGCGGAGGACCACGCGGTTGAGGTCTATGTAGCTCGTCTGGCTGCTGTTCTTTTCGAAGTTCTGAACTCGTACGATGCCGTGCATGCGCCTCCTCCTACTTGTGATTAACTCGCAGCTCGTGAGAGAGTGAGTCTAGATAGGTAGCGGCCTGTATCAACTCATAGGCGCCGAATTCCTCGCGCATGCGCGGCTTGAGCACCTCTTCGTCACCGGTGTCGAACTGCAGCGCGATCTCCGCGATCCCGTAAGGGTCCAGCCCGCTCCCCATCTGCAGCGGACTACCCTGCCATTTGTCGTCCGACCCCTGCCTCGCCTCTTCGGCCATAAGTAAGCTCCTCTCGCTTAGCCTTCGCTCAGTTTACCCGAGTACCCACCCCTCACACTATAGCGGCCAGAGAGGCGCCAGGGCTACGAGCAGGGGAGCTATGCCGAGCGCGGGAAGCATATTCGCCACCCGTACCTCCTTCAACTCTAGCAAGACCAACCCGAGGCCCAGCACCAAAACGCCCCCCGTCGCCGTCATTGCGGCTATCATCGGCTCAGTCACTGCCCCTTCCAGCAAACCAGCCGAGAGCGTGAGCGTCCCCTGTACCACGAGCACTGTGCCCGCTGATAGAAGTACCCCCCAGCCGAGGACGGAGGCGAAGGAGAGCGAGGCGACCAGATCGAGAGCGCTCTTGAGAGCGAGCAGACTGTAGTCTCCGGTAAGCCCGTCTTCGAGGGAGCCGAGTATCGTCAGCGGCCCGACGCAGAACACCAGGCTCGTCGTCACGAACGCGCGGCTTACTGAGCTCTCCTCTTTCGAGAGACGATTCTGCAGGTAGTCTCCAAAGCGTTTGAGGGTGCCGTCGATGTTCATAGCCTCGCCGACGATGAGACCCAGTATCACGCTGACCAACGGCACGAGGGCGTTGTCGAACCGGAGAAAGCTCTGAACGCCGACTAAGAGCGTGATGAGCCCAATGGCATGCATAGCCGTCTCACGCATCTTCTTCGATAACCGGGTACCGATAAACGTGCCTATGCCGCCACCGACCAGCACGGCGACGACGTTGATGGCTGTCCCGACTCCGTACACAAGAGTCAGTGTAAGGTACGGTCACTGAACACGCTTTGGCTGCCCGGGGTAGCCCGTTACGCAGCGAGCAACCCAGACCTTATCTAAGGTGCATACACGAGGCTAAGGTAGCCTCGCATGACCGGAACACACCTCGGGACCTCAGACCCGTAACGCCTCCTCAGAAGCCCGAGAGATAGTCTAGAGGCGCGATCAGACCGACACTCGAGGGTGCTCACCGCTGCTAGCGCCTTCTCGGCCCTTCTGCGGGGCTAAGTTAGTGAGAGACTTAGCTGCCGTACCGGCTCGGTTAAGCTGATACCGACACTCGGCTGTGGACATCCTGATGTTACGGGTTCTCTACCGTATCCGTGGCGACACTCTCTGCATAATCCGGTACGCTCGTAGTATCCGAAATTCATGCGCCGTTCCTTCCTTTAAATGAGCGTCTGCAAGACCACGCGCACCTTCTTTGAGAGAGTTTGCGTCATTTCTGCCGGGCCTTCCGCAACAGCTTTGAAGGTCCTGCCGTCATTTTGTCAACCGTCGTGTCAAGGTTTTTTCGATCGTTCGTTTTTCCCGGTAGCAATCGCATAGCCTCCATCTCATCAACAGCATTCGCTCTTACGAAGCCACGCGAGCGCGCCCCACGAGCAGGAGGTTCTCCATCCGCCCAACCTCTCAAGCAGGCGGAAAAGAACTATTGCGTCCCTGTATAATTTCGGGTGTCGTTAGAGGCGTCGCGGGGAGTGGAGGAGCTTTTGGATCTCTACGAGTATCAGGGGAAGGAACTGCTGCGGCAGTTCGGCATAGAAACGTTAGAGGGCACCGTCGTCAGGTCGCCCGAGGATGCGAAAAAGGCAGCCGAGCAGTTTGGGGGCACCGTGGCGGTGAAGGCGCAGGTCCTCACGGGCGGGCGAGGCAAGGCCGGGGGAATCAAGGTCGTCCACGAGCCGAAGGACGCTGAGGAGGCTGCTCGTCAGATCCTCGGTATGGACATCAAGGGTCACGAGGTCAGGCAGGTGCTCATCGAGGCGGGCGCGACGATAGAGAGCGAGATGTACCTCTCGATCACGGTGGACAGGGCGGAGAAGAAGCCTTTGATCTTGTTCTCGACCGAGGGCGGCGTGGACATCGAGGAGGTCGCCGAGACCAAGCCGGAGGCCCTCGTCAAGATCTACGTGGACCCTTTGCTCGGCTTGCTCCCCTACGAGGTGCGCGAGTTGACCTTTGGCGCCGGGCTGGAGGGCGACGTCGCGAAGGGCGTGGGCAAGACGTTGCAGAACCTGTACAAAGCCTTTACGGAGTCGGACGCTAGCCTCGTGGAGATTAACCCTCTCGTCACCACCGAGGACGGGCGCGTCCTTGCGCTGGACGCGAAGGTAACGGTCGATAACTCAAGCCTCTTCAGGCACCAGAACATAGCCGAGTTGCACGATGTGGAGGCCGCCGACCCCGAGGAGCAACGGGCGCTGGAGGCGGGCCTGCAGTACGTCAAGCTTGAGGGGGACGTGGGGATACTCGGTAACGGCGCAGGGCTCGTAATGAGCACGCTCGACGTCGTGGCGAATGCGGGCGGGGAGCCGGCGAACTTCTGCGACGTCGGCGGCGGAGCGGACGCCGAGAAGATCTCTGAGGCGCTGGATATCGTGACCTCGAACAGACAGGTCAAGAGCGTATTGTTCAACATCTTCGGCGGTATTACGAGGGGTGACGAGGTCGCCCGCGGGCTACTTACCGCGATTGAGCGGTCGGATATAAGCTTGCCCATCGTAGTGCGGCTCGACGGGACGAACGCCGAAGAGGGGCGGCAGATACTCTCCGAAAACACGCCGGAGAACGTGCACACCGAGGAGACGATGCTCGAGGCGGCGAGGAAGGCCGTAGAGCTCGCGCACAACGGGAGAGGTTAGCGAAGAATGGCGATACTTGTAGATAACGAGACGCGTCTCGTAGTTCAGGGGATAACCGGCCGCGAAGGCAAGTTCCACACCGGCCGGATGCTGGAGAGCGGCACGAACGTGGTCGCGGGCGTCACGCCGGGCAAGGGCGGACAGGAGTACGAAGGCATACCTATCTTCAACACCATGGAGGAGGCCGTAGAGGAGACTGGGGCGAACGCGAGCGTTATCTTTGTCCCTGCCGCATTCTGTGCGGACGCGATCTTCGAAGCTCTGGACTTCAATATACGGACGGTCTGCTGCATCACCGAGGGCGTGCCGGTTCACGATATGATGAAGGTGACCAACTACCTGCGAATAAAGGACGCCACCCTCATCGGGCCGAACTGTCCCGGCCTCCTCTCACCCGGCAAGGCGAACGTCTCGATCATGCCCGACAGCATCTTCACGCCCGGCAACGTCGGGGTCGTCAGCAGGAGCGGAACGCTGACGTACCAGATCGTCAACGAGCTCACCCAGAGGGGTATCGGCCAGACGACGGCCGTCGGCATCGGGGGCGACCCGATCATCGGGACGAACTTCATCGAGATCCTGGAGAAGTTCGAGGAGGACCCCGAGACGGAGTGCGCGGTGATGCTAGGAGAGATCGGAGGCAACGCCGAGCAGCTCGCCGCCGAGTACGTCCAGAGCGAGATGAAGACCCCGGTAGTCGCGTACATCGCCGGCTTCACCGCCCCCGAGGGCAAGACGATGGGCCACGCGGGCGCGATCGTCTCCGGCGGCGAGAGCACCGCCGAGGCGAAGAGCGAGGCTCTGCGAAGCGCCGGCATCCGGGCTGCGACGAACCCTTCCGAGGTCGCCGAACTCGTCGCTGAGGCTCTAAACGAGTCCTCTTGATGAGTCGGTATTAGTGAGCTTCCAAAACCAGAGGCCTAGCAGCAGGAGAGATCGGCGGCGGCAGAGAAGCTCTCGGCAAGAGACTCCGCAACAAGGTCTCGATAAGAGCTTCTTCCTTATCCTGGGAGGGTTCGTTCTACTAGTGCTCGTGCTGCTCGCAGCGTACGCGTACTTCAGAGCCTAACCAAACATCTCTCGGGCGTGGAGCAGAGTTTGCAGTCAGCGACGCCGCTAACCGCATGCTGTGGCTCGCGTAGGGTTGAACACTATACCGCTGCGCGGGCATGAAGCGGAGAGGCGAGAGGGGAGGCGAGCACGTGGTTGAGGGAGATACTGTCCTCTATAAGAGCCTCGCCTCCCCTCTCGCCTCTTCCGGTTTCAGGGTCTCAGACCGGGGGGTATTTGATGTCCGATAACGGACGAGGACCGCAACAGGGATCTTCACGTTTTCTGGCGGTTTTTCGGAGCCGACCCATGCTGCTGTTCG
>CADCVD010000112.1 GCA_902806055.1 uncultured Rubrobacteraceae bacterium
CGCCTTTGCACCAGGCTGGGAATGGCTCGCGGTGCTGCGTTTCCTCACGGGCTTCGGCCTCGGCGGCGCGCTCCCGCTGGACTTTTCGCTCTACGCCGAGTTCTTACCGAGCAAGAACCGGGGACGCAACCTCGTCATACTCGAAAGTTTCTGGGCTATCGGTACGATACTGGCAGCGGGGCTCGCATGGCTCCTCGTGCCGAGCTTCGGTTGGCGTCCGCTGCTCGCAACCTCGGCGCTCGCGGCGCTGCTGGTGTTGTGGATCCGGAGAAAGGTCCCAGAATCTCCGCGTTACCTGGCGATCTCCGGGAAGACCGAAGAGGCCAGGGAGGTGCTTGCCCGCGTGGCGACAACGAACGGCCAGCCCGCACCCGAACAGGAGATCGTCGCGGGTGAGAGGCAGGGTGGAGCTACTGTCACCGGCCTGTGGAAGCCAGGGCTCCGCAGATCCACCCTCATGCTGTGGGTCGCCTGGTTCTGCGTCGCCCTCGCCTACTACGGCATCTTCACGTGGTTACCTACCACCTTCGCCGAGCAGGGTTTCTCGTCCCTTCGAACGTACGGGAGCACTTTTATACTAGCCTTGGCGCAGATACCAGGATACTTCTCAGCCGCATACCTAGTCGAGCGTTGGGGCCGTAGAAACACTCTTAGTCTCTACCTCCTGGCAAGCGGCGTGTTCACGTTCCTCTTCGCCATCGCCTCCGGTTCCTTTTGGGTGCTGACCTCCGCTGTTCTGATGAGCTTCTTCTCTTTAGGCGCCTGGGCTGCCCTGTACGCGTGGACGCCCGAGCTTTACGCAACCGAGATCCGTGCCACCGGTATGGGATGGGCAAGCGGCATGGCGAGGATAGCCGGTATCCTAGCCCCGATCCTGGGCGGAACCCTGACAGGCCTCGCGGCGACGTCGGCCGGCTCGCTCCTGAACGCCCTCTCCCTGTGGGCCGCCGCCTTCGTGGCGGGAGGACTCGCGGTGTACCTGCTCGGCGTCGAGACCAGAAGTCGGGCCCTCTCCGACACCGTAGCCAGCCCTTCGGAGGCGTGAACGAGACGTTGACGCCGGTCTTGCTCTCCGCCGCAGTGCTGCGTTTGCTCGAAGAGGCTCGCGGCGATCCCTGGACGAAGATCTCCTGAACCGCATTGTCGGCTGCTCGTGGGCGTCTGCGAGCAGCCGAGAACTACAGCTTGCCTAGATCCAGCGCCGCACTCGCGCTTTGTAGCTCAAATACTCCTCGCCGAAGACACGCTCAAGATAGCGCTCCTCGCGCTCGATTACGCCGTAGCGGATCACTAACAGCGCCACCGGCAGAAGAAGTATGGACCAGAGGGAGTTCATACGGCTGGAGATTCCCGCGTAGATCAGAGCCATCGAAAGATATCCGGGGTTGCGAGTATGACGATACGGTCCATCAGTGACCAAGTTGGATGTCGGCTCCCGTGGATCTACAGACGTACCGGCGCTTCGCAGAGCCCGAAAGAACCAGCCCGCCAGAAAGAGCCCTCCGCCAATGAGCGACCAACCGAGAGTGCGTGCCGATCCGCGAGGGAGAAAGGGTGCCGGCAGCTTCCTGGTAAGTAGCAAGCCCAGGGCAAGAGGAATAGAGTAGATCAAGGGCGGAGGCGCTACGACCCCTGCATTGTCTCGCTCGTCGCTGGTCACATCCTCTCCTTTCTACGATAGAGAGAGGCTGGATCGCACCGTTTTGTAATCCCCGCGCTCCAGATGCCGCCTCTCCAATGAGGGCGGAGCCGCCCTCGTCCCGGTCTGAGCAGTCTGCTTCAGGCCCTGTTCGTAAGGGCTTTGTAGGTCTGATGGAGATGATCGGAGAGGGTAACTACGGCGAAGATGCTGGCTATAAGGCGGGTGACGCGCGGGGCGAGGACCAGCCCGTAGGTGAAGAAGGACGCCATCCACATCCCAAGACAGAA
Organism: uncultured Rubrobacteraceae bacterium; assembly: GCA_902806055.1. Classification (GTDB taxonomy): domain Bacteria; phylum Actinomycetota; class Rubrobacteria; order Rubrobacterales; family Rubrobacteraceae; genus Rubrobacter_F. The sequence goes on from CADCVD010000112.1 coordinate 1,930, forward strand.
CTTGCAGGTCAAGAGCTCTCCCACAGATTTCCGCAGACCCCTGCCCCGAGGCTGCTCATCGACCATCTTGGGGCTCTGCTTCTCCTGCATCTCGGTGAACGGGGCGCGCAGAGGCATCGCGACCGCGTCGTTCGCCAGCGTGTTACTCAGCTTGTGGGTCGCCACCCCGAGCAGCGCGATGTCCTTCACCTCTATCCGTTCCGGTAAGCCACGGCCCATACGCTTGGTGAGAAAGAGGAAGGTGGCCAGGATCAGGTTGAAGACCCCGATCAGCGTCGCATACGAGGAGAGCGCCTGGGGATCCTCCCCATACCCCTCAAAGACCTCTTGTATTGCCTGGTTGTCCTGCTGCGTCTGCTCGCTCAAAACGTGACTCTCCTGATCTAACCGCGGTGTAGTGTCTCGTCAGACGATTATACCGGCAGGCCGAGAGCGGGAAACGTACAGTATGACACGGCCAAAAGCGGCTCGAACGCATCGACGCGGCTTATCCGAGCCGTCGGCTAACAAGACGGCCTCGGATAGCTATAGAATACCCCCAAAGAGCGAACGGGAGTGTAGATCTTTGAGTATCGTCGTCCAGAAGTACGGCGGCAGTTCAGTAGCGACGGCGGAGCATATAAAGGTCGTCGCCGAGAGGGCGAAGAAGGCCCACGAGGCGGGGCTGGGCCTCGTCGTAGTCGTCTCCGCGATGGGCAAGACCACCGACCGGCTTCTCGCGCTCGCGGGCGAGGTCGCCCGCGACCCTTCGCCGCGCGAGATCGACCAGCTCCTCTCGACCGGGGAGCGTCAGTCGGTGGCTCTACTCGCGATGGCCCTGCACGACCGGGGAGTCCCGGCCACTTCGCTCACCGGACCGCAGGCAGGGATGAAGATCACCGGACGCTACGGTTCTGGCGTGATTTCCGAGATACAACCGGAGAGGATGCGGGCTCTCCTGGACGAGGGCCAGGTAGTCATCGTCGCGGGCTTTCAGGGCATGAACGCTCTGGGCGACGTGATGACGCTCGGGCGCGGCGGGTCGGATACGACGGCCGTAGCTCTGGCTGCGGCGCTCCACGCGGATCGCTGCGAGATCTACACGGACGTCGAGGGCGTCTACACCGCCGACCCGAGGATAGTACCCGGAGCACGACGTATCCCCGAAGTCTCCTCCGCCGAGATGGCCGAGATGGCGTGGCGGGGAGCCAAGGTGATGCATCCGCGGGCCGTCGAGCTCGGGGCGCTCTATGGCGTAGAGATACACGTCCGCTCCTCGTTCAAAGAGGGGCCGGGCACGATCATTAGGAAGGACAAAGATATGGAGCGCCTTGAGACCCGCGAGACCGTAGCCGGGATTGTTCACGACCTCGACGTCTCGCGCGTGACCCTCACCGGCATAAAGACCGGCCCCGGCACGATGAGCCGCATATTCGCGCCGCTCGCCGAGGCTGGCGTCTCGGTGGACGTCATCGTCGAGAGCGCCCCCAAGGAGGGGGCTTCGGACGTGGCCTTCACCGTCTCACGCGCGGAGTTCGCCGAGGCGCGTCGAATAGCGGGCGAAATCGCAGCCTCTCTAGGCGGCGAGGTCGAAGGAGAGGAGGAGTTGGGCAAGGTGAGCGTCGTGGGCACGGGGATGCTGAACCGACCCGGATACGCAGCGAAAATGTTCGGCTCCCTGGGGCAGTTGAACGTCCCCATACGGATGGTCTCGACCTCGGAGATACAAGTGACGTGCGTACTACCCGCGGACAGGGTGGAGGAGGCGGTCCGCCGTCTCCATGAGGACTACGAACTGGAGGAGAGAGATGTTTAGCGGCGCGTTTACGGCCCTCGTCACCCCGTTCAGGAACGGTGAGGTGGACGAAGAGGCACTCGAGGCCCTGGTCGAGTTCCAGATACAGCAAGGCGTAAACGGCCTCGTTCCCTGCGGCACCACCGGCGAGAGTCCTACCCTTAGCGAGGAGGAGGACCGGCTCGTCATCGAGACCGTGGTGCGCGTGGCTGCAGGCCGGGTGCCCGTAGTCGCGGGGACCGGCTCCAACAGCACGGACATGGCTATCAAGTATACGAAGATGGCCGAAGAGGCGGGCGCGGACGGCTCTCTACAGGTCTCCCCGTACTACAACAAGCCAACCCAGGAGGGCCTCTACCGTCACTTCACGACCATCGCCGAGAGTACGTCGCTACCCCTGATCCTCTACAACATCCCGGGTCGCACGAGCGTTGAGATCAGCGCCGCAACCCTGGCACGCCTCGCAGAGGTTCCGAACGTCGTCGGGGTCAAGGAATCTACCCTCTCGATGAACATGGCGAGCGACGTCAGGCACCTCGCGGGCGAGGAGTTCGTTATCCTCTCCGGCGATGACCCGATGACGCTCCCGGTGATGGCGCTTGGTGGGAGCGGAGTGATCTCCGTCGCTTCTAACGTCGCCCCCGCTGCCGTCTCCGAGATGGTGGCGGCGCTCAATGCCGGCGACCTCTCGCGCGGCCGCGAGCTCCACTACCGGCTCCTCCCTCTCTTTAGGGCGCTCTTTTTGGAGACGAACCCCATCCCCGTAAAAGCAGCCGCCTCTCTCCTGGGCCTCTGCTCCGACGAGGTGCGTCTCCCCCTCGTCCCGATGTCTGGCGAGAACCTGCGCACGCTTCAGGAGGTTGTGGAGGCAAGCGCCACCCTCCTCCCCACCCCCGAAGAGGTACTTTGACCAGGGTCGCCATAATCGGAGCCGCTGGTCGCATGGGTCGCGAGCTCTGCCGCGCCGCCCTCGAGACGGACGGCATCGAGCTCGTGGGCGGCACCGACGCATCCGGCTCCCCCGCACTAGGCGCCGACCTCGGCGAACTCTGCGGCGCCGGTAGGATCGACGTCGCTGTCACTGAAGACCCGCCCGAAGAGGTAGAGGTTCTTATCGAGTTCACCACGCCCGAGGCGACCGTCAAGCACCTCTCCTACGGCAAACCACACGTTATCGGGACCACTGGGTTGAGCGAAGAGCAACGCGCCAAGGTCGAAGAGGCGGCAAGGAGCATCCCCATCGTCCTCGCCCCGAACATGAGCGTCGGGGTCAACTTGCTAAGCGAGGTAGTCCGGGACCTCTCCCGGAAGCTAGCAGGCTACGACATCGAGGTTGTAGAAGCCCATCACCGCCACAAGAAAGATGCGCCTTCTGGAACCGCGCTGCTGCTCGCGCGCGCCGCAGCCGAAGGACGGGAACAGGAGCTAGAAGAGGTTGCCGTTTACGGACGGGAGGGCGCAGCTCCCCGAAGAGAAGGAGAGATCGGGGTACACGCCCTGCGCGGAGGGGCGGTCGTCGGAGAGCACCGCCTGATCTTCTACTCCGAAGGCGAGGAGGTCGAAGTAGTCCACCGCGCCCTCTCACGGCGCACCTTCGCCGACGGCGCGATGCGAGCCGCGAGGTTCGCCGCGATCGCGGAGCCCGGTCTCTACTCCATGCACGATGTGCTAGGGTAGCCTCGCGGCAGCTCGCCCGGCTGCATATCGCTACCGAAACCGGCAAGGGACCTCACGCCGTCCAGCCCACCGATTACCCGACCTTGCGCTAGCATACTCCAGGCGGCAAACCTCGCGAGGCAACGCGCTAAACTCTTGATAACGCTAGTAATGAGAGAGGAAGAGATGACTGACCTTCATACGTCCTTGCCGCCCCTTCTCCCACGCGAAGTACTCTTCGGCAACCCCGAGAAGGCCCAGCCGCGCCTGTCCCCAGACGGCGAACGCCTCGCCTACCTCGCCCCGGTGGACGGCGTCTTGAACGTGTGGGTTGGGCCGGTTGGTTCTCCGGTTGGAGGCGAGGACTACCGGCCGGTCACAAAGGATGATAAGCGCGGTATCCGTGCCTACTTCTGGGCGGAGGACAACAAGCACATCGTCTACCTTCAGGACGTTGGCGGAAACGAGGACTGGCGTATTTACGCTGCCGATCCTGAGACGCGAGAGACGCGTGACCTTACGCCCTTCGATGGTGTCCAGGCGCAGCTTCTGGCTAAAAACAGAAGTTCTCCCGACGCGCTGCTCGTCGGTCTCAACAAGGAGAACCCGCAGGTCCACGATGTCTACCGGCTCTCCATATCGGGCGGGGACCTGGAGCTCGTCGCGAAGAACCCCGGCAACGTAGCGCAGTGGATCGCTGATAGGGACTTCCGGGTGCGCGGGGCGATGTCCGCTACGCTCGAGGGCGGCTTCGACCTGCTCTTCCGCGAGACGGAGGAGGACGATTGGGACACGCTGGTAAGCTGGGGACCGGAGGACGCGCTAAATAGCGGCCCGATCGGTTTCTCCGGGGACGGAGTGAGGATCTACCTGCTCGACTCGCGCGGCGCGAACGCCGCCCAACTCGCCTCGCTGAATCTGAGGAGCGGCGCATACGATGTTCTCGCCGGGGACGAGCGTTACGACGTGAGCGACGCGCTAGTCAACCCCGAGACGTACCAGATCGAGGCCGTGGCGATAGAGAAGGCCCGGGCCGAGTGGATAGTGCTGGACGAGAGAGTCCGGGACGACTTCGAAGCCATAAGGAAGCTCGACCGGGGCGATTTCGCCGTCACGAGCCGCGACCGGGCCGACGAGAACTGGCTGGTAGCATTTACCGCCGACGACCGCGGGCCTTCTTACTACTCGTACAGGCGTGGGGAGAGAGAAGGCGATCAACTGTTCAACGCCTGGCCCGCGCTCGACGAGCATACCCTCGCCCGCATGGAGCCCGTCTCCTTCACCGCCCGCGACGGTCTCGCTATAGAGGGTTACCTGACCCTACCGCCGGGCGCGGGGCGCGAGGGGTTACCGATGGTGCTCGACGTACACGGCGGGCCGTGGGCGCGAGATGCGTGGGGATACAATCCGGAGGCGCAGTGGTTCGCCAACCGGGGGTACGCGTGCCTGCAGGTCAACTACCGCGGTTCGACCGGCTACGGTAAGAATTTTCTCAATGCCGGGAACAAGGAGTGGGGCGCGAAGATGCACGACGACTTGGTGGATGCCGTAGAGTGGGCCGTCGGCGGGGGTATAGCAGACCCCGAGCGGGTGGCAATCTACGGCGGATCCTACGGCGGGTACGCGGCGCTCGTCGGGGCGACGTTCACGCCGGACCTGTTCCGGTGCGCGGTGGATATCGTGGGACCGAGCAGCCTCATCACACTCATCAACAGCATCCCGCCGTACTGGTCCACGTTCCTGGCTACCTTCTACCAGCGGGTCGGCAACCCTGAGACCGAGGAGGAGTTTTTGAAGTCCCGGTCGCCGTTGTTCTTTGTGGACAGAATACGTATCCCCATGCTGATAGCCCAGGGGGCCAACGACCCGCGAGTCAAGCAGGCCGAAGCGGAGCAGGTCGTGGCCGCGATGAAAGAGAAAGGTATAGACCACGAGTACTTGCTCTTCGAGGACGAGGGTCACGGCTTCGCGCAACCCGAGAACCGCCTGAAGTTCTACGCCGCCGCCGAGAAATTCTTGGCCAAGCATCTCGGAGGGCGCTACGAGGACGACTGAAGTATAGC
>CADCVD010000113.1 GCA_902806055.1 uncultured Rubrobacteraceae bacterium
CGACCGGGGGACGTCTGGTGCAAGAGTCAGAGATGCGCCGGGCTATCAAGGAGAAGGAGTTCCGGGTCTATTACCAACCGCTGGTCTCGCTCGAGACCGGCGCAATAACAGGGGTGGAGGCGCTAGTACGTTGGCAGCATCTCCTGTATGGTCTGATCCCCCCGAGCGAGATCATACCCTTGGCGGAGCAGACGGGACTTATAACCCACATTGGCCAGTAGATGTTGAAGGAAGCCTGCCGCCAAGTGCGAGAGTGGCAGGAAGTGCACCGGAGAGAATTGTCCCTTACTCTCAACGTTAACGTCTCCGCCTGCCAGTTCCAGGAGCCAAACCTGGTCAAGGAGATCCGCAAAACCCTCAAGGAGACCGGCCTGGCTCCCCAAGACCTCAAACTAGAGATCACGGAGAGCGTCATGATGCACGATGCGCGCACATAACCACGTTGAGGGAGCTCAAAAATATAGGAATCTGCCTGGCGATGGATGACTTCGGGACAGGATATTCGTCCCTCTCCTACCTCAAGCGCTTCCCCATAGACACCTTGAAGATCGACCGTTCATACGTCAACGGGCTCGGTAGCGACGCGGGGGACACTGCGATCGTGCACGCCACCATCGCGTTCGCCAAGTCCCTCAACCTAAACGTCACCGCTGAAGGCATCGAGAACGCCGAGCAACTAACCCTCTTGAGTAACTTAGGGTGCGGAGTGGGCCAGGGATATTACTTCGCCAGACCACTCGCTGGTCACGAAGCGACGAAGCTACTTATATCCGGGCTAGAGCAACTACCCCAAGAGCAGCACATCAGCCAGGGCTAGAGTAGCCTGCGCGCCCGGCAGGCTACTCATGAGCACCCCGGTTAGTCCTTTACGAGAACGCGGCCAGTTGGGCTGACGGTGGTCTTTGGTATGCGGCGGCGGTGGTCCTCCCAGCCTTCGTCTACCTTGGTGAGAACCTTCGCGAGCCGGAGCTTCTCCAGGAGCCGAATCACGGGCCACGCAGGGTCAAACTCACCGCGGAAGGCAGAGAGTTTCGCCGAGGCCGGACGGGCGTGGTGGTTGTTGTGCAGACCCTCGCCGAAGGTAATGAGCGCCAGCAGCTTCAGGTTGGTCGCGTCGTTCTCGAAGCTCTTGTAGCCGAAGGTATGTCCGGCGCCGTTGATCGCGGCGTTAAGGACCAAGTACACGACCGCGAGCGTCGCGAGGGCTACTAGACCGGGGCCGATGCCCATCAGGAGCACCAGGATCAAGCCCGTCAGAGAGAAGCCGAGCGTCCCGCGCCTAAGAAACATCCTGTCCAGACGGTCAAAGGGGAGGTCGGAGGCGTACTTCTCCATGGTGTTGTCGTTGTTCGCCTCGCGGCGGTAGTAGTAGACGTTGCCGATCATGATCTGCCAGTACCCCTCGATGTGAGGGCTGTGCGGGTCTCCCTCGACATCGCTGAAGTTGTGGTGCTTGCGGTGTACGGCGACCCACTCTCTCGGCGAGATGCTGGTAAGCATCCAGGTGCCGAAGCGCATGAACATCTTTACGGCTGGGTGAAGCCAGATCGCCTTATGCGATAGCACCCGGTGCAAGTAGATGGTGGTGATGAGGGTAGCCACCTCCGCGAGCACCAGACCTACCAACACGGCTATTACATAGTTCACTAAACCTCCCTTTAGAGACGCCGAGCCTACATCCGGCGCGCTTCTGAGATATACGCTCTCTCTATCTTTGCGCCCGCCGAAGGGCAAGTCTCTATCGACGTAGAAAGGGCCAGGGATGTTCCCCGGCCCTCGCGTTCTGTTAGGCTGCTGTTCTATTAAGCGGGGGTAACGTTCTCCGCCTGCATGCCCTTCTTACCGCGGGTCGCCTCGTAGGAGACCTTCGCCCCCTCTTCGAGGGACTTGAACCCGCTACCGGAGATCCCGGTGTGATGCACGAAGAGGTCTTCGCCTCCCTCGTCCGGGGAGATAAAGCCGTAGCCCTTCTCATCACTGAACCACTTGACCGTACCCTGGGGCATACTTGAGCCCACCTTCCTTTTTCTTGGGCTCCAACAAACAAAAATCGCCCCTCTCATATGGGGGCGACGCTCCATCTACTGTTACCCACCTTCAATTGCCTCTGCAGTATATCAGAATTCATACGCTAACAAGTGTTCTTGTGTTTCACGAGGGCAGCAGCTGGCTTGAGGTACGATTCTGGGCCTCTAGTTGCGCCAGGTCGTATTATTCAGTGTACTGTTGGGGAAAGAGCAAGGGGACTTCAGGAGGCCGACCATGCCGCTTGATTACACGTACCGCATACAGTTGCCACACCGTACCGGGCAGCTCGCCAGGGTCGCCGGGACGATAGCCGAAGGTGATGGTTTGATCGGCGACGTGACCACGGTTAACGTCGGACGGGACTCCTCTATACGGGAAGTTACGCTGGAGGTAGACAACCATGCAAGCGCCGAGCGCGTCGCGGACCTCCTAAACAAGCTTGAGGGGGTCACGGTCCTGTGGTTTCGTGACCGGGCGCTACTCAAGCACGAAGGCGGGAAGCTCCTGATCGAAGCGACCCAACCGGTCCGGACGGTGCAGGATATGCGTGACGTCTACACGCCGGGGGTAGCGCGGGCTTGTACAGCTATCGTCGAAGACCCCTCCCTCGCGCGTCAGCTCACCATGATCGGGCGCAGCGTCGCCATCTGCACGAACGGTACCCGCGTGCTGGGCCTTGGCGATATCGGTCCCGTCCCGTCGATGCCGGTGATGGAGGGCAAGGCGGTCTTCTACCATCAGCTCGCCAACGTCTCGGCAATGCCGATCCTTATAGACACGAAGGACGTCGACGAGTTCGTTGAGACGGTAGAGCGCATAGCGCCCGGCTTCGGCGGCATACACCTGGAGGACATCTCGACGCCGGAGTGCTTCGAGATAGAGCGCCGGCTCAAAGAGGCCCTCCCCCAGCCGGTGATGCACGACGACGTGCACGGCACGGCCGTGGTAACGCTTGCAGCGGCCATCGTCGCCTGCCGGCAGGCCGGGTTCACGCTAGAGGAGGCGACGGTCGGCCAGATCGGGCTGGGCGCGGCGGGCTTCGGCATCGCCTCGTTGATGGTAGACGGGAAGGCAAAGAGAGTTCTCGCCTCGGACCCGAACGAGGCGAGCCACGAGCGGGCAAGGGCGAAGGGTATCGAGGTTACCGACATGCAGACCGTGATGCGCGAGGCGAACGTGGTCGTCGCGACGACGGGGGTAACGGGACTTATAAAGCCTGAGATGGTCCGGGGAGGGCAGGTGATCCTGGCGCTCACGAACCCCTACCCGGAGATAGAGCCCGAGGACGCCTTGAAGGCGGGCGCAGCGTTCGCCGCAGACGGGGCGGCCGTGAACAACGTGCTGGGCTACCCTGGCATCTTCCGCGGGGCGCTCCTGGCGGGGGCGGGAGAGATCAACCTGAAGATGAGGCTGGCCGCTGCCGAGACCCTCGCCTCCCTCGCCTCCGGCTCGGAGCTGGTCCCCGCTGCTCTCGACCCGGACGTTCACGAGCGTGTCGCGATAGCCGTGCGAGACGCGGCGATAGAGAGCGGCGTCGCCCGGCCCGGCCGCGTCCCCCTCGGCCTCTAGCGCCGCGATAGCTCTAAGCCCCGGGTTCTCTTCCCGGGCATACGCGGTATCGAGACGTTACTCCCGGAGCCGGTGGTAGAGCTCTTTGTAGCGTTCGTAGGCAGGTTCGTAGGGAGCGGTGTTCCGAGGCACAATGGCAGTCTCGGTCTCGGGCACCAGAGCCAGAATGTCTCCCTTCTCGTAGACGCCGGAGGCGAGCCCGGCGAGGAGCGCCGCCCCGCGGGCGGAGGCTTTCCTGGCAACGGAGGGAGAGAAGGCGAGAAGGGGCCGTCCCAAAACATCCGCGAGGAGCTGACGCCAGGGAGATTCTGCGGCCCCGCCCCCGGCGAGACGCAGCTGCGGAGCTTCGATGCCGGCCCTCTCCAACGCTTCGAGCCCCTCGCGCAGGGAGAAGGCGACCCCTTCGAGGGCGGCGCGGAGGAGGTGGGCGCGTTCGTGCGAGAGATCCAGGCCCGTCCAGGCGCCGCGTACGTCGGGATCGAAGTGAGGCGTGCGCTCGCCGCCGAGATACGGCAGGAAAGCGGCGCCACCGGCACCGGGCGGTACAGAGAAAGCCTCTGCGTATAGCTCGTCCCAGGAGACGTTCAGCAGCTTGCGCGCCCATTCGAGGACGAGCCCAGCATTCTGGATAGCGGCCATCGCATAGTAGCGGCCATGCGGGCCTTCGGTCGCGGTCCTGTAGAGGTGAGTCTGTATATTCGAACCGGTTGTTGGTCTGGAGCATACGGAGAGAATCTGAGCGCCCGTGCCGACGTTGAGCTGCACCGGGCCAGGCTCTAAAAGGCCGCATCCAAGAGCAGCAGCAGCCGTGTCCGCGGCGCCCGCCGCAACCTGTATCCCTTCGCTTAGGCCAAGACGAGAGGCAGTTTCCTTAGAGAGGACTCCAGCAGCGGCGGACGAAGGTACTAGCGGCGGGAGAAGATCTTCCCGGAGGCCGAATGCCCTCACCGTAGTTATCGACCAGGAGTCATGTTCGAGGTCGTAGAGTAGGGTAGCCGAGGCATCAGAGGGCTCCGAGAGAGCCTCACCCGTCAGCCGTAGCCTGAGCCAGTCCTTTGGCTGCAGCGCGTAGGTAGCCGAACCATAAGCCCGCGACTCATGATCGCGCAGCCATAGAAGGGTCGGGCCCGCCATCCCCGTCGCGAGCGGGTTGGCGAAAGACCGTAGCGTCTCCTCGCCGAGACTCCGATATTGTTCAAGCTCCCTGCCCGAACGCCGATCCGCCCAGAGCACCGCCGGGCGCAGCGCGCTTCCCGCTCCGTCCGAGAGCACAACCCCGTGCATCTGCCCAGAGAGCCCTAAAGCCGAGACTTCGCTGCCGTGTCCTCCGACCGCCCCCCGAACCGCGAGCGAGACGGCCCACCACCACTTCTCCGGGTCCGACTCGGCCCACCCTGGATGCGGCGCAGAGACGGCATAAGAAGCCGTCCCCTCCCCCCACGCTTCGCCGCCCTCGTCCATCAAAAGAGCTTTTACAGAGCCCGTGCCAAGGTCGATCCCGAGCAGCATATCAGCCCGTCAGAGCACCATTTCCCAGTCTGATTAGGCTCGCTTTGCGTTTCAGTACTATGCCTGCCTTTCCAGCATCTTTTCCCCAATCGCCCTCAACATATCAGACTACTGTACGAAGCCTACCTTACAACTGTAAACGTGAAAAGGACCGGCGCGCCGGAAGACCACCCGATCACGCAGATCCTGATAAGGTATCGAGCGCATCGTACGGTCTCTAACGGTTCGAGGCGCCTCGGATTCAAAGAACAAGAGGGTCGGGGTTAACCCCGACCCTCTTGTTCACTAACTGTTTCCTAGCCCTGCCTCAAGCCTGGCTGTCCATGAGCTCGCCTTGGACGATCACGCGATTGGTATAGTCGGGGAGCGTACACGTCTGTAGCGTCACCACGTTCCTGCCCTGGATAGGCTCGGTAACGTACAGGTCAGTAGGAGCGACCGTGAGGACGTTGAAAACCTCGTAGGTGTACTGCTTGCCGTCGGCGTCAGAGAGGGTTACCTGATCCCCTACCTGGACGGCGTCGATATCGTAGAAGGCCAGGAAGCTGTCCGTGCCCGGGTAGCCGAGACGGTGACCCGCGATATACACGTTAGCCTCATCCTCCCAAGGGAAGCCCGTTCCTTCCAGGTGTATGCCAACGTAGTCCCTTAGAGCATCCTCATCGTCGCCGGCCGTGGTAGGGACCGGAGAGTTCTGAATGCGCTCCATCGCGGGTACGGTGACCTTGAGCGTCTTGTCCGCCGGACCCTGGGTGTCCTGATCCTCGCTGGTGGCAGGGGCGGTGGGCGCCTGAACATCGTCTTCTGACGGAGCGCTCCCCTGATCCTCTGACCCGCCGCAAGCGGCCAGGACCACAGTCATCATCAGGACCGCAACTATTAATAAGAGCTTTCTCAAGCGCACCTTTTCACCTCTCACTTGCTCCGTCTAACAGGATCGGCGACCAGGATAATATACGGTCCGCCGGCTCTCTCTACCGCACATACTGTATCAAAGACTTGCCGAATTTTACCAACCGAAAGTAGGATCTTTCCCGATCAAAGGTAGTAAGGATCTTCCAAGACACTATATGTAGCCCCTCTCCACGATACTTACCGCAACGTGCTGACGAAGTCCTCGACGGTATAGAGATACTCGGCCTGACCGGGCTCGGGTTGCGGGCTGACTGATACGAGATCGAAGTTTCCGAGCACCTCTACGAGCTCTCTCTCGTGCAGCCTCACCGCTTCCCAGCCCTCGCCGGGAATCCGGGCTCGCCAATGTACGTAGAAACGCTCGGCCTCCTCCGGACTCCGGAATACGCAGACTACCTCCCCTTCCTCTACACCATAGGAAAGGTAACCGGGGATGTTCCCCTCCATACGTCCCAGCAACACGTACCCCTCCCGCGGATCCTCGAACATCATCGTCTCCCTCCATCTCTCGTATCCCAACTACATCCCGCAGGACATCGTAAACCCGGGACATCGGCGCTGAAAGCGCTCGGCATGGCTTAATACGTCTAAGGGTGTGCGCAGCAGGGATCTAGACCGACTCGCAAGAGTGTACTGCAACGAGCAACAGGGAGAGAACGCTATTAAGGAGGCGTTGGCGGAATCGTAAGGACGAGGATGGACACAGTACGCAGAGCTCTCGTTGTCTGACAGCCGGGAGTCAGGAGCACAGGCCTGGAGCGATCTATGTGAAGCATGGTCGTAGGCACACTGTAGAGATGTACAAGCAAGTAGAGATAGCCAGGAAGTTGGCAGCTTAGGAGGTCGCGCCGCTGGCAGAGGAGCAGAACAACGCCTTCTAAGGCTTCTTCCGGAGTCTCCTCCATACACCAGCCCACTGGATTTTAGGCTCATATCATTCCGCCGCTACGACGACGAAGGCTGCGTTTTGACAAGGTGTTCTCTATCAAGGGTTAAAGCGAGGATTACTTCCGCTAAGCTCGGCGCGCTCTTCGTAGAGCACAAGCGTCGGCCCGCGAGTCGCTCCTCGAGCAGATCAAGCGTAGGACGAGACGGGCCATGCCCTTGTAGGTAGGTCGAAGAGGAGGAGACCGGAGCGTAGCAGGTTTCGGCCCTCACTTTTTATCTGCGGACAGTTTAGCCGAGCAGATGCTCGGCCGGCTCGTGGGCCAGGTCGTGAGCCTCTGCTACCGGCTCCGAGACGAGGCTGCCGCGCAGGGTCGAGAGACCTTTGAAGAGTGCTGGGTCGGAGGCGGCGGCGCCCTCCACGCCCTCGTCGGCTATCTTTAGCAGGTAGGGAAGCGTCACGCTGG
>CADCVD010000114.1 GCA_902806055.1 uncultured Rubrobacteraceae bacterium
GACTCACGTACGGTCGAGTCCCGGCTGCTCCTTACTCTAGCTCCCCGTCTCGTGCTGCGAGAGGTCCTCGATCACCTTCAAGAGCGCCGAGTGATCCTCGCCTCCCCAGCCCTTCCTCTTCATCGAGAGTAGCATCTGGTCTACTATCGCCGTCACCGGCAGCGCGACCCCGTACTCCCTTCCCGCCGCCAGCGCGATGCCGAGGTCCTTGTGATGCAACTCCGCGCGGAAACCGGGGTCGAAGGTGTGCGAGAGGAACTTCTCCCGCTTGGCCTCCATCACTTTGTTGCCCGCCATGCCGCCGGAGAGGACGTCCAGGATCTTCTCCGGCGCGACCCCGCCCTTCGAGCCGAGCACCAGCGCCTCCGAGACGGCCTCGATGGTCAGCGCCACCACGATCTGGTTCGCCGCCTTCGTCACCTGCCCCGCACCGGTCGGCCCGACGTGGGTCACGGTCTCGCCCATCACCTCGAAGAGGGGCCTCGCCCTCTCGAAGTCCTCCTCTGATCCACCGACCATAATGGAGAGGGTCCCCTCGATAGCCCCCACGTCACCGCCACTGACCGGCGCGTCGAGCATGCTCGCGCCCTTCTCTCTAACCGCCGCAGCCAACTCCCCGGTGACTACCGGAGAGATGGTGCTCATGTCCACGACGAGCGCACCCTCCCTGATCCCTTCGAGGACTCCGCCCTCCCCGTCGAGAGCCTCCCTCACGTCGGGCGAGTCGGGCAGCATGGTAATGATTATGTCGCTCTGCCCGGCGACCTCTTTCGGGCTCTCGGCGGCGGTGGCGCCCTCTCCAGCCAGCTCCTCCGCCTTCTCCGGGCTCCGGTTGTGTACGACGAGCTCGTATCCCGCCTGCATGAGGTTCTTCGCCATGGGCTTGCCCATGATCCCGAGCCCCACGAACCCTACTCTCTCGGCCATCTGCTCCTCCTACAGGTTTAGGTCTCCGGCGCTTGCGTCGCCACCGCGCAGCTCTTTCGGCAGCCACGCGAGGCTCTCTTCGGTCTTCTGCGTCGTCGGGTTGTACTCCAGGCCGACGTAGCCATCGTAGCCGAGGTCTTCGAGGGTGGCGAGGACGTAGGGGTAGTGGATCTCACCGGTCCCCGGCTCCCCCCTCCCGGGCGAGTCCGCGATCTGCACGTGCCCTATCTCCCCGATATGCTCCCGCATGTTCGCCACCAGGTTCCCCTCCATCCGCTGCATGTGGTAGACATCGTACTGGAGCATCACGTTGGTACGTCCGACGCTCCTTACGAACTCCGCCGCCTGCGCGGTCGTGGAGATCAGATAAGGACCGTTCTCGAAGGTGTTGACCGCCTCGACCATCACCCTGGCGCCCTGCTCCTCCGCCCTGCCGGCGGCCCAGGCCACGTTCTTTCGAGCCAACTCCAACTGCTCCTCCCGGCTCATCCCCGGGATCTCGTGCCCTACAAGGGCGTTCAGCCTCCCGCAACCCAGCCTCTTCGCGAGGTCCAACGCCACCGGCACGTTCTCCCGGAACTGCTCCTCGCGCTTCGGGTCGCCAGGCAGGCCCCTATCACCGTTCGGCATGTCCCCCGCGTCGAAGTTGAAGAGCGCGACCGTGAGGTTCGCGTCCTTTATCGCCCGCTCGACCTCCCCGAGGTCCTCCCCGGCGGGCCACCAGAACTCGACCACAGAGAAACCCGCTTCCCTGGCCCTTCCGAACCGCTCCAGAAACGGCACCTCTTTAAATAAGATCGAGACGTTCGCACAGAACCTCATCTCTCCAAACTACCTCCCCAAAGCCGCCTGCCGCGTCACTTTATATCGTTTGACGGGAAATATGACGGGGGGAGCGTTCAGCCGCTCGCGATCCACGCAACTTCTCCCGTTTAGTAGTTATCTCGAAAAGCGGATCTTCGATGTACGAACCGGACCGGCCGGGGCTTCTCCTGAGACCGATCACGGGCTAGGATAGTGTCTTTGTGCAACGAGGAGGAGATATGAAGCTGCGGACGGCAGTCGCGGGTATGGTAGGTTGTTTAGCCGGGCTCTCGGCATTGAACCGGAGGCTGAGGAAGGTCGGGGAGCCCGCGCGGCTCGCGGGCGGCGAGGAGCGGCGCTACAACTGGCGGGGCTGGAGGCTGGCGTACCAGGTGGCGGGAGAGGTTGGGGCGCCACCGGTGTTGTTGGTACACGGGTCCTACGCGGGGGCGTCATCTTACGAGTTTCGGAAGAACTTTCGGGAGCTCTCGGAGGACTTTCGGGTTTACGCCCTGGACCTGTTGGGGTGTGGGCTCTCGGAGAGACCGCGACGCTCGTACGGGCCGGAGGACGTCGCCGCGCAGGTCGAGGACTTTGCGCGGGAGGAGATCGGGAGTCAGGCCCATCTCGTGGCGAGCTCGCTCTCGGCGGCGCTCGTCGTGCCGGCGGCGGTCCGCAACCCGAGGCTCTTCAAGAAGCTCGTCCTCATCTGCCCTACCGGCCTCGGCAGCCTTGACCGGTCCTCCGGCGCTTTGGGCGACGCGATCCACGGCTTCTTTCGCACGCCCGTCCTCGGGGACGCCCTCTACAACGCCCTCGTCTCCCGGCGCGGCCTCCGCTACTTCCTCGGCGGCATGTCCTACCACGACCAGAAGTTCGTCACGCAAGACCTCGTCGAGGACTATTACCGCACGAGCCACCAGCCGGGAGCGAAGCACTTCCCGGCGGCCTTCGTCTCCGGCAAGCTCAACCTCGGGCTCTCGGACCTGTGGCCGCGCGTACCCCACAAGACCCTTATCGCCTGGGGTCAGGAGGCACGCACCACGCCGGTCTCGCAGGCGAGCCGCTTCGCCCGGCTAAACCCCCGGGCCGAGATGAGGATATTCCGTAACGCCGCCCTCCTGCCCCACGATGAGCGAGCCGAGACCTTTAACCAGGAGGCCAAGAAGTTCTTCCTCAAAGGTACGAGGAGGGCCGGAACTTAGAAAGTGTTTCGCAGGGCATGAGGTTGGGTTGTTCTCGTACGCCGCACGCTACCTATCCCAACCATACATCCAGTTTCCCTCAAAACGGCTTTTCTAGCGAAGGATGGGAGTAGCGTACCGGATATCCGCCCTAAACTGTGGTCTACCTCGCGCAACTCGCGCTAGCAAGCGGTACTCCCCTTGCTAACTAGCTCGGCCGCGAACAAGGCTAGAAAGGGTTGGGGCACGGATCGAACTAACCAATTCCACCGCTAGCGAGGACCTCAGTGGAGTCTCATGCACTCCATTAAATGTTTGTTCAGAGCTACCAGATGTTGTATCGACTATCGTGCTTCATGAGATGTTCACGACATTGCAGCGGTTTCCACAAGAAGAATCTATGCAGAATTTGGTATACGAGTTGCCGAGAAGACCTCTTAGCGGCAACTCGGTGAATATAGGTAGCTTGGCCCCAACACAAGCCCAACGAAAGGCCGAAAATGGTTATGAAGGAGTCTTTCAATATGCCCAGGCCTTCTCGAAAGTTCGCCTCTTAGCGAAGTGTAAGCTCCTCGATTTTGAGCACACGCCGGATTAGGGCTCTTTGTCATCCTCGACGCTAGACAGCTGAAGTTGGTCACGAGCGTAGGCCTCCATGACCTCATCAGTCGGGGTCGAGGGCGAGAGACCGAGAAAGCGTGATGCGACCGTGGTGGAAAACTTCTCGATCGCGCCGCGTAGCATCATAGCCCGCATGCGTACTTCAGGAGCGCATTCGGCATCGCTGGTTTTCTCTACTAACTCCAGCAGATACGGCATTATCACAGACAGCTCGGCCTGCTCATCCCTGCTGTGGAAGTAGTATGCAATCGGAAACTTGATGAGATCCCCCCTGATAGTGATCAGCTGCGAAGTAGCCTTGCCAAGTATCTGCTGAGCCGTGTCGCTGCCCAGGTTGGTCACGGAGATCCCCATCTCCGACTCCGTGTTGCGAAGGAGTAGGATCTCATCAGCAAAGGCTCGGCGATAAGAGAGCGCAGGAAAGATCGAGAGCAGCCACGTGATGCTAGCGGTAAGAAGACCGAAGCCGGTCAAGGCCTGCACAGGAGCGATGATCCTGATCCAGTTAGCATTCGGCAAGATGTCTCCGTAACCCACCGTCGTAAGGCTTACTATTGAGAAATAGAGTGCGGTGTCGAATCCTGCGTTGTAAGAAGGGTCCATCCCCGGATCGAAGGAGAACGCATCAGGCAGGTGTGGCCAGTAGATGAAGGCCCAGCCTAGCGTGAGCATCGCAGTCCAGGTAGTCAGGGTGACGAGAAAGCCCAACGGGCCGGCGATTTGCAGAGCCTTCGGGTACCGCCTAGCGACCAAGTGTGTCGCCTTCCAGACACCATAAATTAGAGTCCGGCTGAGGCGGCCTTTCCCGCTCGGGTGAAACAGGGTCTGGAAAGCGTCGATCAGCGTGGCGATTATAAGGATAGCCCCGACCAACGTAGTGAGAGAACTCATTCAACTTCCTCTCTGGTGTTCGGGTTTCTGATATCCCAGAGATTATCTCTAATAGCCTCTTCTCAAATATTCGTACCCTTACCTCCGTGCTTCAAACTTGGAAGATTCCGAGAACATCCCAAAGCGGCAACTACTCAGCTCTCGGTTTCCGAGAAGACCTCTTAGCGTCAATCTGGTGAATAGCGGGAAAGAGCATCCCTCTCGTTCCCTTGACGGGCTTCGTTTTTCTGCACATTCTGCGCCTACACCTACGCATTCTTGGGCACCCGGCGCCTGGGTCGTCCTCAAGGCCGCATCAAGGGGTTGTGGGCCTGAGGAGATCCTCGCAACACTCATCTAGTTCTAGTCTAGCGTCAAGGATCAATGGATGGGTAGAGCTTGCGCAGCTTCGTGCGGGCGTCGTCGGTCGTGAAACGCCAATTGACACTCACACCGAGGCGGTTGCGCTCTTTGCACCAGGCTTCAACTTCCCTTCTTAGCGTCTCGATGTCTGGCAGCCTCCGCCTGCCGAGGCACTGCCTCACTAGCACCGAGAGCTCGATCTCGACCATGTTCAACCACGAGCCATGCACCGGCGTGTAGACGAACTCCACGCGCTTCGCCAGGCACCGGGCCTGCTCCGGGGGGAAGGTACCGTAGAAGGCTGCCGCCGAGTGGGTCGAGAGGTTGTCGCACACTAAGCGGATGCGCTCGGCGCCGGGGTATACCTCTTCGGCCAGGCGTCGCACCTCCTCGGCAAACTCCTGGTTTCGGCGTCTCTCGGTCACGGTTGTATGCCGCCAACCGGTGAGCGGCTCGAAGGCCATCAGCACGTGGGCCATACCGCGCCGCTCGTACTCGTGGTCTTGGCGCCTCGGCGTTCCTGGTCCGCCCGGTAGCGGCTCGCGCACCTCGGCCAACAGCTGGCAGGGCCGCTCGTCGAAGCAGACCACGGGGAAGAGCGGGTCGTGGGGCTCCTCGTAGAGGTCCAAGACGTCCTCCATCCGGCAAACGAACGCCGCACTCTTCTTGGGTGGGATCACCCACCCTTCGACCAGGTGGGGACGAAGTTCGTTTTTTTGAGCGTCTTCCTGACCGTCTCGTGGGAAACTGACTCGATGATGCCGAGCTCCACCGCCTTGTCCGCAAGTAGGCGCATGCTCCAGCGATCTCGCCCCTCGGGAGCCCCCGAGCAGGCAAGCGCGATCAGCCTAGCCTCCGCGCGCCCGTCCAACGACTTCTTGTACAGCCGGTCGGGTAGAGAGCGTTCGAGCGCGGCGTCCAGCCCCTGGCGGAAGAAGCGTTCGCGCACGCGCGCCACCGTGGCCCGGGAGGTCTCCAGCATCCCGGCGATCTCCCGGTCGGTGAGCGCCGACCGCTCGCCCGCGTGCTTGCCGGTGTCCGCCTTGAGCAGGACGCGGGCGCGGTTGAGCATCCTTGCTGACGCCACGCCGGCTGAGATGAGGTCGCACAGGCGACCGCGACCGTCTTTCGTGAGCTTGACGACGTACTTCTTCTTCATAACCGCGGCTCCCCTCCGGCTTGGTTTGCCGCAGGATACTGCGAATCATCTTTGACGGAGGACTAAGAGGTCTTCTGGGAAACCCAGGGGCTTGAAGACAACAAAAAGAGAGCCGGGGTTAGAGATGTCCCCGGCCCTCTGCTCCTCTGTGAGTGTGGCGTCTTACTACCTAGCGTTGGCCAGGGCTATACTGCAGCTCTGCGACACATCCCCGATGGTTATGCCGGACTGGTTAGAGGACTGCACGGAGGCAGCGGTAGCCGTAGCACTGCTGTTGGTAGAGTTGATAACTGCAGCGATAGCGACATTGGTCGACGTCTGCTGCTGGGTGCTACGCTGCTGCACAACGTTACCACTCACGTTTACCACGTTCTGGGACTGCGCCACCACGTTATTGTTGCCTTTAACGGAGGGGCCACCAATGGTGACGTTGCCACCCGTGGCAGTCTGCGTCTGGGCAAAGGCCGGAGCGGCCGCGACAAGCATCATCGCCAACATCGCCGCCAGGATCATCAACTTCCTCATACTTCTTCTTCCTCCTTTTGCACCGTCAGCACGGCGCTTTGTCTTCCATCCGCTCTCCATCCTGTGCTACTAATCTAAGAGCGGCCTGTGATAATGCTATGAATCTACATATAACTATCCGCCTTGAGGTACCTCCTTCTCTCTAGGACAACAGAGGCGTATGTGACTATTCGTATATACGCCTCCTTCGATCCATTGGTTCACACCCCTACCGCAAGAAGTGTAATGATGCGCCCCAATAAACTACCTCCATCCTCTCCCACAACCCCCGAAGGGTTGCACTGAGCGGTAACTTATCTTAGTGGGGAGTGGAGAACCATAGTACAAATGTACTATGGAAGCATCGCCCCAGGCGGATTACAGTACCGTCTAGATTTAGACCGGGCTGGCAATATTTCCCCCTCCTAAAGCCCAGCCCGGCTGTTTCTTTCCCTTATTCACCAGAGAGCCGCCAAGAGGTCTTCTCGGAAACCCAGAGCTTCCGGTGTACAGGGAAAGAGGCACCTCGCCGCGAAGGCGAGTAGCGCGAAGTTCCCTACCAAGTTAATCTACTCCGTGACAAGAGCATAGAAAAAAGCGGCGGGCTAGTCTTTGGCCGGACCCCGCCGCGTTGGTGAATCTTAACATCACCCGCGTGGACCCGTCGCAGGACCTCAAGGAGGTATTTGTGGCGGCGAAGCGCAAGAAGTTCACCCGTATACCGAAGATCCAGGACCTAATACTCGCGGGGGTCCCAACCGAGGTGATCCCCACCTACTGCGCCCTCTCTGACTAC
>CADCVD010000115.1 GCA_902806055.1 uncultured Rubrobacteraceae bacterium
AAGGTCTCTCGGCTTCGACCGTAAGTTCGAAGGACTGCCCCCTGTAGCGCAGGTCCGCCCGACGGGTGTACTCCGGCTCTTCGAGGTCCTTCGCGGCCGTATTCTCCATGTCCTTGAAGGTCTCCTTAAGCTCCACGGCCTTGACGTCCTCGAGGTTTGCAAGGTGCGGGCGCACATAGTCGTGGCGCAGGTCGGAGATCGCGAGCCCTAAAGCGCTGAGCACCCCGCCCGCCCGGGGGATGAGCACGGTGCTCATGCCGAGCTCCTCGGCTAGTGCGCAGGCGTGCATCCCGCCCGCCCCGCCGAAGGCCAGCAGGGCGAACTCCCGCGGATCGAGGCCGCGCTCGATGCTGATCACGCGCAGCGCCCGCACCATCTCCGCGTTCGCGACCCGCACGATCCCTAAGGCAACCTCCTCCGCCTCCAGATCGAGCTGCTTGCCCAAGGAACCGAGCGCCTTCTCCGAGAGATCCCGCCTCAACACCACCTCGCCGCCGAGCTCTGCGCCGTTTTGCAGGTACCCCAGGTAGAGGTTCGCGTCGGTCACGGCGGGCTCCTCGCCGCCCTTGTCGTATGCGGCGGGTCCGGGCTCGGCACCTGCGGAGTGGGGCCCAACGCGCAATGCTCCTCCCGCGTCGGCCCAGGCGATCGAGCCGCCCCCGGCGCTCACCGTGTGCACGTCCACCATCGGGAGCTTTATCGGCACGCCGGCGATGATCGTCTCCGTGGTCGTCTGCACCTCGCCGCTCACGATGGGCGCGACGTCCGTGCTCGTCCCGCCCATATCGAACGTAAGGAGATCCCGGTACCCTCCCAGCCCCCCGACGTAGGCCGCGCCGACGACCCCGCCCGCCGGTCCTGAGAGGACGAAGGCGGCGGCGTCGGCTATTGCGTCCTCTATCCGCACCACCCCGCCGGCGGACTGCATAACGGAAGGCGTCGGCGCGCCGGCATCCTCTACCTTGCCGGCCAGGTTCCTGAGGTACGCGGCGAGTTTGGGGGCCAGGTACGCATCGGCGGCGGTGGTGGAGAACCGCTCGTACTCGCGGAACTCCGGCAGCACCTCGCTGGAGAGCGAGACGTGCACGTCAGGGAGCGCCTCCCGCAGCGCTTCTCCAACCCTCTTCTCGTGTTTCGGGCGCATAAACGCGAAGAGCAGGCACACCGCGACCGCCTCGACCTCCGCCTCGCGGATGGCGGAGACTACTCTCTCCAGGCTCTCCTCGTCGAGAGGAGAGATCTCGCCCTCCGGTCCCATCCTCTCCCTCACGGTGAAGCGCAACTCGCGGGGGACCAGGGTCGGCGGGCGGTCCTGGGTCAGGTCGTAGAGTGAGGGACGGTTCTGGCGCGCGATCTCCAGTACGTCCCTGAACCCTTCGGTCGTCACGAGCGCCGTCCGGGCGCCGCGGCGTTCGAGCAGCGCGTTGGTCGCCACCGTCATCCCGTGGGCGAGGGCGAAGATCGAACCCGTCTCTACTTCTGAGGCATCTAGGGCGCTCATCACGCCTTGAGACTGGTCCCGTGGCGTAGAGGGGACCTTTGCTGTCAGGATGTCGCCGCCGCCGAGTGCTACCAGGTCGGTGAACGTGCCGCCTACGTCCACGCCGATTCGCGTATCAGTCATGCGCTCACCCCCTTTGCTCCGCGACGAGCTGGCGTTCCTCGGGCTCCTCCTCGTAGATGTCCTTGCGGAAAGTCTCCTGCGCCAGGGCGTAGCACAAGACGCTCAGGGCGCAGAGCGCGGCTACGTACGCGGCGATCAGGGTGGTGCCGCCCACGGGGAACAGCGCGGTGGCGATGATCGGCGCCAGAGCGCCGCCGAAGATCCCCGCTATCTGGTAGCTGATGGAGGCCCCGGAGTAGCGCACGCGGGTACCGAAGAGCTCCGCGTAGAAGGCCCCCTGCACAGCGTACACCGCGGCGTGAGCGACCGCGAGCCCGACTACGAGGGACAAGATGATCAGGAACGTCGACCCGGTGTTGAGCAGACCGAAGAACGGGAAGGTCCACAGCCCCAGGAATGCCGCACCCGCGATCAAGACTGGCTTCCGGCCGACCCGGTCGGAGAGCGAGGCGAACGCCGGGATGGTAAAGATCTCGATCAGGGCGGCGATGGAGACCGCGATCAAACCGGTGCTCCGTGGGAGCCCCAGGTTCGCGCTGATGTGGGTCAGCGCGTACACGGCGAGAACATAGAAGGCTGCGTCTATGCCGATGCGCGAGCCCACGCCCAAAGCCACGTTCTTGGGATAGGTGCGGAAAACGTCTACTATGGGCATCCGGGCCTCGGTCCCCGACTCACGCACCTTGCTAAAGGCCGGGCTCTCGTAGATGCTGAGCCGGATAAAGAGCCCGACCCCGATCAGGAGTATGCTCAGCAGGAACGGAACGCGCCATCCCCACGTATTGAAAGCGTCCCCGGAGATGTATGAGACCGCGGCGAAGGCGCCCGTCCCGAGCACGAGCCCCGCGGGCACCCCCATCTGGGGCCAGCTCCCGTTGAGTCCCCGCTTGTCCTCGGGAGAGTGCTCGACCGCCATCAAGACGGCCCCGCCCCACTCGCCGCCGAGACCGATGCCCTGAATGAGGCGCAGCACGACGAGCAGGATCGGCGCTAGGACGCCTATAGAATCGTAGGTCGGAAGAATCCCGACCAGAAAAGTAGCCACGCCCATGATCAGGAGCGTTGTCACCAGCATCGCCTTGCGGCCGATCTTGTCGCCGTAGTGTCCGAAGATTACGCCGCCGAAGGGCCGGGCGACGAAGCCGACGGCGAACGTGGCGAAAGACGCCAGAGTGCCCGCGAGCGGGCTGAAACTCGGGAAGAATAGCTGGCCAAAGACCAGGGCGGCTGCGGTCCCGTAGATGAAGTAGTCGTACCACTCAATAGTAGTACCTATAAAGCTCGCCACCACCACCTTTCGGATGGAGGTCGGCATCCCTGTGTTCTCGCCGCCGAGCTGCTCCATGATCTCCTCCTAAAACCCCAAAAAGCGTTCCTCTTCGCGAGTAATTATAGTAGCTAATTCCCTTTGCCGCTCCGGCCTTGAGCACTAGCCTCTTAGCGGAGCCTGGCTGCTAGGACCACTCTCCGGCCTCACCGGTGTGCTGACCGAGGGTGGGCGGGGGACGACGAATCGGTAACCGCTCCCCATCGACGAGCACGGGCGAGGCGAGAAGCTTCAGCGCTCCCGCCACCGGATGCTCAACGTCGCGTAGAATGCCGGAGCCTAGGACGTGTTCGTCCGAGAAGACGCCCGCGAGCGTGTTGACCGGTCCGCATGGCACCCCGGCCCCGCGTATCCTCTCGACCCACTCGTCCGTCGTCTTCTTGCGGAACTCTTCTTGTAGAATAGCGACCAGCTCCTCGCGGTTCGCGACCCGATCCGGGTTCGTCGCGAAGCGCTCGTCCCCGGCGAGCTCCGGGCGGCCAATGGCCTTGCAGAGGTTGGCGAACTGGGAGTCGTTACCGACCGCGAGGGCGAGCGGCTTATCCGAAGCATGGAAGGTCTGGTAAGGTACGATGCTCGGGTGAGCGTTACCCATCCTGCCCGTGTCCTCACCGGAGACGAGGTACTCCTGGGCACGATTGGCGAGCCAGCTTAGTTGGCTCTCGAAGAGCGGGACCTCGACATGCGCGCCCTCCCCGGTCTCGCCGCGCCGGTAGAGGGCTGCGAGGACTGCCATCGCCGCTTGGAGACCGCAGACCATGTCCGCTACCGCGACGCCCACCTTCGTCGGCTCTTCGAAGCCGGTGATACCCATGATGCCGCCTCGCGCCTGGATCAGGAAGTCGTAGCCTGGCCTGTCTTCGTCTGGTCCGGGCCCGAAGCCGGTTATGGAGCAGTACACGAGCCCAGGGTTTGCCTCTTTCAGAGCTTCGTAGCCCAA
This sequence comes from uncultured Rubrobacteraceae bacterium, assembly GCA_902806055.1. Classification (GTDB taxonomy): domain Bacteria; phylum Actinomycetota; class Rubrobacteria; order Rubrobacterales; family Rubrobacteraceae; genus Rubrobacter_F. Next base: position 3,892 of record CADCVD010000115.1, read on the forward strand.
GCCCATCTTCGCAAGCGTCCCGCGGCGCATGTTCTCGACGAGTACGTCCGCGCCTGCAGCCAACTCTTTCACCTTCTCCAGTCCCGCCTCGCTCTTGAGGTCTACGCCCGCGGAGCGCTTGTTGCGGTTTACGGAGAGGAAGTAGGCTGACTCGCCGCCCGCGAAGGGGGGGCCCCAGTGACGGGTGTCGTCGCCACGCTCGGGGTGCTCTACCTTGAGGACGTCGGCGCCCAGATCCGCGAGCATCATCGTCGCGTAGGGACCGGCGAGGACCCGTGAGAGGTCGAGGACCCTTACGCCTTCGAGCGGGAGCACGATACTAAATTCCAGGGCCGTCGATGAGAGAGTGACGCGTGGAGTCTACCCTCAGGTTGCGCCCCCGGTCCGTTCCTTTGCCAGGAAGGCTAGAGCATGCCAGGGCGAACGCCTCGTCTTCGGTAACTTTGAGTCGCTCGTGACCGTCGTCGGACTCGCATCCGGTCTCACCCTTGATCTCGAGAACTCGATAGGAGACGTACACGGTTAGCGGAAGGCAGGGATGCCGGTGATCGCCTGGCCGAGGATCAGGGTGTGCACCTCGTCTGTGCCCTCGTAGGTCCTCACGCTCTCCAAGTTGTTGGCGTGCCTTATCACTGGGTACTCTAGCGTTATCCCGTTCCCGCCGAGTATGGTGCGTGCCTCGCGCGCTATCTCTATAGCCTCCCGCACGTTGTTGAGCTTACCGAAGGATATATGCTCTGGGCGTGCCTGTCCCTCATCCTTCATCCTTCCTATGTGCAATGCGATCATAGTACCCTTGTTTATCTCTAGCATCATGTTGACCAGTTTCTGCTGGGTGAGCTGGAAAGAGGCGATGGGCTTGCCAAACTGGATGCGGTTCTTTGAGTACTCCAGCGCGCACTCATAGCAATCCCTCGCCGCTCCCATCGCTCCCCAGATGATCCCGTAACGGGCCTCGTTCAGACAGGCGAACGGCCCACCCAAGCCTTTGGCCTCCGGGAGCATGGCGTCGGAGGGGAGACGGCAGTCTTCGAGGTGCAACTCGGTTTGCACGGAGGCGCGCATGGATACCTTGTGGACTATGTCCCTGGCAGAGAAGCCCGGCGCATCCGTAGGTACCAGAAAGCCGCGTACCGGCTCTCCCTCCTCGTCGGTCCTTGCCCACACCACGGCCACATCGGCGATGGTGCCCATCCCGATCCAACGTTTCTCGCCGCTTAGTATCCAGTCGTCCCCGTCCCTGCGAGCGAAGGTCTTCATGCTTGCCGGATCGCTGCCCGCCTCTGGTTCGGTGAGCCCAAAGCACCCTATCGCCTCGCCTTTCGCCATCCGGGGCAGCCACTCTTGCTTGTGTTCCTCGGAGCCAAACTTGTGGATCGCGCTCATCGCAAGCGACCCTTGTACGGAGACGAAGGTCCTCAAGCCAGAGTCGCCGGCCTCTAGCTCCAGGCAGGCGAGCCCGTACTCTACAGCGCTCTTGCCGGCGCACCCGTAGCCTGAGAGGTGCATACCTAGCAACCCCTGCGCTCCCATCTGCGGCACAATCTCTCTGGGGAAGATCGCCTTCTCCCACCACTCCTGGATGTAGGGCTTTATCTTCTCGCGCACGAACCCGTGAACGTCCTCGCGTACCGCGCGCTCTTCGTCTGAGAGCAACCTCTCCAGGTTGAGAAAGTCTGAAGCTTTAAGAGGGACCGGCTCGGAGACGGTATTGCGCGTAGTAGCCATCACACCTATCCTTGTTCGGGTCGACCTAGTCTAATATTGCCTCATCCAAAACGTACGCGAACCAGAACGGAAACGGCGCTAGAGGCGCGTACGTCACGCTCGTCTCAGGTACGTAGCTGCGCTAGAGCAGCTACGCTAGCTCTCCGGTCAAAGAAAGATCCAGTACGCCAAACTCCCTTACCGCTTACCCGTAGAACGAGAATTATACTGTACGCCTCCGCCTGAGAGAATCTCAACTTGCCACTAACCTCGCAGCTTGAAGGCATCGCCTGATCAGGACTTCTTCAGCCTAGACTAGCTCCCTAGTTCGGCGTGAACCGATTGGAGGGGCTTGTTTTGAGAGGTCAACCTTCGTAGAAGACCTGCTAAGACCGCGATTCGTCGCTAGAGTCGGAAGAACCCGAGAGCCCGGCTCTGTCAAGGGCTAAAGACTACAACGACGAGAAGGTTGTTCAGGGCATGCAGGATGTAAGCGGGCCAAAGGGAGTCAGTCTTCTTCATCGCCCAACCGAATACCATCCCGAAGATAAGTATGCCCAAGGCGTCTGTGAGGACGAGCGGCGAAGAGAAATTGCCGAGGGCGAACCAGCCGGGGAGGTGGATCAGGGTGAACAGTGCTGAAGAGGCGAGGTTCGCCCGCCAGAAGCTCGTCGTCTGCCAGAGCTTGTTAAGGAGGAAGCCCCTAAAGTAGATCTCCTCGACTAGCGTAGCTGGAGACAATATCGTGAACAAAACTTAAGCAAAACCAACTCCTCCGATCCTGCCGTCCCCGATAAGGTAGTCTAGTAGCAGGTACCAGCCCACGAAGAATGCTCCTGCCACCAGAAGTACCCGCGACGCATCTCTGCGCGGCATGTTTAGCTTCAGAAACTCTACCGCCCGCGCTCTCTCTACGAAGCGTAGGTGAAGCAGCACGGGGCCGACAAAGATCAAAGCTCTCAAACTCTCGTTTCGTAGGCCCGCGAGTGTGAGGTCGGAGAGGGCGTCGAAGCTCACGAACACTACTCGGAGCGTCCAGGCTAGGAAGGTGAGGAGCACGAGAAGGAATATCTTGCTGCGGAGAAGTTTCACAGGTTGTAGCCGCCCGAAACGGTTGGCTTCTTCTCGTGGTCGACATTGCTTGTACTTTACCGGGTTGAGATCTGGCGCGCCCCTCCAACAACAGGAACCGATACGGAGGACCGTAGAGCTGGGTATAGTTTGTGACTACAACCGCCGCCGACCCAACGGGAACAGGAGGGACGCATGCCGAAGATGAGGGCGATAAGGGTGGAGGAGTTCGGAGGCCCGGAGGTGCTCAGGCCTACCGAGGTAGAGCGGCCCTCCCCGGGCGAGGGCGAGGTCCTCATCGAGGTAAAATCCGCCGGGGTCAACTACGCCGATACCATGCGCCGGGAGAATAAGTACGTCGAGCCTCAGACGCTCCCGTTCGTCCCAGGCTCGGAGGTAGCGGGCGTCGTCGCTGAGGTTGGCCCGCACGCCGAGAACGTGGGTGAGGGCGACCCAGTCGTTACGCTCCTCGGGACTGGCGGCTACGCCAAGTACGCGGCGGCACCGGCTCGGAACCTCATTGGAGTCCCCGAAGGCATGGACTTCGATGACGCGGC
>CADCVD010000116.1 GCA_902806055.1 uncultured Rubrobacteraceae bacterium
GGAGCGGACGCTTGCCTGGCTCGCGCGCGCTGCCGGAGGCTTTCGGTGCGTTACGAGCGGCGGGCCGACATCCACTAGGCATTCCTCTATCTCGGCTGTTCGCTCATCTGCCTCAACTACCTCTCGTGAGGTTTTGCAATGCACTCTAAGTCGGGAGGTGTCCTGATCATGCCAAACGCGGCGCCGCGGAGGGGTAGCAGCCTGTAGCCGCGGCGAGAGTGTTCACGGCTTCTTTCAACCTTCGGGGGTCGTACCGCTCCCCAGCGTCGAGGAGCTACCCGACCAGCCACGGGAGCGGCAGGACGCGAGCTCCCCATACCAAGAGCCTGCCCTCGATGAACGCCTCGGCAAATAGCAGGATCGGCGTCACCTCCGCGTCCAAGATCTCGCGCAGCCGGTAGCAGCCGCGCCACGCCTGCTTTACGAAATCCTTCTCTGGAGAGCGGCCGTTGAGCAGCAGGTCTCTACCCTTCGCGGTAACCTGCCCCTTGTGACTCTTTTTCTCGATGACGTAGAATCCTTTCTCGCCGAGGACGACGTGGTCCACGTTACCGCATCCCGCGAGCGGCACGTCGTGTAACAGATAGAAACCGTGCCCGAGCAACTTCTCAAGCTCCGCCCCGGCCAGCTCCTCGGCCTTCCCCCCCGGCGAGCCAGGTTCTCTCGGCCTCCTGCGCCTTCTGCCTGGCGTGGCGCTTGACGCTCTTGATCCCGAATGCGGAGGCCCGGAGCTCCGCCACCGTCCACAAAGCGGCTCGCTTGCGTCCCTCGCCTACCGCGTGCTGCCCGCCGGCTCGCTTCTCCCTCTGACAAAGATCCGGCGCTCCTTCCGCGATCGTCTCCACGGCCCAGCGTTCAGGTCTCTCCGCAGCGTTCCGGTCTCGCGCCACATGCTCTTCGGCGACTGCGTCGGCGAGAGAGTCAACCTACATCCGCGCTTTTTGCGCAACGTCTGTCCGGCCGGCATTGGCCCAACCCAGCATGTCCTCGAAGCCTGCGCGAGGTATCGTGACGAAGCCGCCGGTCAGAGAGTAACGGTGGAAACCCAAGACCGCGTGCGCTCCTTTCCCCGGGAACCTGTACACGATAGGCGAGCGAAACGACCGGACGTCGGAGACAGAGATGCACCAAGAGGGGGGCTTCTTCGACGACCATTCGGTCTCCCCACAAGGCCGACGGGCGGACGAAGATACCTTTGCTTCGGCCACGAACCCTTTCCGGCAGCGTAGAGGAGCACCCGGTCTCCGGATCCGGCTCGTCGCACGGGCATCTGGTCAGAGCATACGTAGAACAGGTTCGTTCTCCGGGTTATCTCGCGATTCTCTCGGGCGTCGTCGCCAACGAAGGCCAGTACCCAATGTTTCACTGGCGTTCCCCTCCCCATTCTCGGTGCAGCGTAACGATTATCGACAGGAAGAGGCGTAACCTTTAGTCAAGGTTCGGCGAGGCGGGGCGAGAATGCTAAGATGCACGTCTACTATGGATACGCTGGAGAAAAGGGTGGCAGGCTAGATGGAGAACGGCCGTAGAGATCGTGCGGCTTACATAACGGGGGTCGGGGTAGTCAGCCCCATAGGGGTGGGCCGGAAGGCGTTCTGGAGCTCGCTCCTGGCGAACGAGAGCGGGGTCGGTCCGATCACGCTCTTCGACCCGGACGGCTTCGACGTCAGGATCGCCGCCGAATGTACGGGCTTCGACCCGAAGGACTTCATGGACCGCAAGGTCGCCCAGAGGACTGACCGCTTTGTCCAGATCGGGCTGGCCTCGGCGAAGATGGCCCTCGAGGACGCCGGAGCCTGGAGCTTTCTTGAGAAAACCCCGGAGAGGGTGGGCGTCCTGCTCGGTACCGGCATCGGCGGGGTCATGAGCATCGAGCGGACCCAGTGGGAGATGGAAAACAAAGGCCCGAACCGGGTCAACCCGTTCGCGGTCACCAAGATCATGCCGAACGCCGCCGCCGCCCACCTCAACATCCAGCTCGGCATGAAGGGCCCTTCGTCGGCCAACGCTCTAGCGTGCACCTCCGGCACGGACATCATGGGGCTCGGGCTCGACCTGATCCGGCGGGGGGACGCGGACATGGTCGTCTGCGGGGCGGCCGAGGCGATCATCACCCCCGTTATGGTCGCGGGCTTTATCGCGATGCGCGCGATGAGCCGCAGAAACGACGACCCCGAAGGCGCGTGCAGACCCTACGATAAGGACCACTCGGGTTTCGTGATCGGTGAGGGCGGGGCCGTCTTCGTCCTGGAGAGCGCCGAGTCGGTCGAGCGCCGGGGTGCCGAGCCCTACGCGAAGATCACCGGGGTGGGCCGCACCACCGACGCCTACAACGTCGTCGACCCAGACCCGGAGGGCAAAGGTTTGCTGCGGGCCATGCGGCTCGCCCTCAAAGACGCCGGCGTAGAAGGCGAACAAATCGGCTTCATAAGCCCGCACGGCACCGGCACCCCTGCGGGCGACCCTCCGGAATCCTGGGCGATGCACAGCATCAATCCCTCCGCGAAGGTCTCCGCAACCAAGGCGACCTTGGGCCACTCGATGGGCGCAACCGGGGCGGTAGAGATGTCCGTCTGTGCCCTAGCGATAAAGGAGCGTATGGTCCCCCCGATGCGGAACCACAAGGAGCTCGCTGAAGGATGCGCCGATCTGGACTATGTTGTCGACGAACCGCGCCGCGCCCCGGACCTTCGGGCTGCAATGTGCGCGAACCTTGGTGTAGGTGGGCACAACGCGGCGGTCATCCTGGAGAAGGCTTAGGGGACCGATGAAGGAGGTTGAAGACCTCTATGAGTTGCCGGAAGACCTCCCGGAGCCGACCGATGACGGGGCCTGCGATCACCTGCCGGGGATGCTGCTTCCCCCCGTGACGCTCCCCGCGACGTCGGGGGAGACGGTAGATCCCTCCAAGCTCCCGGGGCGCACGGTCATCTACTGCTATCCGCTTACCGGACGGCCGGACGAGAAGTTGCCGCGAGAGTGGGACGACATCCCGGGGGCACGCGGTTGCACGCCCCAATCTTGCGCCTTCCGTGACCATCACGCGGAGCTCCAAAACCTGGACGCACGCGTGTTCGGCCTCAGCACGCAGAGTACCGGGTACCAGCGCGAGGCGGCCGAGCGTTTACATCTCCCCTTCAGGCTTCTGAGCGATGATAAGCTTGCGTTCGTGAAAGCCTTAAACTTGCCTAACTTTGAGGTCGAAGGGATGACGCTGGTAAAGAGGCTCACGCTGGTCATCCATAACGGTAGGATCGAGACGGTCTTCTACCCCGTCTTCCCGCCCGGCGAGAACGCCCGGGAGGTCCTCGGGTGGCTCCATCGAGGAGCTGGCTGAACCGTACTGTAAGAATGCGCAGCGACGCCATACAGTTGGAGAGGACACGAAAATGCAAGCCGTTTCCTTAGAGAAGAGGCTAGAAGAGCTAGAGCAGATCGTCGCTCCCTACCGCAGCGCGCTGGTTGCGTTCTCCGGCGGGGTGGACTCGTCGCTCGCCCTGGCGGTCGCCGCGAGGGCGCTCCCGAAGAGTAGGGTACTCGCCGTCACCTCCAATAACGAGACGTACCTACCCTCGGAGTTGGGGCTCGCGGAGGAGTTCACCAAGAGACTAGACGTCGAGCACTTGGTAGTGAACACGCGGGAGCTGGACGACCCGAACTACGCGAAGAATCCCACGAACCGCTGCTACTTCTGCAAGAGCACCTTGTACTCGGACCTCGGGAGGATGGCCTTGGAGAAGGGCTATGGGTGCGTCGTGGACGGGGCGAACAAGGATGACGAAGGGGACTACCGGCCCGGGAGGAAGGCGGCGAAGGAGCTAGACGTCGTCTCGCCGCTTAGCATTGCGGGGGTAACCAAGGCCGAGGTGCGCGACCTGGCGAAGCACTTGGGGCTACCGAGTTGGGACAAGCCGGCGCTCGCCTGTCTGTCGAGTCGATTCCCGTATGGGCAGGAGATCACCCCGGAGAAGCTCACCCAGGTGGCGCGGGCCGAGGAGTTCCTGCGCTCGCGGGGCTATCGGCAGGTGCGGGTGAGGCATCACGGGGAGATAGCCCGGCTGGAGGTCGGCGAAGCGGAGTTAGAAAAGGCTTTCACCGAGCGTGAGGAGATCTCCGCCGAGCTTACGGAGGCGGGCTTCCTGTACGTAACGCTCGACCTCGCCGGCTACAGGTCCGGCTCCCTAAACGCCGCCCTCGAGAAGAAGCCCGGCAAGAAGGCGCGGAAGACCCTGCCGGTGTTAGGTTAGCTGATCGTGGCGGAGAACGAACCGATACTCTGGATAACGCTCGCCGTCATGCTCGTCGGCCTCGCGGGCAGCGTCCTCCCCGGCCTTCCGGGCGTGCCTCTGATCTTCGCCTCGGCCCTCGTCTACGCTTACGCTACGGACTTCGAGGTCGTCGGCGCCTCCGTGCTCGTCCTACTGGGCCTCTTCGCCCTCATCGCCTTCGTCGCCGATCTTCTCGCCACAACCTACGGCGCCAGGCGCTTCGGGGCGAGCAGCTGGGGTACTGTCGGAGGCGCGGTAGGCGGTCTGGTCGGCACTCTGGCCGGTGCCCTGCTCTTCGGCATAGGCGCCCTCTTCGGCCTGCTCGCCGGCACCGTTGTCGGCGTCTTCGCGGGCGAGTACCTTAAACGGCAACGTCGAAGTTCTACCGGAGAAGGAGCGCAACCGGAGGGTCCTCGTTTCGGACGCGCTGACTGGCAGAGGGTCTCCCGGGCCGCGGGCGGGGTACTGGTAGGTTACCTCTTCAGCGCCGCCGTGCAGGGGATATTAGGGTTGGCCGGCACGGTAATCTTCATAGCCGCGTTGTTCTACTAACGGTCGCCTCTCAACGAGAGGCCGAGAGCCGGCCGGCCAGGCTACTCCTCGTCACCCTTCTCGCGGAGGAAGCGTTCCAGCTCATTAGCGAGATCCTCACCAGAAGGGAGGTTCTTCTCTCCCCCTTCGACCTGGGCGTCGTAACGCTCTTCCAGGGTGCCAACGTAGGAGGTGAGGTCCGAATCCTGGGCGACGGCGGCAGAGACCTGCCGCTGGTAGTCCTCGGAGGTACGCTCTAAGTGAGCGGTATCGAAGCTCGCGCCGAGCAGGCTGGAGAGGTTCTGAAGGAGCGCCAGAGCAGCGGGCGCCGAGGGTACCGAAGGAAGGTAGTGCGGCACCGAGGCCCAGAAGCTAACCGCGGGCAAACCCTTGTCCGCGCAGTAGCGATGCAGGAGGCCGGTGATGCCGGTCGGCCCCTCATAGCGGGAGGCCGAGAGGCCCAGATTCTCGACGAGCGAGGGATCCTGGGCGTTCGCCGCGACGGCTACGGGCCGGGAGTGAGGCACGTCGGCGAGCAGCGCTCCCAGCGTGACGACCAGCCGCACGTCGAGCTCGCGGGCGAGGTCTACCACCCCCTGCGAAAATCTCCGCCAACGAAAGTTCGGCTCCGGGCCGGAGAGCAATATCGCGCTGCGCTCTCCAAGGGCGGCGACACTGGGAGGGGTGGCCGAGAGAGCATTCTCGGGCCACTCTATCGTGCGGGTCACGCCCTCGACCAGCCGGATCTGGGGCCGCGTGGCCTGGTAGTCGAAGAACTCCTCGCCATCGAAGCTCCCGAAGCGCTGTGCGCCAAGCTCTTCGCCGATCGTGCTCACGGCGAGGCTTGCCGCCTCTGCCGCGTCGTTCCAACCCGTAAACCCGGCTATCAAGATCGGGCGCTCAAGCTCCGGCCGCCGCTCCAAACTAATGTATTCGTTCATGAAGCTAGCTTACCACGCCTGTGCAAGGCCGCCTCATGCCCCGCTCAGATAAAGCTGCACGGGAGCTCTAGAGCCTCCCTAAGCCTCCTGAGATACTCCTTCTCGGGTATCTCGATGGCTCCGAGGCTAGCCAAATGGTCGTTCTGGATCTGGCAGTCGAGCAACACGTACCCCCGCTCCTTGAGCCGCTCGACGAGATGTACGAAGCAGACCTTCGAGGCGTCGCGCATCCGACTGAACATTGACTCGCCCATGAAAGCGCCGCCCAAGGCAACTCCATAGAGCCCGCCCACGAGCTCGTCGTCCCTGTACGCCTCGACGCTGTGCGCCTTACCTCTCTCGTGCAGGCCGACGAAGCCTTTTATAATCTCCTCGTTGATCCAGGTCTCCGGGCGTCGAGAGCACGCCCGGATCACACCCTCAAAGTCGCGGTCGAGCAAAATCTTATACTTGCCCTGCCGGATCACACGCCTCAGCGACTTGGAGACGCGCAAGGAATCGAACTCCAGCACGGAACGAGGGTCCGAGCGATAGAACTCGATCCTCCCGTAGTCATCGGCCATAGGGAACGCCCCTGCCCGATAACAGACCTCCAGAAGCTCCGGCCTGAGTCTCATGCTGACAAGTTATCAGTTTCAGCACGCCGCCCTCAACTTCGCCGCCGAGACCCCTGTGGAGCGACTCCGCCTCCGGCGCTTCCCAAAGTGTTTACAATAGGGGCACCTTGGCACTTTTGTATTCGAACAGACTCCGCTCCGCGAGCACCGCCCGCACCTACCCCGTGCAATCAGAGAAGCTCATTCGAGCTATTGAGGAAGCCATCGACGAACTGTCCGGCTGGTCGTTCGAAAGTTCGGAGACCGGGCTCCGAGCGTTGCGAAAGTTGCGCCTCGGCTTCACGAGCGAGATAGCGATCACCCTCACCCCAAGTCCCGCCGGCGCGCACACAAACACGCACGTCGTGTTTCAAAGCTCTTCGCGGAGCGGCGTTTGGGACTTCGGCAAAAATGGGCGCAACCTCAACAGTTTGTTGACCGCTATAGACCGTAAGCTGATCCGCTAACCACACCCTCGAAGAGCTCGTTCTTGGCTCTGACTCCTGTAAGCATTCAAAGCTCAACCTGTGAGTTCGTCGATAGTCAGGATGGGAGATGGGGTAAAGCTACCGGAAGCCCCCGCTCAACGTCCGTGTCGAAGGTAGCTGAGCTAGGTTGCCGGCCGGTACAACCGGGTAAACCGCCGGGCGCGGGTCCATTATTGTAGGTTCAACAGAATAAGTCTGCAAAGGAGTACAACACCGGCTATGGATCAATCAAAGTTTACGAGGATAGCGACGCAGTTGATGGACGTGATCGACTCCCAGTACGGGGACGATGCAGAGCTCGAGTCGGTGATGATCCTCGCCGCAGTAAAACGCGGCGGAACAACTCACCTTCACTACCCCGCCAGTGATGACACCACATTCCATGAGGCCCT
>CADCVD010000117.1 GCA_902806055.1 uncultured Rubrobacteraceae bacterium
AGAAGTATATGGACGTTTACTGTCTTCAATGGTCCAGCAACAGGTATCTACACTAACCCAACAACTGCCCGCAATACTTCAACCAGAAGAAGCAGCCAGTGTTGAGGAGGCAGGACCACCATTTGATTCCACAGATATTCTCGGGAGCCTTGTCGAGAACCTAGTAAGTACGCCGTTGTGGCTTGCTCTTGCGGTAGTTGGTGTTGTGCTGATTTACTCCGGCTTATACATCGCGCAGCGGCAGAAGCCTATACGTTGATCGTAACCCTCCTCACCAGCTCTTGGCCTACGCCTGAACGTTCAGCCGGCCCCGGCACACGTAACGAAGGTTCGCGCCGGAGGCGCTGGAGGCCTCAATGCTTGAAGAAAAACAGCAGTTCTACCGTATAATCGGATTGCGAGTTGTTACTAATAGGGACGGTCCGCCGGTGGTGAGCGGCGTGTTCGGAGAGGGCTTCGGTGTTTTTCAGTGGAGAAGTCAACGAAGAGTGATTTACGCGTAAACAGCGAGTACCTGCCGACTGGCGACCAGCCGCGGGCGATAGAGAGTCTCGCTGCGGGTCTCGACGCGGGGATGAATGTCCAGACCCTGCTCGGGGTTACCGGCAGCGGCAAGACCTACACGATGGCCAAGACTATCGAGCAGGTCGGGAGGCCGGCGCTCATCATCGCGCACAACAAGACGCTCGCCGCGCAGCTCGCCAACGAGTTCGCCGAGTTCTTCCCGAATAACGCCGTCGAGTACTTCGTTTCGTACTACGACTACTACCAGCCAGAGGCGTACGTGCCGCGCACCGACACGTTCATCGAGAAGGACGCCCAGATCAACGAAGACATAGATCGCCTGCGCCACTCCACGACGAGCAGCCTCTTCACACGGCGCGACGTCATCGTGGTCGCGAGCGTCTCGGCGATCTACGGGCTCGGTAGCCCGGAGGAGTACCGCTCGAAGATGGTCCTCCTCGAAGAGGGAGGCTTCTACGACCTCGACGACGTGCTGCGCGACCTCGTGCGCATCCAGTACGCGCGCAACGACTACCAGCTAAACCGGGGCACCTTCCGGGTGCGGGGCGACGTGCTGGAGGTGCACCCGGCGTATCAGGACACCGTCTACCGGGTTTCGTTCTTCGGGGACGAGGTCGAGAACATGGCGGAGGTCGACCCGCTGACCGGCGAGGTCTTGAGGGAGTTGAAGGTGCTAACCGTTTATCCCGCGACCCACTTCGTTACGGACGAGGATCGCCTCGCGGTTGGCGTAAAGAACATCGAGGCGGAGCTTGAGGAGCGCTACGCGGAGCTTGAGGCACAGGGCAAGGTGCTTGAGGCGTACCGCTTGCGGCAGCGGACGATGTACGATCTGGAGATGATGCGCGAGCTCGGGTTCACCTCCGGCATCGAGAACTACTCGCGACACCTGGACGGGCGCCCGCCGGGCTCGACGCCGTACACCTTGCTCGACTACTTCCCCGACGACTACTTAACGTTCGTGGACGAATCGCACATCACGCTGCCCCAGATCGGGGGTATGTACAAGGGCGACCGTAGCCGCAAGACGACGCTCGTCGAGTTCGGGTTTCGGCTGCCGAGCGCCCTGGACAACCGGCCGTTGACCTTCGAGGAGTTCCTGCTCAAGACCAACCAGATAGTCTGCGTCTCGGCGACGCCGGGGCCTTATGAGCTAGGGAACTCCGGGCAGATCGTCGAGCAGATCATCCGCCCAACCGGTCTCATCGACCCGGAGGTCGAGGTCCGCCCGACGAAGAACCAGATCGACGACCTCCTAAACGAGGTCGCCAAGCGCGTCGAGCACGACGAGCGGGTCCTCGTAACCACCCTGACCATCAAGATGGCCGAGGACCTGACAGATTACCTGCTTGAGAACAACGTCAAGGCGCGCTACATGCACGCCAACATAGAGACGCTCGACCGCATCCAGATCATCAGAGGGTTGCGCACCGGCGAGTTCGACGTGCTCGTCGGCATTAACTTGCTGCGCGAGGGCCTCGACCTCCCCGAGGTCACGCTGGTCGCCATCCTCGACGCGGACAAAGAGGGCTTTCTGCGCGGGGAGCGCGCCCTGATCCAGACGATCGGCCGGGCGGCGCGTAACGTCAAGGGGCGGGTCGTCATGTACGCGGATAAGATGACCGACGCGATGAAGGCCGCGATAGGGGAGACCGAGCGCCGGCGCGAGATCCAGACAGCCCACAACGAGCGCAACAACATAGAGCCGAGGACTATCAAGAAGGGCGTCTCCGACATCCTCATCGCCGCCGAGGCGAAGGGCCTCTACAAGACCAACAAGAAGGGCGCCGCGCGCGAAGCCCCGCGCGACCCGGAAGAGCTGCGCAACCTCATCGCCGACCTCGAAGCCGAGATGCTCGCCGCTGCCGAGGACCTCAAGTTTGAGTACGCGGCGAAGCTGAGGGACGAGATCAAGGACCTGGAGAGGCAGTTGCAGGAAGTGGCCTCGTAGGTTGGTGGCCTTCCATCTGAATGGCCTTGACCGTGAGCGGCAGGGGGCAACGCTTAAGAGCTAGATTGTATGCTGAGATGCTTCGAGACTCACGCTGAGCTCACCGAGAGGACAGAGTCTACGCTGAGCGAGGACCTGGAGAGCGCTCTTGGTGGTGGCTATCCGGTACGTAGGCACTTCCCGCGTACAACGCAGCCGTAAGCAGAGAAGATGAGCGCTTGAATCCAGAGATACTGCTAGCCGGTTCTATCGGTGCCGTGCTTGTGTTTGGGTTAGGAGCTGTTCGTGATCTCGTACGGCGGCGGCACGAGCGGAAGGGACTAATGATCCTGATATCGACGGAGATTTTGAATAACAATGTTGTTCTTCAAAAATGGAAGGATAAGCCGACCCTGGAATTCTTAATGTTTGGGGAGATAAAGAGCTTCAGAACTGAGATATGGGTCGCTTCGCGGGTAAGGCTTGCGCAGATTCTCTCGCCCGACGATTTCGCGCCCGTTTCCGTGTACTACACCACTCATCAGGGCATCCAAGATGATATATCTTCAGGACAACTGGAAGAGGACTTCAGGGAGTACGGCAGCGAGCATCGCCGTGGCGAGTTGAAGCGCACCTAGGACATTGTTTGGCCTGTGGTTCACAAATACACCCAGGCCCGACGCAGCAAGCTTCGCCGTTGGTTCGGCATCTAACGTGGGTTCCGAGAAGCTTAGGAGGAAGTTACACGCCGTAGCTTTAGAAAACGGAACATGACGAAGCTGCCAGGGTAAAGTGCGTATGTTTGATGAGCTAGCCAGATAACGAGAAGCTGCTATACAGCATGCTAAGATGGCGTACTTGGCAAGCGGCTGGCATGACTACTGCGTAGTTCCCGAACTTTGAGAGGTTACGAAGATCTTCAAGCTACTCCGGTCTGATCTGGGCGAGGGGTTCTGGGAGAGGATGTTCCGGGAATGACGACGAACGATGGTTTGTCGTGGTGGGAGAGGGTCCAGTTCTTTATCCGGGCTCGCCAGCGCTTGCGCGCGGGGGCGTGGCGTATCCGCAGCGGTTGGGTACAGATCTTACAGACGGCGGTGGCGGCCGCCGTGGCGTGGGTCGTGGCTGCCCTGGTGTTGGGGCAGGAGCAGCCGGTCTTCGCGTCGATAGCGACGGTCCTCGCTCTGGGCGTATCCGTGGGCGAGCGCGGGAGACGCGCTCTGGAGCTAGTCTTCGGGGTTGCGTTTGGGTTCGCGGTCGCAAACTTCTTCGTGTACTTCCTCGGGCTCGGGCCGTTGCAGATCGCCGGGATGGTGGCCCTGGCGATGTGTATAGGGGTGTTCTTCGGCGAGAGGGATCTCGGCGTGAACGAGACGGCTATCTCGGCGATGATCCTGATAGTCTCCTTCCAGCCCGTCGGCGCCAGCTTCTCGCCCGACCGGCTGTTCGAAGCTCTAATCGGCTGCGCGGTGGCGCTGGTCGTCAACGCTTTGCTCCCTGCGAACCCGGAGATCATGGTCGAGAGGGCGGCCCACCCGATCTTCGACGACGCGGTCGCCGTGCTCGAAGAGGTGGCGGCGGCGCTCGACGAGGGCGACCTCGAACGGACGGAGCAGGCGCTCCTGAAGGCCCGGGAGATAGACCAGAGGGTCAGCGGCTTCAAGGAGGCTCTGGCCGCGGGACAGGAGACCGCGCGTTTCGCCCCGCCCCGGCGGCGGGCGATGAGGCACCTCAACCTCTACGCCGCCGCGTCCGACCAGATCGACCTGACCGTCCGCAACGTGCGCGGGCTGGCTCGGGCCGCGTTCGACGTGGTGCGCGCCGGCGCGCCCGTCCCGGAGGAGCTGTCGGGGGCCGTTCTGGACCTCGCGAGGGCCGTGGAGGCCCTCGCCGCGTACCTTGAGACGCCCGGCCAAACCGAGGAGGATGCCCGCACGGTGGCCCTTCGGGCTGTGGGGAGGGCCACCGTGCTGCTCGAAGAGCACAAGGACCTGGCGACCAACGTGTTCGTCGGGCAGATACGAGCCGCCGTAATAGACCTTTTGGGGGCCACCGGGATGAGCCGCGGGGAGACCCTGCAGGCAGTCGATGAGGCCACGGACCACGCTCCCCCGGAGACCGGATAGAACGCTCCGCCCAGACCGATAGCAGCCGCGCGAGTAATTGCTAAGATGAGGTGATCTGCAAGGGGGCTGGCGTGACGACCGGATGGTTCCCGAACTCGGAGAGGTTTCGAAGATCTATGCCCTCACGCGCTCTGTTCGCGTCGAGCCTCTCCTGCTGGGCGATGCTCACGCTCCTTGTTGCTCTACAGCAGTTCGGCTCTGATGCACGCTTCTTCGCTGTAGCCGGAGCTTCGTGGGCCGCGCAGGTCTTCGCCGCCGTCGCCCTGCTCCTGGCGTCGCGCAGAGAGGACGGGGTCGAGCGGCGGCCGTGGCTGTTCTTCTGCGGAGCGGCGACGGCGCGGCTGGTGGCGGACGTTGTCTGGGTCCTTACGCGCACTCTCGGGCTCGGGCTGGCCGAGGTCTTTCAGGTCGCGGCTCACGCGGTCTCTTACGCTTTGTTGTTCGGGGTGCTGCTGTGGCTGATGGCCCGCATCCGGCAGGAGGAGGTCTCCGTCGCGGCGCTGGACACCCTGGCGTTGATGCTGACGTTCGGGCTCTTGATCTTCTACTTCTCCCCGTTCTCGATCAACGAGCTGCCGATGCCGATGGCTCTGGCGGTACTCGCCCGTCCGGTCTGCGATCTGGGGCTCCTCTTCCTCGCGCTCGCTGCGCTGATGACGGTCCGTCGCCCGCCCTTCGTGGTGGTCTCCGTGGTCGGTCTGCTCCTCCTCATCGCGGCGGACGGCTTCTATTTGTGGACCCGGGCCCAGGGGATCTACGAGTTGGGCTTCGCAGAGGCGTTCTGGTCGGGGGGCGTGATGCTACTGAGCTTCGCTGCTCTGAGCTGGGGAGGCAGGCCCGTCTCGCGCGCCGGACACGTCGGCAGCTACGGGGTCGGCTTGTTCTGGTTCGGGCCGTTCTCCCCGCTCTTGCAGTACGGCTTTCTGCTGCTGTGGGACGCGTTGCACGGCCCGACGCCCGCTTATCTCTTGCTTGGCGGGGCGGCGCTCGCGGTGATCCTTGCTGGCAGGAACTACGCCGTCGCCTACGCGGGTGACGTAATGGCCCGCAGGCAGGAGGCTCTGGCCTTGCAGGCCGAGCAGGGACGTATCCTGGCAGGGCTGCATGACACGGTAAAGCAGGACATTCACGGCGCATCCATGATCCTCGAGGCGGCGGTCGCGGCCCGAAAACGGGGAGATGCGGATGATGCCGGCGAGCTACTCGAGAAGGCGCTCGAAGCTACCCGCGAAGCCGGACGGGACCTCACAAGGCCGCTCGACGAGCTCCAGGCGGCTACCGGGCATGATGCAGCCGAGCCGGCGGCCTTTTTCCGGGAGCGGCTCGGGAAACTCGCTTACTTCTACGACATAGAGACGCACGAGGACCTCGCGGTTCCACTGGAGGAGCTAGATCGAGAGGAGATCCTGGTCGCCCAGCAGGTCTTTGTGGAGACGGTCTGGAACGCTGTGAAGCATTCAAATGCCGAGAACTTCTGGCTCTCGACGCGTAGTGAGGGCGACGCCTTCGTGCTACAGATGCGCGATGACGGCCGCGGCTACGAGCCGGAGAAAGCTACGGGAGGCATTGGGCTCGGCCTCATGCGCTCCCGCGCCCGGGCGGTCGGGGCGGCGCTGCGCGTAGAGAGCGTCTCAGGCGAGGGCACTACTGTAGAGTTGAGGTTCGGGCGTTGAGGGTACTGTTAGTAGACGATCACCCCACCGTCCGATTCGGGCTCAAGCATCTTCTTGAGTCCGCCGGGGACGAGGTCACCGGCGAGGCCGGTAACGCCGCCGACGCCCTCCGGCTCGCGGGGGAGTTGCGGCCTGACGTCGTGCTGCTCGACCTCCGGCTAGGCCAGGACTCCGGGATAGAGGTCTGCCGGGAGATAAAGGCTCTGCCCGACGCCCCGCGCGTCCTCGTCTTCACCGCCCACACGGGCGCCGAGGATATTGCGGGCGCTACTCTAGCCGGGGCGGACGGCTACCTGCACAAGGGGGTCGCGGGGGAGGAGCTCATCGGTGCCGTCGGGCGCACCCACGCGGGTAGTCGGGTGTGGCTGTTGCCGGCGGCTGAGGAGGCGGCGGCGTCCCGCATCGAGGAGGTCTCCGGGCAGGCCCGGCTCACGCCCAAGGAGAGGGAGGTCTTCGCGCTCGTCCTCAAGCGCCGCACCAACGCGGAGATCGCTAAGGAGCTGTATATCAGCCTGTACACCGTAAAGAACCACGTATCAAGCATCCTGCGAAAGCTCGGCCTAAAGAGCCGGCGTGAGATCTCTTGAAGGCGTTCAGGGCATAACGAGGCCGCCGTCGCAGGTTATGTACTGGCCGGTGACGAAACCTGCCCATGGTGAGGCGAACATGAGGACAGCGTGGCCCATGTCCTCCGGCGTACCGAGGCGTCTCAGGGGCGTCGATCCCGCGACGATCTGGCGGACCTCATCGGTGGTCGGGGCGCTGGCGTCGGTCCCATCTATGAGGCCGCCGGCGATCATGTTTACCGTTATGCCGCTCGGGCCAAGCTCCGAGGCCAGGTTGCGCGAGAAGCCGAGAAAGGCGCTCTTGGCGGTTGTGTAGTCGTGGTAGGCGACGACGGGGTTGTTTATGAGGTTGGTCAGGATGTTG
>CADCVD010000118.1 GCA_902806055.1 uncultured Rubrobacteraceae bacterium
CGGATAACGTAACGGCCGCGGTGGACGCTCTCGACCAGGTCTCCGCGCCGGACCTCGACGATGGGCGCGTCGGGCGTCGGGTCAGACGCGGCTTCATTCGCGGGCTCGACGGTCTCTTGCCCCAAGCTCCTACTCTCCGGTAAGCCGGATCGTATAAAGGGCGGTCAGGTCCTCGGCGACCCGCATCCTGGCCATCGCGGCGGAAAAGTCGCCCGCTTCGAAGTGCTCTCGCGCCTCTCTAACGAGGTCCTTAAGCCGCGTGAGCAGCTCCTGGTCGGGCCCTTTAGCCCCCCCCGGCCCGGCATCGCGCACGCTTGCCTCGACCATGCCCATTATTACGTCGGCGCGTTTATGCCCGGTCCACATCGAGAGGATCGCATAGTCTAGGTACCCGCCAATACGGATAAGATGAGCGACCCGGAGGTCCAGAGCACTCTCCTCGCCGGCGGTCTTCTTCAACCGAACCACCGCCGGAGGTTATTGGAGAGGACGCCGGCGAGGTCGTCCTCGGAGAGACCGGCGGCGTCGGCGGCGCCCAAAGCCGCGTGGAGCGTCGAGGGGAAGTCGCCGTAGGGCACGTCGGAACCGTAGCAGATGCGAGCGGGTTCCATGGTCTTGAAGAGCATATAGAGATCCCTCGCCTTGACGACAGAGGTATCGAAGAGGATGTTCGGGTAGTCAGCGAAGGCGCGGGTAGCGGCGAGCACCTCCACCATCGCGGAGTGGCCCAGGATCAGGCGTAGCCCTGGCAGGCGCTCGACGGTCGGGAGCAACGGCCCTACTATCCTCTGCATCGCGAACCCCGCGTGGATGAGCACCGGAAGATCCGCCTCAGCCGCCATCTCAAAGAGCCTCACCACCCGCTCGTCGTCGAGCTCGAACTGCTGAGAGACGGGGTGTAGTTTGAGGCCCATGAACCCGCGCTCGACGCACCTGTCGAACTCCGCCTCGTAGTCTTTATGGGGGTTGAGCCTGAAGAACGGTACGAAGGCATCCGGATGCTCCTCGTAGGCCGTCCAAACGAAGTCGTTGGGGCCGGAGAAGTCGTCTCGGGCGTTCGGATCGTTGAGCGGGAAGACTATGGCGCGGGCAATGTTGGCCGCGTCCATCCGGCTCTTCATCCCGTCTGCGCTCATCTCGCGGCCGTCCACGTCGAAGCCGATGTGAGCGTGCACGTCGAAGACCTGCGTGCCAGCCGGTATCTTCTGTTGGACCCACTCCCAGGGACCGGCCATGGCCCCGCTGGTCAGAGCCGCGAGGTCCCCACCCAAACTCTTCTCTTTCTCCAATTACGCCGCCGATCTAGCCGCCAGTCCCGCCTCACGAACCGAGCTGCAATAGTACCAGGGGGTTCCACCCGCTGCTAAACTGCCCGGACTTATGAGGCCCGTCGCTAACCCTCTCTTTAAAGCGTTCTTTGGAATCCTCGGACGCTCTGCGCGTCCGGTCTTCGACCGTATCACTCGCGGGTCGCTGCCAGGCCTGGATGGCGCGGTGGAGCTGGCGGGCCTTGAAGGGACCGTCGAGGTCCTGCGGGACCGCTACGGCGTCCCCCAGGTCTTCGCGTCGAACGAGCGGGATCTGTTCTTCGGTCAGGGATACGTCCACGCCCAAGACCGCTTTTTTCAGATGGAGCTTGGACGCCGCGCAGGGCACGGTCGTCTCTCTGAGCTGCTTGGGGAGAGTGCGCTGGGCCTCGACCGTCTCTCCCGGACGATAGACTTTGGCAGAATCTCCGCCTCGGAGAAGTCTCCCCCACCGGAGGCACTCCAGGCTCTCGAAGCCTACTCCGCCGGCGTGAACGCGTTTCTAGCGAACGAACCTCTCCCGCCCGAGCTGCTGTTCCTACGCCACGTCCCCGAGCCCTGGCGACCGATCGATACCGCCGCCTGGTCGGTCGTCATGGCCTGGAGCCTCTCCGCCACCTGGGAGGCGAAGCTCCTGCACGCTGTGGCGGGTACCGAAGAGGGAACCCTGGACAAAGAGGCGCTGCATCCCCACGTCGACCCAGGCTTCGGCTCCAGCGCGGGCTCGAACGCCTTGGCCGTAGCCCCGGAGAGGAGCGCCTCGGGGTCGGCGATGCTGGCCGGAGATCCTCATCTGCTGCTGGGTATACCGGGCCTGTGGTATGAGGTCGGCCTCTACGGCGGCCCGTACAACGTCGTTGGGGCTTCGCTGCCTGGATCGCCGGGGGTGGTTATCGGCCACAACGAGAACGTAGCCTGGAGCATTACCGCCGCCATGACCGACGTGCAGGATCTCTACGTCGAGCGTTTCAAAGAAGGAGATACCCGTCTCTACGAGCATGCGGGAACATGGCGCACGGCTAAGGTTAGGGAAGAGGAGATCCCGGTCCGTGGCCGCCGCGATCCGGTCGTACACAAAGTACGAACTACCATGCACGGTCCCATCGTCTCTGACTCCCTGGACGGCGAGCGGGATCTGGCGCTGCGCTGGACTATCCCCGAACCGGTAAGGCTGGTCGCGGCCGGTCTCGCCGTAAACAGGGCGCGTCACGGCAACGAGCTACTCGCCGCCTTGCAAGACTGGAAGACACCCAACCAGAACTTCGTCTACGCCGAGCGGACGGGAGAGATCGGGTGGGCGCTGGCAGGCGCCGTACCGGCAAGGGACCACGGCGGTCAGGACCCGGTGCCCGGATGGAGCGGAGAGCACGAGTGGGAGGGCCTGGCGCCGTTCGAGGAGCTGCCTAAATGCCGCGATCCGGAAGAGGCCCTGATCGCCTCAGCCAACGAATCTCCCGGCGCGCCGATTCCCGGCTCATACCACCCCCGCTACAGGAGAGACCGCATCGAGGCCCTGATACGAGCAACTGACAAGCACACCCCGGAGACCTTCCGCGACATTCAGGCCGACCTCTACTCCGCCCCGGCCCACGCGCTCGCCGGGAGGCTGGCGCGGCCCGCGCCTGCGCCCGGCATCTCTGGAGAGGTGAGGCGCGAGCTGGAAGCCTGGGACGGCCACCTCCTGGCCGAGAGCCGTCCCGGCGCTGTTGCCCGGGTCACCCTCGAAGTCTTGCTTCGGCGCATGATCGGAGCACTTCCAAAGCCAGGCTCCCCGCTCCCCGCAGGAGCAGAGTCCTATCTGGTAGGCCTCGTCCCGAACCTTCTGGATGGCCTAGACGATTTACCCGACGAGACCCTACGAGAAGCCTTGGAAGAAGCGGGTATAGCCTTGAAGGAAGCTCTCGGCCCTGACCCCAAGGGGTGGAGTTGGGGGGCTTTGCATATGACGGATCTGCGCCACCCGTTAGGAGTCGTGGGCGTGCTGCGGGCCTTCCTGAACCGCGGCCCGTATCCAAGCGGAGGGGATGCCTACACCGTGCGGGTCGCCGGTTTCAGCGCCGGACGATCCTCTTTCGGACCCGTCACTACCGGCCCGAACTACCGGTTCGTCGTGGATACCGGTGACTGGGACCAAGGTTGGAGCATAATCTTTCCGGGTCAGTCAGGCCACCCGGCGAGCACGAGCTACGATGACCAGATTGGCCTGTGGCACAACGTCCGATACCGCCCGATGGTCTTCGGCCGAAAGATGGCCGAGATATCCGCGAAGCACCGTCTCATTCTCAAGCCTGAGAAGCAGTAACAAGGCAAGCTACTCAGAATCAAGTACTCCATCAGGAGTAATTCTTCAGCCACAACTGCCGATCGCGAGAGGGTTTTCTATGCTACGGAACTCAGGCCGAGTCCAGGTTGCGCGAGCCATCCGATGGCTAGAGAAGCGATTCGTATCGCGCCTCCTTACTTCCAACCTCTGACGCTCCAGGTTAGCAACGCTCTCGGTTAGAAAGGCGCAGGCTTGAAGCTCCTTGCTTTAATACTACCGCGATGTCGTGGGGGCGACGAGCATTGTATAAGCTCGCAAAGGCTACGAGGCTATTTAGCAGGGGTCGGAGTCGGAGTCAAAGTAGTTCTGTTCGTCTAGAAAGTGTGAGACCGAGGCAGGCTGGACCAAGTCCGACCGGCTTACGATGCCGACCAGTTGCTGCCCGCCGGAGAGCACCGGTACCCGGCGGATACGCTGGTTGAGGAAGAGATGCAGCACCTCATCGACATCGGTTTCCTCAGTAACGCTGATCACTTGCTTGCTCATGATGTCGGCGGCGGTAGCACCCTGACGACCGACGACGTCAACCTCGCTTACCACGCCCAGCACCCGCCCCTCGTCATCGACCACCGGCACCCCGCTGACGCTGCTCTCGTTCAACAGGTTGGCTACTTCTCTTACCGGCATCTCAGGCGGCACCGTGATGATGTCCTTCGTCATGATCTCTTCGACCAGCATCTGCGCCATGAGGAGGCCCCCTTTAAGCCTTGCCTTTACGAGCATTAGTAGCCCACGCCGAAATAAACTTTATCAGCAGTATAGCTACTTACATTACTATACAGTAACTGCCCTCTCGCCGCACCCAGTTCTACATAGGATGCGTCACTTCGAGTCCGAGAGGGAGCCTCCTGGCTTCCCGTGTTTGGGGCCAATTTCTACAGCCCTGTTAGGAAGGCCCCGCACGCATCCGTAGCTGGAGAAGATTTACTGCAGCTCCTCTACGCCGTGATCCTTCTACTTGTTGGCTGCGTCGCTCCACTGGAGGGTGAGCATGGAGACACGGGGGCCGTCGACGCTCTTTACACGGAGGGTGGCGCCGTCGACCTCCACCACGTCCCCGGCTTCGGGCGGGCGTCCTAGCGAGCCCAGGATGTAGCCGCCGATGGTGTCGAAGTCCTCGTGGGAGAGGTGGAGGTTGAAGTACTGGTTTACCTCCGTTATAGGGATACGACCATCTATAGCATAGGAGTCGTCACCCAGAGGTTCTATAGAGGCCTCGTCCTCGTCGAACTCATCCTGTATCTCGCCGACGATCTCTTCGAGCACGTCCTCGATAGTTATGAGACCTTCGACACTGCCCCATTCATCGATGACTATCGCCATCTGGAGCTTACGCTTCTGAAACTCCCGCAAAATCTCCTCTATACGCTTCGTCTCGGGGACAACGAGGCACTCACGGATGAGGGGTTTGATGTCGAAGCCTTCCGCGTCTTCCTTGGCGGACCGGAAGAGGTCTTTAACGTGTACGGCGCCGACGACGTGATCTATGTCGTCCTCGTAGACAGGATAGCGGGTATAGCGGCCGAAGGCCGCCCTGTCGACCAGCTCGTCCAGGGGAGCGTCGCTCGGCAGGGCCTCGATATCTGGCCTCGGAACCATGACCTCGCGGGCGACCCGGTCGCCGAAATCGAAGACGTTGTTCAGGTACTCGCGCTCCTGAGGGTCGAGGACGCCGGAGGAGGTCGAGGAGGAGATCATGATTCTCAACTCCTCCTCTGAATGGGCCTCCATCCCCTCACCCAGCTTGATGCCCCAGGGTCGTAGGACGAGGTTCGTCGAGGCGTTCACGAGCCATACCAGCGGCCGGAGCAGGAACATAAAAATTCCGAGCGGACGGCTGATCCAGAGGGACGTCTCTTCGGCGCGCTGGATGGAGAAGTACTTGGGCGCCTGCTCTCCGAAGACGAGGTGTGCGTAGGTTATGATCGCGAACCCCAGGATTACAGAGATCAGTTCGATCAGTCGCTCGTTCCCTATGCCCATTCCCTCGAAGAGCGGACGGAGCAGGGCCGAAACCGCCGGTTCGCCCACCCAGCCCAGGGCCAGCGATGCCACCGTGATGCCTACCTGGCAAACAGAGAGGTAATCGTCGAGGTCGCGCAGGACGCGGCGGACGGTCCCGGCACGCGCGCTTCCCTCCTGCTCGAGCTGCTGGATGCGCGACTCCCGCACCCGTACAAGAGCGAACTCCGCAGCCACGAAAAAGGCGTTCAGCAAGATCAGGACCAGGGCCGCGATCAGGTTGATCGTCGAGAAGACCGGCTCTTCCAAGGCTAAAGGACCACGGTCGTCGAGGACCTCAGGCGCCTACGATATGTCTGGCTACTGTCAGTATCGCTCATTGCGCAACGATGGGATTATACCCCAGCGCTCCGTAGTACCGCCACGCACGTACGGAGAGTACACTGGCGAGAGTTCCGTCAGGTCATCGTTAGAGGAGGAGATCTTGTACAAGATAGCTTTGTTGAGGATAGACCCATGAAAGTGCTCGTGGCGGGGGCGAACGGGCAGGTCGGGCAGCACATCGTAAGGCTACTTGCGGAGGCGGGCCATGAGGTTCGTGCCCTGATACGCTCCGAAGATCAGGCGCCGGAGATGCGGAACCTCGGCGGCGAGCCTATGGTCGCTGACCTCGAAGCAGAGGTCTCTCATACGGTAGCCGGATGCGAGGCTGTTATCTTCTCGGCTGGCGGCGGCCCCGGTAGCGGCGCGGAGAAGAAGGAGACGATAGACCGCCAGGGGGCCGTGAAGCTGATCGAAGCCGCCAAAGAGCACGGCGCGAACCGTTACCTGATGGTGAGCGCGATGGGCGCCGCCGATCCCGAGTCCGGCCCCGAGAAGATGCAACCTTACCTCCACGCTAAAGCCCGGGCCGACCAGGCTCTGAAGGAGAGCGGTCTTGACTACACTATCGTCCGTCCGGGCAGCCTTACCGATGAGACGGGGACAGGCAAGGTAGAGGCCGCCGCCTCCCTCGGCAGACGCGGGGAGATCCCGCGCGAAGACGTCGCCAGAGCCCTCGTAGCGGTCCTGACCGCAGAGAATACCCACGGCAAGACCTTTGAACTACTCTCCGGCGACACCCCGGTCGAAAGAGCCATCGCGAACCTGTAGTCAGCAGTGTTTAGCAGGAGCACCTCAAAAGATCTCTGCGATGACTCAGTCCCTACACGGCTCGCCGGGACGCGCAGAGTAAGAGGCCCGGCGCTACTACCGAGCCTCTTACTTCTCTACCCCATGCTAGATGCTCCTGAAGGAGCTGGTACAGCTGAGCTACAGCTGCCACGTTCAAGTAACTACTTCACTACTACGCCAGCCCTTCGGCCTCGTACTCGCGCAAAAAGCCCTCGAAGAGGCGGCGGTGCCCCTGCTCGTCCTGAAGTATCGCTATCACCATGTCCTGCGTTACTGGGTCTGACTCCTCTGTTGCCTCTACTATGCGCGTGTAGAGCTCTATTGCCTTGGTCTCTGCGTCTATTACTCCCTTTATTACGTGCACCACGTCCGTCTGCTGCCCAGGCGGCTGCAACA
>CADCVD010000119.1 GCA_902806055.1 uncultured Rubrobacteraceae bacterium
CCTGCCCGTCTACCGGCTCTCCGACCGCACCTTCGAGGATGAGGTCGAAGGTCTGGCGGCGGGTACTGACCGTGAACACCGGCCGTAGCTCGCGGGCGCCGGCAAAGGCCTGGAAGAGCCTGCCGACAGCCCCCCTGGAGCTCCGGAGAGACTCGACGCCTTCCTTTCCCAACGTCTCGGAGACCTCGCGCCGCCGGGCCTCACCCGAGGTGCTGTCCGCGGAGGCCAGCGACTTCAAGGTGGCTTCGGCGCCGTCCTTCTCCTCACGGACGCGCAGAGCGTAGCCCGCCCGGTAGATACGCCAGTCCGCAGTGTCGTAATAGGTATCAGAGAGCTCCCGCGTCTCCCCCTCGACGA
This sequence comes from uncultured Rubrobacteraceae bacterium, assembly GCA_902806055.1. GTDB lineage: Bacteria > Actinomycetota > Rubrobacteria > Rubrobacterales > Rubrobacteraceae > Rubrobacter_F. The sequence continues at coordinate 358 of CADCVD010000119.1, forward strand.
CGGCGACCCCGGAGGACCGATCACGCTCGCCGAGCCACTCCTCGACCCTACCGAGCCCGTCAGGGGCGTCATACTGCCACTCTACCTCCTGCCGATCCGTACCAGCGCGCCGCCCCGGCCGCCGTCCCTCGGACGAGCGACTGGCGCCGCGTTTCGTCACGCTGGAAGACTCCTCGTCCGCCGCCTCCCTGGCGAGCTCCGCCGCCCCCGGGGTTCGTTCTTGCTCTGCGGCCTGCTCTTCCATAGATACCTCGCCAAATTTCGACACAAGTTTAGAACACTCATTCTAGCATCGTAACTCTAACCCAAGCTGCCCCCTATCCCGTTAATCAATATCCTCCCGGCTTGAAGGCGACCAAGCTCTTCCGGGAGGACGAGATGGACAATACCATAACCACCATCTACTGCGTGTGCGAGGAGTTCTCGAAGGCTATGGCCTCCGCGATGACCCCAAGCCCTAATGACGACCGCCGAGGTGATGAGCGTCGCCCTGTCAGCCTCCGTCTTCTTCGGCGGCAACATCGAGAGGACCCGCCTGTTCCTCCACGAGTATGGCTACATGAAGAGCATGCTCTCCAAGAGCCGCCTCAACCGAAGGCTTCACGCCATCGACGCCGACCTTTGGCAAGCGCTCTTCGGTGTGTTGGCCGAGATCTTCAAGGAGCGCGACCCCGGTGGCGATTACGTGGTCGACTCCCTGCCGGTAGCCGTCTGCGACAGCATCCGCGTCCGCCGCTGCAAGCTCTATCCGCCGGAGTCGGGGACGGGAACTTCCGAGGCTACATCGCCTCAAAGCGCCGCTACTTCTACGGATTGAGGGTGCATATGGCTGTAAGCGGGGCCGGGGAGCCGGTAGAGTTCGCTTTGGCGGCGGGATCCGAGTCCAACATCGAGGTTTTCAAGGACTTGGAGTTGGATCTGGCGGAGGGTTCGACCATCCACGCCGACAAGGGCTACACCGACTACGGCCACGAAGACTTCCTCGAGGAGGTCGGCTTGCACCTCAAGGCCCAGCGCAAGAAGAACTCAAAGCGTCCTATGCCCATGTGGAAGGAGTTCGTGGGCAAGCCTGTCCGCCAGGACATATAGAGACGGTCTTCAGCGGGTTGAGCGCCCTGTTTTCGAGGAAGATCCATGCGGTCACACCGAGAGGCTTCGAGCTGAAGATCGTCTGTTTCCTCTTGGCCTTCTCGATTCAATGCTTAAGGGGACAACTCAGGTTTTCCATAAGGAAATTTCGGACGGCGGCGCTGAGGCAAGCAACGGCGAACGAGCGTAAGCTATCGGCCCGTCTCGACGCCCTTTATCCGGCAGACGCTCGAACTCCGCGCTCTGTACGATTCCAATGCCCTTTATATCGATCAACGCGCTTTTGGGTTGCGAGCCCTTCTCGACATCCTGCGCGGCGAAGTACGGAGTGCCGCTCGCGAAGTGCATGGCGAAGGCGATCAAGCTGGCGCCGAAGGCCGTTGCAGAGAGCCATCCGTCCCCGCCCTCCGCCCAGCGAAGAACGGAGAACAGGTAGCCTAGGAACGGGATGTACATGAGCAATCCGAAAAACGCCAACCAACCATTGCCCACCGGGATATTTTCTCCGGCCCATGAGGAGGACGACGAAGAGCATCCCGCTCGCCACGTCCAGTCGTCTCAACAGTCAGTCATCATCGTCTCCTTTACTCGTTCTGTTCGTTAGTCTTCGTATGCGCTGACTGCTTGCTCTGGAGGACGCGGCATCCTCACACCATATTCAATCGTCTTCGGGGACCAGGATGCCCCGACCCCGGAGGCTGCCCGCGTGGAGGTCGGCTATAGCGTCGTTCACAGCGTCCAGAGGGTAGGTCGAGGTGTGCAGCGCGACCCTATTCCCAGCGACGAGGGCCATAAGCTCTTCAAGGTCAGTGTAAGAGCCGATCAAGTTACCGACGAAGCTCGTCTCGGCCGCGATCATGCTTATGGTCGGCACGTTGAGCATGTCTCCGTAACCGACAGCGTAATAGGTCCCGGCCTGGCGTAACATGGCGACCCCATCCGCGACGGAGCCGTTCTCCCCGACAAAGTCTATGATTGCCTCCGCGCCGGAGCCGTCCGTTATCTCGCGCACGGCGCTTATATGATTCCCGTCGGCTTTTACCGTGTGATCCGCGCCCAATCGCCCGGCGAGTTCCAGAGCCTCCTCCGAGGAGTCGAGGACGGTGACCTCCGCCGCCGTCAGAGCCTTGAGGCACTGGATGCCAATGTGACCGAGTCCCCCGGCTCCTATGACGACGGCCCTCGCACCAGGATGGAGAACGCCTTTCGCCTTCTTCACGGTGTGGTAGGCGGCGAGTCCGGCATCGGCTAGAGCTGCTATGTCTTTCGGGTGCAGTGTTGGCTCGAGCTTCACGATGGCCCGGGCGTTCGTCTTGAGGAGTTGAGCGAAGCCGCCGTCCGTTACGAAACCGGGGAAAAAGGCGGGGGCTGAGCAATGCACGTCGTCCCCGGTGCGGCACGCGCGGCATAGCCCGCAGGTGGCGATAGGGTGAACGATCACGGTGTCCCCGACCTCGACGTTAGTGACCGCCGAACCGACCTCTTCGATCCAGCCAGCGTTCTCGTGGCCCAGGACATAGGGCAACGTTACGTCGAAAGCCTCCTTCAACAACCCTTCCACTATATGCAGGTCGGTGCGGCAGAGACCTGCCCCGCCGACGCGCACAATCACGTCGAAGGGACCGGTGATTCTCGGTTCCTCTATCTCCTCTACCTTCAAGCTTTCCGAACTTATCCGCTCGCTATACTCGTGCAGCCTCGCCGCCTTCATGCGTTGCCTCCTTCCTGGCTTATGCTCGCCTGCATCATAGAAGGGCTCCCTTAGCCAGCACTTAGCCGGACAGCCCAGGAAGGTAGGTACTTTCGCCTATTTTTTCGGCTCGATGAGCAAACTCTGTGTGGCGGCCCAGGCGGCGACCTGGGTCCGTGAGTGGAGCCCCAGCTTTTTCAGGATGTTGCGCAGGTGGGCGTCCACGGTGCGCTCGGAGAGGGCGAGGTCCGCGGAGATACGGCGGTTGGTCATCCCGTGCGCGACGAGTACGGCAACCTCCCACTCACGACGAGTGAGCACGTTCGCCGATCCATCCGATGGCGGTTTCTCCGGTGTCGAGCTTGCGGTTTCCGATTCTCCCGACAGGGCATACTCGATGGCTTGATCGGGCATCATGGCTCGCCCCTCGGATCGAGCCTCTTCCCACGCCGCCTCGCCCAAGCCGTCGCGCGCCGTAGCGACGCCCCGTTCGTAGTCGAGGCGATAGAACGCCTGGATGGAAGCTCCCACCGCTTCACGCAAGACCTCTCCCGCCCCGAACAGCCGCGCCGCTCTTGCACAGTCGCCCAGCATGGCGGCCGCGATTGCCAGAGTCTCCACAGCACGCGCGATGAACCACTTTTCCTCGACGTCCCGAAGAGCGTTCAGTCCCTCCTTGAACAGCGCCGTCGCCCGCTCGTAATCGCCTTCCCGCAGCTTCATGTAACCCAGGTGCCTGAATGGCAGGGAGAGGAGCCAGTTGTCTCCTACCCTTCGGCAGATCTCCACGCACTCTTCCAAAACGGATCGCGCGACCGCGTAGTCGTTCTGGGTGTGTGCTGCGAGACCGAAGTTGGCGAGCACGATGGCAAGGTCAAACCCGCCTTCCCCTGCCCGCGCAATTTCCACACTCTCTTCGGCCATAGAACGGGCCGCCATAGTGTCGCCCCGGCCCAGCATCTCCATGCTCAAGAAGTGCAGCGGGTGGACAAGACCAAAGCTGTATTGGAGGTTCCGGCACAGGGTTACGCTTTCTTCCAGCCGGGAGCGCGCCACGTCGTGGTCGCCCTGTAGCCAAGCCAGGATACCCACACCCGTGAGTGCTTCGGCCCGCTCCACCGTAGGTGCCGAAGCCCCGAGCAATTCCAACGCCTCCTCCAGCCAGCCGCGTCCCTCTTTCCAGTAGCCACGGTGGAACCAGAACCAGAAGATGGCATCTGCCAATCTCAACGCCGTTCGGCAGTCCTCGCTTTGGATCGCCCAGCGCAGTGCGGTCCTCAAGTTGCCGTGTTCGGTCTCCAGGTACGATCGCCATAGGTCACGGTCCACCTCGTTGATCTTGGGCTTCGTCTCTTCGGCCAGGACGAGGAAGAACAGGGCGTGTCGGCGCCGTACCTCTCTGAACTCCCCGTCTCTCTCCAACCTCTCGCGCGCGTACTGTCTGACGGGCTCGAGCATCCTGTATCGCAGCGTACCTTCCTCCGCCGCCTCGGCAACCATCAGGGACTTGTAGACCAGTCTGGAGAGTATATCCAGAACCTCCCGTTCCCCTATGCCCTCTCCCGCTCCTACTGTTTCGGCCGCCTCCAGCGTCCATCCGCCCGTGAACACCGAAAGGCGTCGGAAAAGGATCCGTTCGGGTTCGTCGAGCAGATCATAGCTCCAATCCAGCGTAGTCCGGAGGGTCTGTTGCCGGGGCGCCACCGTTCGGCTTCCGCCCGTAAGCAAACTCAAGGAGTCGCTGAGACGGGCGGAGATCTGCTCCACCGACAGCACCCCCATTCTTGCCGTCGCCAGCTCTACGGCCAGCGGAACACCATCCAACCAGGCACATATTTCTCCGACCGCCCGGGCGTTCTCTGCGGTCAATTTGAAGGTTGGTTGATGGTAACGAGCCCGGTCCACGAACAGACGCACCGCCTCATACTCCAACGCTGCCCCGACGGGTATTGGGCGCTTTGGATCCGGTATAGATAGGGGCGGCACCACCCAGTTGACCTCGCCCACGACACCCAGGAATTCGCGACTGGTGGCAAGGATCCGCAACCCCGGACAAGAGTTCAAGAGAGTGGCTACCAGACGGGCAGCCTCCTCTATGAGGTGCTCGCAGTTGTCCAACACGAGGAGTAGTTCCCTGACCCGGAGCGACTCGGCCAGCGTGTCCACGATGGGGCGGTCCGGCTGCTCGCGTACCCCCAGCACCGCGGCCACCGCCTGGGGCACGAGCCGTGGCTCCGAAAGCGACGCGAGTTCCACAAGCCATACTCCGTCCGGATAAGCCTCAGCAACGTCTCTGGCCACTTCCAGCGCGAGCCGTGTCTTGCCGCACCCACCGGTTCCAGTCAGCGTGAGTAGACGGGTCCTGCCCAGAGTGTGCTTGATCGCCGAGATCTCGTACTCTCGCCCGATAAAGTTGGTGAGTGAGATAGGTAGATTGTGTTCGGGAGCGTCGGGTCGCCCAGGTGAACGCCGGTCGGGCTTGATGGATGGCACGCGGCCGGTGAGGATCTCCTCGTAGAGACGCTGGATGGCGGCCTCTGGCACTGTGCCAAGCTCTCGCCGGAGATTCCCCTCCAACTGCTCGTATTGGCGTAGGGCCTGGTAGCGCTGTCCGCCGAGAGCGTAGAGGCGCATCAACCCGGCGTGCGCCGCTTCGTGCGCGGGCTCGTGAACCACGATCTTTTGTAGAGCGTCCGTGGCCGCTCCGAGATCGCCATCGGCCTCGTGTAACTCGGCCACTTCCCCAAGCAGCGTAAGGTAGGTTGTTCGCAGCTCGATCCGCCGCCCCTCAGCCCAGTCTTCGTAGCGGTCCTCCGGCAGTAGCTCTCCAACATACAGCTCGAATGCCGCCCGATAAGCTCCGGATTCACGAGTGCGGCGGGCCCGGGCCGCGGCTTCCTCGAAGGCTTCGACGTCTACCCACAGCTGGCCGGCCGGACACAGCGTGAGCCGCCCGCCTCGGAGGCCAAGGTAGCTGGAGGCGGCGGCCGGAGCGGGCTTCAGGGCCCGACGGGCTATGTAGAGCGTGTGGTGCAGGTTGTTCAGCGCCGAGGATGTATCGAGGGTCGGCCAGAGCAGGCTCATCACCCGCTCACGGTGGAGCCGGTGACCTGGCGCCAGGGCGAGCAGCTTGATCAGGCCGCTCGCCTTGCGCAGCCGCCAGCTCTTGTCTTGGATGGGCCGCGTACCTACCCATACCTGGAACCCTCCAAGCAAACAGACCCGTAGGGCTCTGCATTGCTCACCGCGTGAGTCGCCTACATCGTGACTTGCTTGGCTCATCTATCACTCAAGCTTTGGTTTGTCTCTTGCCGTTCTTCTCCGTCGCCTCAATGGGCATCGTCCTCAAGTCTTTTGTAATTTACACATCATACTCGAGTAGCAGGAATAATGCCTCACCGTAACCAATATTCAATGCTCTTGCGAGACCAGACACTAGAAGCAGGGCTGCTCTTTGAGACCTGAGTTCGTCGATGAAGAATGAGCCACGGGCTCCAAGCCCGTAGCGCGGGAGTTGTCCAACGCGGAGATCGTCAGTGGGTTGAATGTGCCAGACATGACGCTTCCCACTCACGTAGGCCGCATCCTGCCAAGATTCGGCCTGCGTGGCAGGTTGAAGGCGGCCGTCCCGCGAAACCTGGCTTGTGCATCCGGATACATCGTAACTCAACGAGAGGTTCAGTTATGGCGGCAACGAGATTGGGCAATTTCGCAGCAGCGGTCCGAGGGGAGATCTGGCACCCTGCTAGAAAGGCTCTTCGAGAAGGAGGGCCTGGCTGTCGAGGGGAGCATTTCCCTCTTCCGGGCGGAGGCGGGTGTAGGAGCCGTCGGCGTTCAGCTCCCAGGCGTTCGCGGTATCCGAGAGCTGGAGGTCGAGGAGACGGCGGACCTTCTGGCGGTGTTGGGCCTCGCGCAGGGGGAAGAGGGTCTCGACGCGCCGGTCC
>CADCVD010000120.1 GCA_902806055.1 uncultured Rubrobacteraceae bacterium
TGATCACGGTCTCTAGCTCGGCGAAGTAGGCTTGTTTTAGGAGCTCTACTATCTCCTCGCGCTTGCCTGCCAGCGCCTCTGAGAGGATGCCCTCGTTTCCTCTTCCTGTCTCCATCTCTTGTTGTCTCCTCCTTGTGTTCGCTCAACGTGGCATCTTAGCTTACCCTGGACAGGGAGGCGCGCAGCCTGTGGTCCTACGACGTCTCAGGCTCTCCGCCGCCGTTCTCACAGCCGTTGCCGGAGCGAGGAGCGGTCTCGCTAACGCGGAACTGATCCACGAACTGCCTGAGACGGGGGTCGTCGGCCCCGTCGAGCTCCAGCTGGTTGCGCCAGGCTGTAGCGATGACGGGGGCGCGGAGACCCGGGTACGGGCTCACGAGCACGTAGTCCTCGCGTGCGAGGCTGCGCAGCGCCTCGATCTGGTCCTGCGAGAGGTTTGGTTGGTAGGTGATCCAGACGGCCCCATGGTCCATGGAGTGGACGGCCCTCTCATTCTCTATCGGGGAGCTGTAGAAGCCGCATTTCTGCCAGCCCGGCGAGTGGTCGCCGTTGGTCGGGGGGTCCTGCTCGTAGGAGAGCGGTCCCTCAAAGTTCCCGTTGCTGGTCGCCGGGAAGGTCTGCACCCCTTCTGGCGGGTCCTCGGGCGGGGGCTGGGCTGGGTCCTCCTCCCTCCCGCTGGCCGGCATCGCCGTATTCTCCTCCGGCCCGACCGTAGCCTCGCTCGGGGATAGTGCGCGCTCTCCGCGCGTCTCCTCCCCTGCGGATTCTCCGCTGGTTGTCTCCTGAGCAGCTTCAGTCTCCCCGTCACCGCCGCTATTCGCAGACTCCCCGCCGCAGGCGGCCAAGACCAACGTCGAGAGGATGAGCAAGACTATAAGCGCCGCCCGTGCCTTACTCGCGCGCCCGCGATGGTCGTTCCTGGACTCCAAGCTGTCTCCTTGCCCCTCAGTCCCTCGCAGAGTGAGGTATGCTCGTGTGCGAGCCCAGATTATATAGTCCGGCGCCTCAGTAAAAGTCATGCGCTCGTAGCGGAGGAGAAACCTCTCCAGAGGATCGTCTCCAACGAGCAGGCATGATCGTCGGCAGGATTGGCGAGAGACCTTCGTAACGTCGTGAGAGGCTTTCTTCGCCTCATAGTATACCGGCGGTGAATCCGGGCCACGCACGGGAGCGTATATAGTAGACGAAAGCATATTCTCCGGGCGGTATCACGCCTCCAATAAACCTAGAGAGGAAGTTGTTTGTGATAGAAGAGCGATCCAAGGGAAGAGCAATATGGCCGCTGCTAGCGAGCCTCGGGCTGGTAGCGCTGCTCGGCTTCGTCGCGGCCTGTGGAGGCGGCGCGAGCAGCCAGGGCGCCGAGGAGGAGTCAGCCACGGAAGAGACGCAGGCCACAGCAGAGAAGTCGCAGGCCGCGTCGGAGGGGGCCCGGAACGCAGGCGCGGACCTCGAGAACCCGAGCCTGGGGGACGAGAACGCGCCGGTAGTCATGATCGAGTACGCAGACTATCAGTGATCGGGCTGCGGTAAGTTCGCCCGTGAGGCGGAACCGGAGCTGGTGCAGAGATACGTAAACGACGGAACGCTGAGGCTGGAGTGGCGCGACTTCCCTTACCTCGGCCAGGAGTCGCGCAGGGCGGCGGTCGCCGCGAGAGCGGCTCAGGAGCAGGGTAAGTTTTGGGAGTACCACGATATTCTCTTCGAGAACCAGAAGGGAGAGAACAACGGAGCCTTCTCAGACGAGAACCTCGTCGCCTTCGCGGAGGAGGCCGGGCTAGACGTAGAGCGGTTCGAGGCGGCGCTCGAGAGCGGCGAGTACGAGGAGGTCGTAGAGAAGGACTTCCGAGAGGCCCAAGACGCGGGGATACAGGGCACCCCGAGCTTCACGATCAACGGCCAGCCGCTCGTCGGGGCGCAGCCGGTAGAGACCTTCGCCAGGGCGATAGAGGCCGAAGCCGGCAGTGGTTGAGGTCTCCTACCTGGCGGCGTTCTTTGGCGGGGTGCTCTCGCTTCTGAGCCCGTGCAGCGCCCTCTTGTTGCCGGCGTTCTTCGCCTACGCCTTCCAGTCACGCAAGGCTCTGATCGGGAAGACGGCGATCTTCTACGCGGGCCTGTGCGTTACGCTGGTACCGCTCGGGATGGGCATCTCCGCCGTCAGCAGGCTCTTCTACGGCCAACGGAGCACGCTCATCGTGGTAGCCGGCATCGTTATTATCCTCCTCGGCGTCATGCAGCTCCTGGGCCGCGGCTTCGAGCTCGGGCCGCTCTCGCGCCTACAGGGAAAAGTACGGGGAGACTCGACATGGTCCACCTTCGCTCTGGGCGCGGTCTACGGGTTCGCGGGCTTCTGTTCCGGCCCGATCCTAGGCGCGGTGCTGACCGTCGCCGCCTCCTCCGGACAAACCTTACAGGGGGCGAGGCTGCTGGCGATCTACGCCCTGGGGATGGCGGCCCCCCTCTTCCTAATGGCTCTCCTCTGGGACCGCTTCAAGCTCGGCAAACGCCGCTGGCTGCGGGGCCGGGAGCTCTCTTTCGGGCCGCTTCGGATGCACACCACCAACCTCGTCTCAGGGTTGATGTTCATCGTGCTCGGGGCCGTTTTTATAGCCTACGAGGGGACCAGCGCCCTCTCAGGCCTCTACGAGGAGAACGGGGCGGTGGATATGGCCTTCGCAGCCGAGAGATGGGCTGGCTCTCTCGCCCGGAGCATCCCTGACGCCCTCGTGTTCGCGGTCTTGCTCATCGTCGCGCTCGCCCTGGCGCTCGTGGCCTACAGACGTCGCCACAAGCCGCGAGGAGACGCAGGAGATGTCGCGGACTCAGACGAGGAGATAAGTTCCCGCAGCAGTTCGGACCACACCCGCAGTCCTCTATAAAAGGAGAATCACGAAGACAAGCTAAACACAAACCGAAACGGGCGCGTCATGGTTCGCTCTACGCATTTTCCCGGCAAGAACCACAACCAATATATCTACGCCTTAAACCGCGGAGCCTGCGGCCTGGAATACGAAGCCAACGGCTCCGGCGTCCATCGCCGCGAGTGTACCGATCGCCAGGGCGGCGCCTTGGGTCTTGCTCCAGAACGGCAAAAGAGCCCGGGGCTCTCGCGCCCGGGCTCTCCGTATACGAGTTGGGTTTAGACTAGCAGGTGAAGGAGCTACCGCAGCCGCAGCCGCCCTGAACGTTGGGGTTGTTGACGGCGAAGCCGGCGCCCATGAGGCCGTCCACGTAGTCGAACTCGCTGCCCATGAGGTAGGGGACGCTCATCGCATCGACGAGGACCTTGATACCCTTTGTTTCGATAACCTCGTCGTCGTCGTTGATCTCGTCGTCGAAGTAGATCGAGTACTGAAAGCCGGAGCATCCGCCGGGCCGTACGCCGACGCGCAACGCGAGGTCCTCTTCACCCTCCTGCTCCATGAGAGCCTTGACCTTCTCCGCCGCGTTATCGGTGATCGCCAGGATCGTGGTCTTCTGGTCCATCAGCACCTCCATCGCATGCTGTAGCTAAAAGTTTGGTATACAGAATTATTACACCGCCTCCCGCGCAAATCAACGCAAACGGTCGGCCTGGGGCCCCGTCAACGAACTCGGCGGAACCTCTCCAACCTTCTACGCAGCATCTTTCCGAGGCGTTTCCCGTACGCAGCAAGGCATCTGCGGGCGCGGAGGAGGAGCGAAACGGGGTTGACGGCGGCGGCGATGCGCCTCCACCGGGGGAGCTTCTGGTATTCGCGAAGCGCCTTGCGGTAAGTGCGGGCAGTATCCGGCCGCGGGTCCTGGGCGTAGAGGCTCTCGGAGTAGGCGCGGGCGAAGTTCCGGAAGGGCGCGGCCTCGACCCCGGCGGCCCCGGCCAGGAGGAGCACCCGCTCGGTAGGGGTGAGCGCAGGGGAGTCCGCCACCCTCGCCCCGGCGCCGGGCAGGTCCCGCAACCGGCCGGCCAAGTCCCGGTAGAGATCCCCCGCCCGCCCGCGCGCGAGGAGCGTCCTCTTCGTCAGCGGCACGGCGACTATTAAAACGAGAAGCAGAACGGACAGAAGCGCGTACAAGGGAACGAGCGCCGGTTCCTCGCCCCCGGGCTCCGTGGTCCCTTCTCCGGGCAGAGGCGCCTCTCTCCCTGGAGGCGGGCCGGTCGGTGTTTCCTTCTGGAGGGCGGGGGCTTCGGGGGAGACGTAGGAGAGGTCGTCGGGAAGATCGGGGCGGGGCGCGTTGGCCTGCATCGTATCCGGCACGGAGAAACCGGGGGTCGGGTCGAACGGATACCAGCCGACGCCTGGGAAGTAGATCTCGACCCAGGTGTGCATGTTGTACCCGGAGACGACATACTCGTTCGGGTCTTCCTGTTTGCCGGTCGTGGCTCCGTAGACGACCCGGGAGGGTACGCCGAGCTCGCGCGAGAGAAGCGCCATCGAGGTCGCGAACTGGGTACAGAAGCCCTGCCGGCCCTCCCCAAGAAACTCTTCGAGCGCTCGGTCGCCCCGACCGTAGTCGACGTTGAGGTTGTAGGTAAAGCCACCGTCAGAGATCAGGTACCGCTCGATGGCCCTGGCGGTCTCGTAGGGCGTCTCGGGAGAGTAATCGGCCTGTATCTTCTCTGCGGTCTCGCTCAAAACCTCGGGTCTGTCGGCGGGGAGCTGGAGGAACTTCTCCTCAACGCCCCCAGGATAGGAGGCTCCCGCGCTCTCTAACTGTCCGGTGGTGGGCTGGGGCACGCGGGAGAGGACGCGGTAAGTAGAGTCTTCTGCGAGCGGGCGGGCGGAGGACCATGATCCGTCGGAGCGCAGCTCGGCATCGGGAACGGAGACGCTCTGAACCTGGTACCCGCCGAAGAGGAGGTTCGTCTCTGCCTCCAAGATCTCGACCTTCTGCACGACGTCGATAGTCTCCACCTCGTCGGAGACCTCCTCGCCGTCGTCCTCCCCGGGTTCCACGGTAGAGGACCACCGCATGCCGTCGAAGTAGTCGAGGGTTCCGCCACGCCAGAAGAGAGGCTTCGAGCTCTGTATTCGGAGCAGTTCCGCGTCGCGACCCCGAGTCAGGTAGTCGCCGACGTCGGCCTCGACGGCCAGACGAGAGGTGCCGGCCGCCCCGATCCTCGTCCAGTCGATCAGGGCTGGGCGGAACATCTCCTTCGCGATGGACGAATCGGGCAGTATCAGCACTAGACCCGCGACCAGCGCGCCCGCGAGGACCGCCGCCGGTTTCAAGCGTTCCCTCCGGTCGCTAGCAAGGAGCAGCAAGGCGACGGCGGAGATGAGGAAGACGGTGAAGTACGGTCCGATGCCGGTCTCGAAGGAGACCGTGCCGAGAACGCCGATGGTCAGGCCGAGAACGGCTATAGAGATCAGGGGGCTCTCCTCGTAGAGAGTGGCCGAGATCGAAAACGCCACGACGATAATGACGATCGGGAGCAGGACGACGAGCAACCCCGGGTGCGCGGCGTACGGGACGGGGTTGACGTAAGTGATCTGAGCAGCCTCGTAGGTATCTTGCCCGATCTGCCAGAACAGCGCCTCCCAGCCGCTCGGGCTCAACGGCGGCCATCCGTATACGGCCAACAACGTGTACAGAGCCGCCGCCGGCAGCAGCAGAACGAACCTGTAAGCACCCGCCGACCCCACGAGGATCGCCACGAGCGCCGCCCCGAGCAGGTACGGTAACGCCACCCCGTCGGTAAAGACCACGTCAAACGCCATGCCTCCCGCAAACCCTGCCGCATATAGGGCCAGCCTCACGCTCCAACCGCCCATCTCTACACAGCCCCCCGCGACGTCTCCCACACCTCGGCCAGGTTCGCCGCCCCGCGCGTACGACGCGTCACGCGCACCTCCGCCCCGGCGAGCTCCAGACGCCGGACCTTTCCTTCGAACGCCGCCTCGCGCCCGGACGAAACCCCGTCAGTCCGGTAGGTATGAGTCGCGAGTGCCACCACGACCGCCGGAAGCCTCGCCGCCCGGAGCCCGGCGACGCTCTCCACGAGCCCCTCATCTATAGACCGTACGACGAGGATCACCCCGTCCCCGAGCCTCTCGCGCGCCACCTCGTCGAGGAAGTCTCCCGGTCTTGTCTCCCCGTCGGCCTGAGCTACGGCGAGGAGATCCATAGCCCGCCAGTAGGCCGCCTCTCCCTCTCCGAACGCCGTCGCTCTTCGCTCTCTATCCGAGCACAGGAGGCGAAAGGGCAGCCCCTCGCGAGCGAGATAGCGGAGGACCGAGCCTGCGGCCGAGATCTCATCTTCGAGCTCGGCCGCCGAAGCGTGGATGTCCGCGCGTTGTAGATCCAGGACGACCGCGTGGCGCCGCGGGGCGTTGAGGGAGAACTCCTTGACGACCAGCTTCCCCGTGCGCGCTACGCTCTTCCAGTGAATGTGCCGCTTGTCGTCGCCCCGCCGGTACTCCCGAAGCCCCGAGAACTCATCTCCCTGCTGGTTGAAAGAACCCGTTTCGCCGATCTCACCTCTCCGTCCGCGCACCGGAAAATCTCGGAGCTCGAAGATGCTCGGGTAGACCAACGTCTCCGTGCGTTCGCCCAGCCTCCGCGCGAAACGGAGCAGACCGAACGGGTCGACGGTTCGCATCGTTCCCGGACCGAACTTGTAGAGTCCTCTTTTCTCGAAGAAGACGGGAACCTCAATCTCTCTCGCCTCCGCGCCTCCGATGGGCGGTATGGAGAAAAGGCGCGGCTCGGGGAGGCTGTCCACGACCTCCATGCTCGGGCTCCGCGTGCGAGAGGCGTTGGAGACCGTGAGCGTCAAACGAGAGCTCTGCCCGGCAACGAACCGCTTCCCGGACGAAAGCAGCCTCGCATACCGCAGGCCCCGGGAGAGAGAGAACCCGAGCGAGAGTGAGACAAAGAGGAGACCAGCGAGAGCGTAGCCGAGTTGGTAGAGCTGCGTCGTCCCGACGAGCCGGGCCACGAGCAAAGAGACGATCCCGAAAAAGAGCGCCTGCCAGCCCCGAGCCGTCGGCCACACCGAGAGACGCCGTTCGCGCCACAGCCGCAGCGACAGCTCGCGCAAGAGCGCTAGACCGCCTCGCTCACGGGCACGGACGAGAGTATCTCGCGCACCACGCCCCCGGCTCTCCCGCCGCCGGAGCCGTTGCTGGAGCGGCCGGGGACGGCGATGATCCTGTGCGCGAGGACGTGCGGGGCGAGAGCTTTTACGTCGTCGGGGATGCAGTAGGAGCGGCCCCGGGACGCCGCGTAGGCCCTCGCGGCGGCGAGGAGCATACGGCTGGCTCGCGGCGAGGCCCCGAGGTAGACCGCCTCGTGCTCGCGCGTGGCGTTGATTACCGAGACGACGTAGCGCAAGACGGCCTCGCTCGCGTAGACCTCCTCGGCGAGCCGTCGCATCTCCAGGAACTCGGCGAGACCAACCACCGGCCCGAGATCCCCGACCGGGTCGGCCGAGAGCCTCAACAGGTCCAGCTCCGCCTCCTCGTCCGGGTAACCGAGGGACATCTTCACCATAAAACGGTCGAGCTCCGCGTGCGGCAGCGGATAGGTACCCTCGTGCTCGACCGGGTTCTGCGTGCCGATCACGCCGAAGGGCTCGGATAACCGGCGCGTCACCCCGTCCACCGTTACGGAGGCCTCCTCCATCGCCTCCAGAAGGGCGCTCTGGGTCTTCGGGCTGGCCCGGTTGATCTCGTCGGCCAACACTATGTTCGCGAACACGGGTCCTGCCCAGAACTCGAAGGCGCCCTCGCCCTGGTTGTAGACGTTGGTGCCGGTGACGTCGGCGGGCAAGAGGTCAGGGGTGAACTGTATCCTGCGGAACTCGCCCCTGATGCTACGCGCGAGTGACTTCGCCAGGAGCGTCTTCCCAACTCCGGGGACATCCTCTATGAGCACGTGTCCCCCCGCGAGAAGCGCAACCACCGCTAAAGAGACACCTTCCCTCTTACCGGCAACCGCGCGCTCGACGTTGTCGACTATGCGTTCTACCGCCTCGGCGAAACCGTAGTAATCCAAAGAACCCGCCCGTCAAGCTCCAACAACGAGAGAAGAGTATAACAAGCGATTCAGGACGGTCAGCAGTTGGCGCATCGACATCACTCGTGACGGAGATCAATCCGCATGGGAAGACTGCTCAACGATCGGGAGCGGGCTTTATCACGCGGTGCAGGTCCAAGACCGGTGGCGCCACCTCGGTCTGCATAAGCATGTCGTGAATCTGCCCCCGGTGGTGCGTCTGATGGTTGAAGAAGTGCGCAACCAGCAGGCTGACAGGGTCAACGTAGATTTTAGCCTCGTTGTTAGCATAACGGATCGTCCCGCTGAGAAACTCTTCGTCCAGGCCGAAGGCAAAGGTTTCTATGCGCTCGTCCTCGAATATCCTGCCCCTGCGTAGCTCGTCGAAGTCCTCGTAGAGAATCGCGTCGAGGTTGGTGGGCGAAACCGCCTCACCGCCGAACCGAGCGAGCCAGATGCGGTCTCCGACCATGATGTGGTTGAGCGTGCCGTGAATGCTGCCGAAAAAGGCCGGCCGGTCTCGTTTACGCTCGACGTCGCTCAGGGATGCACAGGCTTCGTACAGACGTCGGTTGGCGACGGTGTTGTACCTCGCCAGCATCTGAAAGTTTCGTATGAACGAGCTAGCCAACGACGCCTCCTGTACGCTAAACGAAGCTAGGAAGCCGTAAGGCTTCCTTCCCCGTAGAACTGCTCCACATAGCGGCGCTGCACAGGGTTGAGCCCCCGCGAGTACCAGACCATGACCACGTAGCGTGGCTCTTTCGGGGTGCTCTTCGGGTACATGCCGCACTCCATAGGCAGGCGATTGCTCTTGCGGGCGTTGCACTTGGTGCAGGCCGCGACTACGTTGTCCCAGGTATTCAAGCCGCCACGGCTCAAGGGCTTCACGTGGTCCCTGGTGAGGCACTCCTTGCGGTTCAGGTCGTCGCGGTGCTTCGAGCAGTACTGGCAGCGATAGTTGTCGCGCGCGAAGAGGATGGCGTTGGTCACATGACGCCTCAACCGGTGCGGAATCTCCACGAACTTCACCAGCCGGATGACGAGCGGATAAGGATACTCGGCCTTCTCCGAACGAAAGCGGCGCTCCAGATTCGCCTCCACGATCTCTGCCTTTTCGGAGACGACGAGCACGATCGCCCGTTTTATCGGCACTAGAGCCACGGGCTCGTAACTGGCGTTGAGGGTCAAACACCGGGCCACGAGGAGAAGTCTAACATAACCGGATGCTTAAGCAAACATAGAAGTTTTAACGAACCTTTAACACAGCGTCACGCGCCGTCGGCGAAAAAACCTGGTTCAGGGCGTGCTAGAGCTGATCGGCGAAGATCTATGCCATCACTTTAAGTCTTGGTCGTGCGAAGTATAGCGTCGAGGATCGGGGCGGCGGAGTTGCGGACCGGGTCGGCCGCCGGGAGGCCGGTTTCCTCGGAGACGCGCTCGATGTGTCTCTCCGCCGCGTCTGCGTCGAGGCCCGTAGTGTTTAGGCTCACCGCTACCACGGGCGCCGGTTTGACCAGGGCGGCGACGCCTTCGTAGAGCAGCGTGATGTTTCGGATATCCGGGCGGGAGACGCCGGTGAAGATCTCCTCCTCTGAGGCGTCGGCGCAAAGAATCAGGCAGTCGGGGCAGGAACCGTGCAGGAGGGCCGTCGTGACGCCGGAGTAGGCCGGGTGGGCGAGCGAGCCCTGGCCTTCGACCAGGATCAGGTCCGGCGAAGCTTCAGCGGCCCTCAACACCATCTGCTCGGCGGCCCCGGCAGCGAAGTCGGAGACCACGGCGTCTATGCAGATCCCCCGCCCCGCGATGACGATTCCAGTCTGGCCGGTCGCCACGAACTCGGTAGCGAAACCTCTCTCGCGCGCGGCGCGTTCTACCTCTAGAGTAGCGGTCATCTTACCGATAGCACTGTTGGTCCCGACGGTGAGCGCGACCTTTGGCTCTACGCGCAAACCGTCCCCGGAGAAGAGCGGCACGTCCCCTGGCGGCTCACGAACATCCCAGACTCGTGCTCCGGGCAGCTCCGGCGCGAGGCGCTGATGGAGTCCGCTGACGATCTCCAGACCGGCCTCCGCCGCTCCGCTCAGGGTATCCATCCACTCCCCGGGCAGCCGTCCTCCCGCCGGGGCGAGCCCGACGAGTACGGAGGTCGAAGAGAGCTCAAGCGCCGCCTGAAGCGTGCCGACGATTGGCGCGTCACGTCTGAGACCCGGCATCACCTCGAGGACGTTGCGACCGGCCAACGTAGAGTCTATAACGGCGACGACCTCGTCTCGGCCGTAGGCTATGAGACCGTGAGCGGTCTTGGCGTGGCGGTCGGCGAACCAGCCGTCGGCGAGGATAACGTAGCGCCGCTCCTCGGTCACCGGACGGGCTCCACGCCCAGTCCGGGCCTCTCGGGGAGGAAGATACGGCCGCTATCGTAGACGAGACCGTCGAAGGGGTCGTCGGCGAGAAGCATCGCGCCGTCGAGGTCCACGAAGTCGACGAGGCCGGAGAGCTGGGCGGCGGCGGCGATACCGAGCGAGGTCTCGACCATGCAGCCGAGCATAACGAGCATTCCGTGCGCGCGGGCGGTATGGATCATGGATAGCGCCTCCCTGATGCCGCCGCACTTGGCGAGCTTGACGTTGACCCCGCTCGCGCAACCGGCGAGCCTGGGTACGTCCCGGGCGGTTACGGCGCTCTCGTCGGCGATTACGGGCAGAGGGTCCGCCGCAAGGGTCGCCCGGCGCAGTGCCTCAGGTCCCGCCGAGGCCGGGACGGGCTGCTCTATCATCCTGACGCCCGCGTCCCTGAGCCCGCCCGCCACGCTCGACACCTCCTCCGGGGAGAAGGCCTCGTTCGCGTCCACCCAGAGAGCGGCGTCGGAAACTTCAGAGACTTGCCGGACCGTCTCAAGATCCCCCCCGTCTCCCACCTTCATCTTCAAGATAGGAAACCCGGAGAGCTTCTTCGCTTCCCGAAGCGTGGTTCCGGGATCCGCTATTCCAAGAGTGTAGGCGCTAACGGGCTCGGGGCGGGCGAGCCCGAGGAGCCGATAGACGGGTATGTTTAGCCTCGACGCTGCGAGATCGTGCAGGGCGGAGTCGAGAGCGGCGAGCGCGGAGGGAGGGAGAGATTGGTTCTCGCTTAACGTGCCCTCGATGTCCCAGGGGTCACGCACCATGACCTCCCCCAGTGCATCCGCGACGTCCGCCGCGTTCTGGCCGTAGAAGTCTGTTGGGGCCGCCTCGCCACGGCCCGAGAAGCCGTCCTCCGTGAGCGTCAGGACCACGCGCTCGAAGGAGTCAGAGGAGCCGCGGGCGATGGCGAAGGTGCGTTTGGTATGCACCGTTAGCTTATCCACCCTCATCTCCACAGGGATCATTATAGCGACTGATCGTCGGGACCAGTATGAGGGCGTTGCGTAGTTATCCGTTGCAAGCTCTGGTTAAGATCCGGTAGCTATAAGCTATAATTCCTGCGTCGGCCATTGACTCATAGGTTGGTGTGATTTGGGTGCGAGTACGTTAGCTGTAGCGGAGGTCTTGATCGTCGAGGACGACGCGGTGATCCTCAACACCCTGGCATACAACCTGGAGAGACAGGGTTTCGGGGTGCAGAAGGCGACGAGCGGCGCCGAAGCCCTGAAGCTCGCTCGAAAGCTCAGACCAGACCTCATCCTGCTCGACGTGATGCTCCCCGGCGAGACCGGTATAAGGGTCTGCGAGAAGATCCGGCAGGAGGACAAGGAGGTGGTGATCGTGATGATCACCGCCAGAGACGCCGAGGAAGACAAGGTCAGGGGGTTTGAGGCGGGGGCCGACGACTACGTAACCAAGCCGTTCGGCATGAAGGAATTGGTCGCCAGGATCAACGCTAACCTCAAGAGGAGCATGGGCTCGCCCGGAGCTCGCGGTAAGGTGCTCGAAGCCGGGGATCTGCAACTCGACACGAAGAACTTCGTCGCTCAGGTAAAGGGCGGGCCTCTCTCCCTGCGGCTCAAGGAGTTCGAGTTGTTGGTTGCTCTGGCCTCACGGCCCGGGGAGTTGAAGAGCCGGGAGGATCTGGCAAAGGAGGTGTGGGGGCACGCCGGCGTCGGCTCCTCGCGCACGATAGACGTCCACATACGGCGAATAAGAGCCTCGCTCGCGGAGAGCGACTACGAGTATGTGCATACCGCCCGGGGCCTGGGCTACCGCTTCGAGGCGCGCCCCAAGAGCCCGGAAGGAGCCCTTATCGAGGAGGGAGCGGTTGGGCCGCCCGGATAGCGAGAGGGCGCAGCGACACACGAGGGGGAGTACTCCCGCTCCGGCCGATCCTATCGAAGGAGAAGGCTCAGGAGACGTCGGTGATGTCAACCTCGTGGATCTCAAACGGGTTAACAAGATACGCCGCGACTTCGTCGCCAACGTTTCGCACGAACTAAAGACCCCGGCAACCAGCCTGAAGCTCCTCGCCGAGAGCCTCATCGACATCCTGGAGGAGGACCCGGAGCAGGCGCGCTTCTTCGCCGAGCAGCTAAAGAACGAGACCGAGCGTCTGGCGAACCTGATCACTGACCTTCTTGACCTGGCGCGCTTGGAGAGCGGCGAGGGTGCCCAGAACCCTCAAACCGTAGACGTGCGCGCCGTTCTGATGGTCGTACTGGCCCGCCTCCGGCCCGCCGCCCGCCGCAAGAGCATCTCTCTCTCCTGGAAACGCTCGGGCAGTACCGGGCTGTACACCGTCAACGGTAACGAGACGCAGCTGACCTCCATGTTCTCGAACCTCGTAGAGAACGCCGTAAAATACACTCCGCCCGGCGGACGCGTGGAGGTCGCCGCGAGGACGAACGACGACGAGGTCGTAGTTCGCGTCTCGGATACAGGGATAGGGATACCGGAGAAGAACCTCGTACGTATCTTCGAACGATTCTACCGTGTGGATAAGGCCCGCTCGAAGGAGACAGGCGGAACAGGCCTGGGTCTGAGCATCGTGCGGCACGTGGCCGAGAACCACGGCGGCCGCGTCAGCGTCGAGAGCACGTTGGGAGAAGGCTCCATGTTCACCGTGCGGCTCCCGCGAGCCTAACCACCTTCATCTCTTGTCAGACCACGCTTCTGTCGCGATTCCTTGGATCAGGCTCTTCAACGAACGCGGATGCGTCGCCTACTGGCGGTCTCAGATGATCTTGGAGAGCTTTGAGACGGTTCTTGGTCGCGCTTCTCTGGGCTAGAAGCCATCTCATAAATATCTATACTGTTACCAAGAACCTGCTTTCAAGCAAGTATCGGCCTCAAAAAGGTGAGAAAACACCACTCGTAGTGCTTGCCAAGTCGGTCCGATCTCCTCCTTAGCTATTTATGAGATGGCTTCTACAAAACCCGGGTCTCGGTCTGGAGCGAGGAGCCGGATGGGGGCTCCGAAGCCCTACGCCTCGCGGATGCCGAGGTGATCTCGACGTTCAGGGTTTCCTCGACGCGAGACGAGTTCGATTCCTCTGAGTTGGATGCCGGCCGATGGAACGCTTCGGCCAGTACTCTCGGCCGGAGCAAGATCGAGCCGGAAAACGTCGGTATCGAAGATGGCGACCTGCGCCTAACGGTACCCGAAACTACCTTAAACGGCGGCGAAATCGAGTCAATAGACCTCTATGGTCCCGGCTTCTACGCGGCGCGCATCAAAGTGCCGGACGCTCCGGGCTCCATAACGGGCTTCTTTCTCTATCAGTCGCCGGACCTCGCAAGCGAGATAGACATAGAGATGTATAACGACCCCTCCGGTACAGTCTTGTTTACCACCTACGCTGGCGGCGAGCAGACACACACCGAGACTATGACCCTCCCCTTCGACCCAACCGCTGACTTCCACGACTACGCGCTCTTCTACGACGGGGAAACATTACCTTCTATGCCGACGGCGAGCCGATGAAGGAGTACTCGGGCGGCCTCCCTGAAGAGAGTATGAAGCTCTACATGAACATCTGGTTCCCAACCTGGCTGAGCGGTGAGGAACCGTCCTCTGACCGCCACGCGCGCGTAGAATGGATCGAGGAGCAGGAAGCTACCCCTTAATACCTGACACGAGGAGGAGTTCGTGACCGAAGATCATACCGTAGAGCGTAAGGGGTTTACCGGTGAACTTTGGCGCTCGATAGAAGATATCTACGCTGGGATACTCGCCCATCCCTTCTTGCAGGGCCTCACGGACGGTACGCTCTCCGAAGAGCGCTTCCGCTACTACGTCTTGCAAGATGTGTTCTACCTGCGTGAGTACGCCCGCGCCCTGAGCCTCACTGGGGTCCGCTCCCGAAACGAGGACGCGCTCGCGATGTTCAACGAGCACTCCGCAGGCGCCATCTCTGTCGAGCGCAGCCTGCACGAAGGCTTCCTCCAAGACCTCGGCGTTACACGCTCAGAAGCGGAAACGACCAAGGCATCCCCCACCACGCTCGCCTACACGAGCTTCCTCCTCAAGACAGCCGCCCTTGAAGACTACCCGGAGGTACTAAGCGCGGTGCTGCCGTGCTACTGGATCTACTGGGAAGTGGGCAAGTCCCTACTCGAACACGACTCCCCAAACCCCCTCTACCAGAGGTGGGTCGCTACCTACGGCGGTGAGGAGTTCGGCGCGTTGGTAGAAGCCGTACTGGACCTCTCCGACAGGGTCTTCTTAGACCTCAACCCCGACCAGAGAGCACGCGTCGCAGAGGTTTTCTTCACTACCAGCCGCTATGAGTGGATGTTCTGGGACGCTGCCTGGAGACTCGAAGGGTGGCCGATCTAAGAGTTAGCTCGACTTCCTCCTGTAGCTCAGACCGAACGTACTCACGATAGTCCGCGTTGGTTAGGATTATGGCTCGACGGAGCAGAAGAATGGCTGGTAAGAACAGCGCCGCCCGCGTGTAGCTGATCGCTGACAGCTACTCTTCTTTCTCGACCCACTCGCCTTCTTCGTTTTTCTCGTATTTCTGCTCGACCGCGCTCCACGCGACGCGGTGCGCGCGACTCTCCTCATCGTACTGCTCTTCAGCCGAGTTGTACGCCGCCCGGTATATCTCTCGGGCGTGCTTAGGGAGATTTCTCTTTACGCTATCCGGCAGATCATCCAACTCTTCGTACGGCACGATCCCATCCTCTCTTCAAGGATTTCTCCAACTCTCGGTACCCAGAACACAAAGCAACAAAAACCCGTTTATGACCCGGCGAAGTGGTCCCAACCGGAGAGGTTCTCGACAATATCTCCGGCGCGAACAAAGACCACGTCCGTCTCTGTCACCTCCCCAACGACGGTGATCGGCGTCTCTGACCTAGCCTTCAACGCCTCTACTACCTCCTCAGGCGCGGCGATCAGAATCTCGTAGTCCTCGCCGCCCGTCGCCGCGACGGTTTCGGGGTCTCGTCCCGCTGAGCGGAGATACTTGCGGGTGTCGCCGGCGATAGGTAAGAGGCTCAGGTCTATCCGGCAGCCGACGCCGCTCATCTCGCAGACGCGCCGCACGTCCGAGGCGAGGCCGTCGGAGAGGTCGATCATTGCCTGCGCTCCCAATCTGGCTGCCAGAAGTCCGGCCTCTACCCGCGGTTCCGGCCGCAGGTGCTTCTTGACAAGCCGCTCCGAACCTACCCCGCCGCCCTCCAGAACCAGTAACCCCGCAGCCGACGCCCCAAGCTCCCCGGTCACGGCCAAAAGGTCACCGGGACGCGCCCCCGACCTAAGCACGGGCACCCGTTCGAGCTGACCGAGGATCGCCACGTCTACCGTGAGCGTGGCGGCACCGGTCGTGTCACCGCCCAGCGGATACACCCCAAACTCCTCACACGCCTCCATAACGCCGTCCATGCAGCGTAGGGTGGTTTCCGAATCGGAAGCGCCGCCGGAGGCGAGTATGAAGCGTGGAACGCCGCCCATCGCCGCAACATCCGAGACGTTCACCGCAACGGCCTTGTAGCCTACATCTTCCGGGGAGGCCCACCCCCTAAAATGCCTTCCTTCGACTAGCATGTCGGCGGCGGCGGTCCACAGCTCGTCTCCCAGGCGCAACACGGCACAGTCATCACCTATGGGGACTACGACCTCCGGGGGCGGAGCGGGGAGACGCCCGGAGAGACGGCGTATCAGCTCGAACTCGTTCAGCATTATCCTTTGCCAAACCAGCGTCGGGGGTCGAGGTAGCGGCGGTAGCGCCGGACGGCCTCGCGGCCGATCAGGAGGGCGGAGATCAGGAAGACCGTCTCGGCGACGACCACGAGCCCGCCAGAGACCCAGACCTTCTGCCCGGTCGTAAGCGGCAGAAAGGGGACAGCCGGGATCGCGAGGTAGAGCAACGTTGGAACCACGATAACCCCAAAGACCAGGACCCAGGCCCGCCACCTCTTCCGAAACCGAGGCATACCGTCAAGCTCAGGAGACCTTACGGGTTCGCGTTCCTCCGCGCTGCCGGCCTCCATCTGCTCGTCTTCCTTCAAGGTCTCATCTCCCTCACCGCGTCCCACAGGACGTCTGACTCTTCGCTCGTGTACCAGGTACGGAGCGAGCGCCATTCGGTTTCGTCCGCCCAGACGCAAGCGTCGTGCGCGGCCTCTTCGAGGCAGACTTCGCCGCCGGAGTACCGGGCGAGGAAGCCGACGCCCGCGTAGAGCTCCGGGTCGTCCGGGGCGCGCCAGGGCTCGACCCGAGCCCACCAGAGCTTACCGGGCTCTACATTGAGACCGGTCTCTTCAAAGGTCTCGCGCCGGGCGCAAGCCGCAAAGTCCTCTCCAGGTTCGAGCATGCCACCCGGGTTCTCCCAGAGCCCCACGGGAGGTTTGCGTCGCCGCATCAGAAGCGCCCGCGGTTCGCCGTCTCGCGCATCCACGACAACCGTCCCCGCGCCGAGGTTGGCCCTGACGACGCCGAGAGAGGGATACCCGGGCGTCGGAGGCTCGGGGAGTGTTTTCGTGGGAAGCTCGTTTACGGGGCCGGCGACGTTGAGTATGTTCTCGCGGCTCCACCAACTCGGTAGGTCCAACCACTCGTCAAGCGTGGCCCACCTGTACCCGAGATGCTCGCTGGAGAGCCGTACATCAACGGTGTCGGGAACCCGGCTAACGTACGTGGTGCTGGCGAGCAGGCCGCCTCTCGGCCGCTCCCCGACCCAGGTCGCGAGGAGACGCTGCGGGGCGATGAGGAGACCGGTCTCTTCGTAGACCTCGCGGACGGCGCCTATCTCGAAACTCTCACCGGGAGCGAGGCGTCCGGCGGGCGGCTCCCAGGTACCGGTCGGACGCTGCAGGAGGAGCATTCGCCCGTCCGGTCGAACCGGCAGGATACCGGAGACTAGGTCGGCCTTGAGCGTCAACCCGCGGGGGCTCTCGCGAAATGCGAGCGGAGCTCGCGCGCCGCCTCCCCGGGGTCTTCCGCGTCGAGCACGGCCCGCACGACCGCGAAGCCGGGGGCGCCCGCCTCCGCGACCTCTCGGGCGGTCTCCAGCGTCACCCCGCCGATAGCGAACCAGGGGACAGGCAGCCGCTCGCGGGCGAGATCCCGGATGAGATCCAGACCCGCAACCTCCCCCTCGGGCTTCGTGGGAGTCGCGTAGATAGTCCCCACACCGAGGTAGTCCGCCCCTTCCCGGAGCGCCTCTCGCGACTCGTCGATGCTACCAACAGAGCGGCCTACTACGGCTTCCGGGCCGAGCATCTCACGAACGGGCGCCAGGGGGCCGTCCTCCTGGCCGAGGTGTACTCCTGCCGCGCCGGAGAGACTGGCTAGCTCCGCGTCGTCGTTCACCGTAAAGAGGGCGCCCGCCTCTTCACAGATCCCTTTTAGCTCCTCGGCTAACGATAACAAAGCCTCGCGCGAGGAGTGCTTGTCGCGAAGCTGCACTACATCCATGCCTCCCCAGACGGCGGCCGCGACTCTCTCTGCCAGGTCGGGCCGGGGATCCGTGACGAGTAGGAGGCGGGCGTTTTGGAGGCGTTCTCTGGGGTTCATGCGATGCGCGTCGGCGGCCAGGCGACAACATCGAGGCGGCTAGCATAATGCAGAACGGGCTCTGTCTCCGGCAACTCCACGCTAATCTGTTCCGTCATCTTCAGCTCCTCGGCCTCGACCTCGGCCCTCTGCAGGGGCCAGAGCCGGTGGTGGATGTCGCCGCGCCGGACGCGTCCTCCCCCTCCAACGCCCGCGCTGTAGAGACAGTAACGTTCGGTCAGGAAGTTCTCGAGCGACCCCGGCTGTGAGTCGAAGGTCTCGCCGGTAGGGCGGTAAGTGGCGGCGAGCCTTGCCGGTGGCGCCCCCCTGTGGGTACGCACGCTCCTGTAACGCACCTCATCGCGTGTCGTGCGGCAGGACATTCTGGCATCGAAATAGGGCAGGCCGAAGGTGGCGCGCGCGAGCCGGACAGCTATAGGGTTGTGAGCGTCGAGGCTGAAGAACCAGATGCCTGGCTTCCCACGGTGGCTTACGTAAGTACGCAGGTTCAGCTCCGGGAAGCTGGAGAGCCACGGTACGCCAGGCACAAACCGGGGCCGTACATCCTCCATGCGAAAGGGTACCACCCCCAACCACGCCGCCCCGTCAAATGTGTCGAGGTGCAGGACCGGCGGGATCAGGGGTCGCAGAAACGCCGCCGGTATGGGCCAGTGCATGAAGAGCAGATCGTGCCATCTCATCCTCAACACCCACGGCCCCTCCGGTAAGGGATAGGGACGGTGGTCGATCTGCTCTAACGCCTTCTCAAGCTCAGATGGTGCCATGTCCCGATCATACCAACATCCGCCTCTTGTGGTCCGTGCATAGAACCACCGTCGCGCCGGAGCAGGCGCTCCTCCTATGCGCCGGGCGTATCCTCGACTTTCAGCGCCTCTTCGAGGTGATGCGGGTTCGCGGCGAGCCCGGCGAGGGCGTCGAGGAAGCGAGGCTCGAAGGTACCGCCGCCCTCTGCTCCTCCGGCGGCAACCTCACCGGCGCGCCCGAAGTAGGCGAGGGCATTCGCGACGGTCTCCCCCCCTCCTCCGCCCACAGCCGCGAAGCAGCCGACCGCCGCCGTGGAGGCGCAACCAGTCCCGACGACGTGGCCCATGAGAGGGTGTCCGTTGCGGACCGCCCACGTACGTTCCCCATCGCTCACGTAGTCGGTCTCGCCGGTAGCGGCCACGGTGACGCCCAAAGAGCCGGCGGCCTTGCGGGCGGCCGTCTCGGCGTCGCCGGCGAGGCTCTCAACGCCGCGCACCTCGGCGGCGAGCCCGGCAAGGGTTGCTATCTCCCCGGCATTGCCGCAAACGGCGGCTATCTCGAGCTCCGATAGGAGCCTCTCGGCGGTGCGGGTGCGTAACGAGGTTGCCCCGGCGCCTACCGGATCCAGAACCACTGGGATCTCCCTCTCGTTGGCCCTCTTACCAGCGAGCAGCACGGCCTCGACGAAGGCCGGATCTAGGGTGCCTATGTTTACTACCAGGGCCGAGGCGAGACCAACCATCTCCTCGACCTCCTCGTGGGAATGGGCCATCACCGGGAGCGCGCCAACGGAGAGGGTCGTGTTGGCGACGAGGTTGACTGTTACGTAGTTCGTAAGGTGGTGTACGAGCGGCTTCTCCGTGTGTATTTTGCGCAGCGCCTCTTCGGCTCTCATCTCTCTGCTCCTTCCAGGATCTTCCCGAGCGCGTGGACCGGACCCGCCCCCTCTCCTATCTCCCCCAGCCCATACTCGACCGCCTCTGAGGCGACGGCGCGAGCCCGGCGGGCGGCCTCCTCAAGCCCGAATCCCAGCGCGAGGAAGCTCGCCAGTGAGGAGGAGTGAGTGCAGCCCGCCCCATGGGTGTTGTCCGAGGGATACACGGGGCCTTCGACTCGGACAAACCTCTCTCCATCGTAGAGCAGGTCGTCCCCGGAGGCGGTGTGCCCGCCGGTGATGACAACGGCCCCGGGCCCGAGGGCGTGCAACATCACCGCGCAGTCCTCGACGTGATTCTCATCCACCTCTTCGCCGATAAGGGCGAAGGCCTCGTTGACGTTCGGGGTGATCGCCGTGGCGAGCGGGAAGAGCTCGTTCTTGTAGGTATCAACCGCGTCGGGTTCGAGGAGCACGGCCCCGCTCTCGGCGACCATTACCGGATCCACGACGACGTTCGGGAGCCCTAGGCGATCTATCGCTCCGGCGACGGCTGAGATGATACCCGCGTTGAAAAGCATCCCGGTCTTCACCGCGTCGGCCCCGATGTCCGAGGCTACCGCCTCTATCTGATCCAGGGCCACCTGCGGGGGGAACGCGTGGATGCCGGTGACGCCGACGGTATTCTGGGCGGTGGTCGCGACGATTGACGTCGTGCCGTAGACGCCGCAGCACAAAAAGGCCTTAAGGTCGGCCTGAATACCGGCCCCGGCCCCGGAGTCGCTGGTAGCTATGCTCATAACCCGTTTCACGCGCCCTCCTTAGCCCTCCGCCGGCAGCTTCTCAGCAACACTCTTCAGGGAGCTCCAGTCCACGTCGCGGAAGTTGTGCATCGGGCAGAACTTCGGTCCGCACATCGAGCAGAACTCTGCGGTCTTGAAGTAGTCGTCCGGGAGGGTCTCGTCGTGCATCTCTCGGGCGGTCTCCGGGTCGAGGGCGAGCTCGAACTGGCGGTTCCAGTCGAAGGCGTAGCGCGCCCGCGAGAGCTCGTCGTCCCACTCGCGCGCCCCGGGACGGCCTCGCGCTATATCCGCGGCGTGGGCGGCTATGCGGTAGGCGATAAGCCCCTGCTTCACGTCCTCTGGGTTCGGGAGGCCGAGATGCTCCTTGGGGGTCACGTAGCAGAGCATGCTCGTCCCGTGCCAGCCGACGATGGCGGCGCCGATGGCGCTAGTTATGTGATCGTAGCCGGGTGCGACGTCAGTGACGAGAGGTCCCAAGGTGTAGAAGGGCGCCTCGTGACAGATCTCCTGCTGCATCTTTACGTTCATCTCTAGTTGATCCAGCGGTACGTGCCCCGGCCCCTCTATCATGACCTGCACATCCCTCTTCCAAGCCCGCTCCGTTAGCCTGCCCAAGGTCCGCAACTCGGCGAACTGCGCGGCATCCGAGGCATCGGCGACCGAGCCCGGGCGCAGGCCGTCCCCCAAGGAGAGGGAGACGTCGTAGCGGCGGCAAATCTCCAGTATCTCGTCGAAGCGCTCGTAGAGCGGGTTCTGCTTCGTGTGGTGGACCATCCATCGGGCCAGGAGCCCCCCGCCGCGAGAGACGATCCCCGTGATGCGGCTCTGTACCAGATGAAGATTCTGGAGCAGTACCCCGGCGTGTATAGTCATGTAGTCCACACCCTGCTCTGCCTGCTCTTCTATTACTTCGAGAAAGAGGTCGCCGGTCATCTCCTCCGGGGCTCCCACGCGGCTTACGACCTCGTAGATCGGGACGGTCCCGATGGGCACCGGGCTGGCCTCGATGATCGCGCGGCGTATCCTCGGGATGTCCCCGCCGGAGGAGAGGTCCATCACCGTGTCCGCGCCGTACTTTACAGACGTGCGGAGTTTCTCGATCTCGGTCTCTATCTCCGAGGTAGTCTGCGAGTTGCCGATGTTGGCGTTTATCTTCACGCGGCCGGCCTTGCCGATACACATCGGCTCCAGGGAAGCATGGTTTACGTTAGCCGGGATGATCATGCGTCCCCGCGCGACCTCCTCCCGGATCGTCTCAGGCTCCATCTTCTCCCGCCCGGCGACGTAGCGCATCTCCCCGGTTACGATGCCCTCCCGCGCGTAGCGGAGCTGAGTTACGGCCTCTCCGGCCTCGCCGACCGAACGTTTGCGGTCTTGCAGCATTCCCGACCTCCTCTTTTAGAGATCCGGGGCCGCAGAGAGACGAAGGCCCATCCCAGCTGGCACTGGAATGCCAAGATCGATGTGCGAAAGCTCTGCATGTCTCCCTCCGCCGGTATTACCCGGATCAGGTTCTCGGGTCGGCGCCGAACGCCCTCTCAGCCTCTTACCTTCAGGCTCCCCGGTTACATTGTGATCAGCGTAACACCGGGCTTTCCCGCGCACAACTCTTAACGCGTCGAGACCGCCAGCAGCCCGAGCACGGTCGTGGCGGCGGTGATGCCGCCGGAGAATGCCTCCCCTACCGCCTCGGCGAGCGGCATCTCGACCACCGAGACAAACTCGGTCGGCTCGGGTCGCGGCCCGACCCGGTCCCGCACGGCCCTGCACCTGAAAAGATGACAAGTCTCCGTAGAGCGCCCGGGGCTGGTGTGTACCAGGGTCAGGTAAGAGAGATCCTCGGCCCGGTACCCCGTCTCCTCCAGAAGCTCTCTCCGAGCTGCCTCCCGAGGATCCTCTCCTCCCTCCAGACCCCCTCCCGGCAACTCCAGAGTAAAATCACCAGCTGGTTGGCGCCACTGCCGGACGAGCACCACTTTTCCTTCGTCCGTCACCGGCACGACCGCCGCGAACCCCGCGCTCTCAAGGACGCCGTAGTCGATCTCCACCCCGTCCGGAAGCCGCACTCCATCGACCCGAAAGGAGCACCACGGACTCCGGTACAGATACTCCACCCCGAGCGTCCACCACCTTCCATCGTTCACAGGATCAGCCACAAAAAGGAATTATAGAGACCGCTGAACGTTTCGCCCTGGTATACAATCTTAATATGGACGCAACAATTCTGAACATCTCTAAGGAAGAGCTTATAGGGGCGAGCCTCTACGCGCCTGTCCCGCCTGAAGATATCTACGGGGTCTTGCTTGACGTGCGGAGCTTCCCGCGTTGGGCGCCGGGAGTGCGGCGCGTCGAGATCGTCGAGGGGCTGGCCGGGCCGGGAATGGTCTCTGAGTGGGAGGTCTCGGTGCTCGGGATGAGACGCAAGATCTCTAGCGTTCTCGTCACGGCAGAGCCTCACTCTCTTCTGCGCTGGAGCTATGAGGGCCCCGTTCGTGGTTGGGGCGAGTGCTCGATGCGGGAACAGGGGAACGGGACACTCGTCTCGTTCGTCACCGGGCTCGAACCCGAAGATCCGAGTCTAGCGATCCTCATGCGAGCGGCACCATTCCAAAACGCCGCCCGCGCCCACCTCAAACGCTGCCTCGGTCGGCTCGGACGGGTCGTATCAGAAGATGACGGAGGCATTCGGGTGGGACCGCTGGAGAGAGCCCGGCGGTAGACGGTATCAAGGAATGAGAGAGGGAGGAGCCGGAGCCCCTCCCTCCAGTCAAGGTCTGTGTTCGCTCTACTCGAAGTGGTTGGCAGCCTTGGAGATGTAGCTCTCCTGGTCCTCCGGGACCTCGTCCTCCGGGAAGATCGCCTCGACCGGACACTCCGGCTCGCATGCTCCGCAGTCAATACACTCTTCCGGGTTGATCATGAAATGATCCCCCACGTCATAGATACAGTCAACGGGGCACACCTCTACGCAGCTCTGGTCCTTCGTACCGATGCATGGCTCGGTTATAACGTAAGTCACTGTCGCTCCTCCTCTCGAAACTGGTCTGTGCAAAAGGTTTATAGCAACTGCCAGCCTTCTCCAACACCCGCCGTTGACTGGCATCATCACCACCTATGACCAGGGTCATAAAGGTATGTGATCTAGATCAAATTCCCAGCAAATGGCCGGTTGTTAGGAACGGTTCTCAGGTACGGGCACGAAGTTCGGCCGGCTTGAGGATGGCGATAGCCTTACCGCCGAGGTCGAGGATACCTTCCTGAGCGAGGCGACTCAGGGCGCGCGAGAGGGCTTCACGGGAGATACCGGTGGCCTCTGCCATCTCCTGTCTACTCAAGGAAGGCTCGAATACTACTCCCCTCCTCGTAACCCGACCCTCCTCGGTAGCGAGGTCCAGGAGCATCCGGGCCACTCTCTGCGGGGCGCTATGAAAAACGAGGTCGCCGACGAGGTCTTCGAGCTCGCGGGTGCGGGCTGCCAGGGCGCGGGCGAGGCGTAGGGCCGTCTCCGGGTAGGTAGACATCAGGTGTACAAGGTCATCACGGAAGACGGCGTAGAAGACGCAATCTGTAAGCGCAGTCGCGCCCTGGCTCTGGGGCCTTCCCTCCAACGCCGAGGCCAGTCCGAGAACCGAGCCGTCGCCGACGACGCCGAGGATCTGGTCTCGCGCCTTCGGCCCGCCCGAGGAGCGGTAGAGCTTTACCCTACCCTCGCGCATAAAGTAGACCGCCCCTGAGGGCTCGCCCTCCCGATAGAGCGCTGTTCCCGCCCCGATCTCCAGCACCTCCGAAGCGATAGAGAGGGCTTGAAAGAAGCCCTCTTCCAGACCGGAGAGCAGCTCGAACTCCTGAAGCCCTTCGAGCTTCGTCAGGTGCTCGACGGCCCGGCATCTCGCACCAGGCAGCCGCGCCCAGGACGGCGGTGCGTTCTCACCGTACATCCTTAGTCGCCTTCTTTAAATACAGGAGCAAACATCACCCCTTTATACGCCAAGTGACGAGAGTTTGCAGGACGACAAACTCGTTCGCGCCCTTCTCTACCGCTATTTACTCGTTGGTTCTGGCAGCGAGCTTACGGTGACTGCGGCACGCTGTCTCGACTTCAGTAGTCTTGTTCGGCCAGAACTCCGCCTGCCGTTTGTTGCCTGCCGTAAAAACCTCCGCGGCCCGAATGAGTATGCGGCGAAACGTCAAGTAAAGTAGTGCGCTTCTTTAGTGAAGCGGTCTCATGACTATACGGGGCAGATAGGTCGATTCAACGGCGGAGGCTGTCGCAGAGCTTTCAGAAGCGCTGAGCCGCGTTAGAAATCTTGCGCGGAAGTTTGATGCTACTGCTCTCCGGCCCGATGAGGGATCTTCCATATCCGCTAGCGTTGGAGCGCTGCCGCAGCGAGAAGCTAGCAATCGCCGAAATTATCTTTACGCAATTTTTATAAGACCTTTGCGATTATTAAACGAGGAGCAGGCATACTAATAACGTCTTGTTATCGGCGGCGGGCACCTCTATCACGTCTGCTTCATTCTTCCCATTATCTTTCCTCTAGCCCGCCGCCGAGTTATTCCAGAAGCACGTCCACGGGGCTCTAATCGGTGGGTGACCCTTCATCAGGTCCGCTACCTACGGTAGTCTGCCGTGAAGGGACTATCCACAGTGTTACCCTCTCAGTCTTGATCTGGTCCGGCGGATACGGCTCTCCGTTGTACTTCTGAGAGAGCTCGTCTATGTGATTGCGGGCTTCCTGCCCTCTCACCGTCTCCACTACTTCGCCGCGTACCTCGGCATAGCGGTAGGGGTCTTGTCATCCCGGATCGTCAACGTGACTCTTGGGTCCCGCTCTACGTTCTTGAACTTCTGGCGATGTACCTCGGTGTTGACGAACAGCCGCTCGCCGTCGGTCCCGGCCCATATGTAGTGGTTCTGCAGGTCGACGTTGGGCATGGTCGTGGTTATCGCCGCGAAGTTGGCTCCTTGGGCCAGCTCTAGCGTAGTTGAATGGAGCTCCAGACCGTTCTTGGTGCCTGCCATACTTGGTACGCCTCCTCCTTTTATTTTCGGTCAGAGTCTACCCTCGAACAGCGAAGCGGAATCCTAGGACCCTCGGAGGTCTTATCATCAAAGGAACGCTTGCCTTCCCTCATCGAAGAGAATACGTTGTTTGGGTGAGGCGATGCCCCTTTCGGCATCGTAGTGGACTTCCGTCGGTTCCGTGGACTGTTTCAGACTGAGAACAGTGCGCGGAAAGGAGAGCAGTGCCACGAACAAACCCGGCCTACCCGCCAGAGTTTCGTCGAGAAGCTGTCCGGCTGGTTAGAGCCTCCGGCGAAGAGCATCCAATCCCCGGGATCGCCCGGGAGCTCGGTGTCTCCGATGGCACCCTTCGGAACTGGGTAAACCAGGACGAGATCGACTCCGGCAAGCGAGAAGGGATCACCACGGAGGAGAAGGAGGAATTGCGCAAACTCAGGCGTGAGGTGAAGACCCTCCGGCAAGAGAAAGAGATCCTCCGAAAAGCAGCGGCCTTCTTTGCCAGGGAAGAGATCGGGGGTCGGTGAGCATTTTCAGGTTCATCGACGCGGAGAAGGCCAGCTACCCGGTGACGGCACTATGCAGGATGCTCGGGGTGTCCAAGAGCGGCTACTATGCCTGGCGCAGCAGGCCGCCTTCGGAGAGGAGACGACGGGACGCGCTTCTCATCGAAAAGATCCGCCAGATCCATAGCAGGAGCCGCGAGACCTACGGCTACCCACGGGTGCATGCCGAGTTGCGTTCGCTCGGAGTGAGATGCGAACGCAGGAGGGTAGCTCGACTGACGAGAGCCGAGGGACTCTGGGGTTGTGTGAGGGGCAAGAAGCGTAGAACCACCCGCCGCGATCCGCGGGCTGCTCCCGCCCCGGATCTGCTTCGCGGAGACTTCGTGGCCGCTCAGCCCAACAGGGTCTGGCTAGCGGACATCACGTACGTACCGACGCGGGGAGGCTTCCTCTACCTGGCCTTCATCCTGGATGTACATTCGCGTAGGATCGTCGGGTGGTCGATGGACTCCCACATGGGGACGGAGCTCGTGGTCGGTGCCCTCGAGATGGCGGTATGGAGGCGTAAGCCATCCGCGGGACTCCTCGTCCATCATTCCGACCGCGGCGTCCAGTACACGGCGATCTCCTTCGGCAAGCGCCTTGAAGAAGTCGGCATCGTTCCTTCGATGGGAAGGACCGGAACCGCCCTGGACAACGCGATGGCGGAGAGCTTCATCGCCACCTTGAAGACCGAGCTAGTGCATCGACGGCGTTTCCCCGATCGAGAGGTAGCGAGGAGTGCCATCTTCGAGTACCTGGAAGGGTTCTACAACCGACGTAGGCTGCATTCGGCGTTGAGCTACCGGAGTCCTATGAGCTACGAAGAGGCTACAATGGAAGGAGTGGCTGTGGCGTAGATGCTACCCGTCCACGAGACCGAGGTAATTCCAGTAGAGTGTTTTACTCTTTCATAAGACTGGGCTGGCAAGCAGCGCGCCTCTCCTAAAATGCCAGCTCGACTCTGCTTTGCGATTGAGAAGGGACAGGTAGAAGGAAGTCAGACAGCATGAGTATGGGGAGCCGGAAGACAAGAAAGGAACGACGGTCGAGAAGGAGACGGGCGGAGTTGAGAGACTTGTTATCTCACCCCGCTACGCGAAGCTTGTTCTTATTCATCGCGCTTTTCGGCTCTTACGGGATGGCGCTCATCTTCGCCCTCGCCGGGCAGTGGACGCTGGCAACATCGTTGTTTGTGTTGGGCTCGATCTCAGGGGTAGCTAT
>CADCVD010000121.1 GCA_902806055.1 uncultured Rubrobacteraceae bacterium
CCTCGATGGCGCCCGCGAGGAGAGCCAGGGCGGAGGTGCCGGTCAGGGAGATCAGGGGTTGCGAACTCGCCGCCTCGTCCGGTGTCTCCGGAGCGGGCCGGGTCCCCGACTCTATCGGCGTCTCGCCCCGGTAGGACTGGCTCGCGATCCTTGCTCCAAGTATGCCGGAGGCGATCCCATTGACCGCCGCCCCGCCGAGCAGCAAGTCCTTCACCCGTTCCAGGGCGGGTGCTCGTAGCTCCGCGTCATCCTTCAGCTCCCCGAGCCTCCAGGTAAGGAGCACCGCGGCGATGGCCGCGAAGTTGACCGCGTTGAAGCGGCCCCAGGCCTCGTTCAGGACCCGCCCGCGCTCCCTCTTGTCGCTGATGCGGCTCACGGTCGGGTTCAGCGCGATGTGCCCGAAGAGCGCCCCACCGAACCACGTGGCGAGGCCGAGGTTGTGGACGATCTTTGCTTTGTTCGATGCTCCCATCGCGGCTCCTCTCTATCCCCTATCACTGTAGCGAGCGATCCACCCGTAAACCCCCTATGTTCCCCCCGTCTACGCCCGCCAAACGGCTCGAAGCTATCTCATAAATGAGGAAGGCTAGGATATAGTGGCTCAATCGCAAACTCTTTGAGCGGGAGTGGAAGATCATGGACCTCACTGACGAGCAGTGGGCGGTACTGGAGCCGCTTATCCCGAAGCCGCCTCGCGGAGAGGACGGCCGGGGACGGCCGTGGAGAGACGCACGCGATGTCCTCAACGGTATCCTCTGGATACTGCGCACCGGAGCGCCCTGGCAGGACCTCCCACAACGCTACCCGCCCTACCAGACCTGCCACCGTCGCTTCCAGAAGTGGATCGAGGAAGGGGTCCTGGGCGCCGTGCTTGAAACGCTGGCCGAAGACCTCCAAGAGCGCGGGGAGATAGACCTTTCGGAGTGCTACATAGACGGGACGTTTGTAGCCGCCAAAAAAGCAGCCGTGTTAGAAGTCAAGCCTCGCGAGGCCTCGCGCCGGCGGTCGAGCTCTCTACGTCGCCCCCGCAGCGAGGCGGCTCGCATCCCAAGGAGCCCGGTTCCTCAGCACCGCGCCCACGATGGCGAGCAGCTTCCTCATGCAGGCCGTGAGCGCCACCTTCTTCGGCTTGCCGGCCGCCACGAGGCGTCCGTAAAAGCTCCTGATGGCCGGGTTGTGTCGCGTGGCCGACAGCGTCGCCATGTAGAGGGTCTTCCTGATCGCCGAGCGTCCTCCCCCCACGGTGCGTATGCCGCGCAGGGTGCCGGAGTCGCGGTTAAGAGGCGCCACCCCGACCAAGGCCGCGAGCTTCCTTCGGTCGAGGTACTCGAGCTCGGGCAGCTCCGCGAGCAGGGTGGCGGAAAGGGTCGGCCCCACGCCCGGGACGCTCCTCAGCAAGTCGTCCTTCTCCCGCCAGACGGGGCTCTCGCGCACCGCTCCTTCGAGATCCTCGTTCGCCCGCTCCAGCTCCTTCCTCAGCCAGCGTAGGTGCGCCTCGATCCTCCTTCGCACCGGCTTCGGGGCGGTGCGCGCCCTGTTTCCCTCGGCGGTGATCATGTCGAGGATCTGCCTCCTCCTGAGCACCAGGGCCGAAAGCTCCCGCGCGTGCTCGTCTGCCAGAGGGCGGGGCTCAGGCCTCACGGCCTCCGCGAAGTGCGCCAGCACCGCCGCGTCGATGCGGTCGGTCTTGGCGAGTCGTCCCACCGCCTTGGCGAAGTCCCGCACCTGCCTGGGATTGACGATAGCTACCGGCAAGCCGCCCACCGCCAGCGCGGCCGCGACCGGCTGCTCCATGCCCCCGGTCGCCTCGACGACCACGAGCGCGGGACTCGCCTCCTTCAGGCGAGCGGCAAGTGACTCGATGCCTCGCTCGTCGTTGTTTTCCCTCAGGTACTCACCGGTCGGCCGCAGCACGACGTCCAGGTGCTCCTTGGAGACGTCGATGCCCGCGTAGTAGGTCTGCTTCGTATTCATAGGGTTTCTGCCCCTTTCCCTCCTCGTGGCCCAGCCTTGCCGATGCGGGCTCCAGCGGCCCCGGCAGCCGTTCGGGCTCATGGTGCGGAAGGGGCACGACGACCCGCGCTTTTTTACGGTCTTTTGGAGGACCTTGGGGGCGTCGGTCTGTCGTGCCCGTCCGGGCCGATTCTACGGCCACGCGCAACATACAAGGGGGTCGCACGTCGGAAAGACCAAGCGGGGCAAAGGTACGAAGATCATGGCGTTTTCAGACGGCTCTTCTGTTCCTCTCGCCCTCCACACGCAGAGTGCTTCACCGCACGAAGGCACCCTTGTCGAGCAAACTCTGGCGAGCGGCTTCCTGAAAGGGAAACCGCGGCGCCTGATCGGAGACAAGGCCTACGACTCCGACCCGCTCGACGAGACCCTGCTCGGGCAGGGCATCGAGATGATCGCGCCTCATCGCAAGAACAGGAAGAAGAGAAAGACGCAGGACGGGCGCAAGCTTCGTCGTTATAAGAGGCGGTGGAAGATAGAAAGGCTCTTCGCCTGGCTCCAAAACTTCAGGAGGCTGGTGGTCCGCTACGAATACAAGGACGAGAACTTCCTGGGTATGGCGCAACTCGGGTGCATCGTGATTCTGCTCAGAAAGTGTTTATGAGATAGCTTCTCGAACGTTACCTGCCGACAGGTACGCAGCCGGGACATGCTAACGTACCAGACATATATTTCCCCCGGCTTCGGAAGGCGCCTGATGCCTGATAGTATGAGCCGACCGTGTCTAACGGGATCAGCGAGGCTACAGCGTTATGCAGTTCGACTGAGCTATTGCCCCAACGTCGGGCGGACTCCCTCGCTCATAGCAAAAGAGCGTCCACAAATCGTTCGTTAACATCGCCAGAGCGATGGTAGCTCAGTTGTTTCGCTCAACGCTGTAGGTATCCGTTCCTCGCTTCCGCCATATCTCCCCAGCACACCACAGGACCACGACCAGAAGCATGCCTTCGCGCAAAAAGGCAGACGGCACGAGGGCGTGGTTTACGAACCAACCCTGCGCCTCCCCAAACCGCTCCAATCCTAGCGTGGCGAAGCTGGCGGCGAAGTAGAGCACATCCGTTGCCGACCAGGCTACAGCCAACGCGGTCGAGGCCCCCACGACGGCGAGAAGCGCCACGATCCACAAGGCGTACTGCGGGCTGTACACCTTGCCCCAGAGAAAGAACCAGGCCAGTAGTGCCGGGCAGGCCAAAAGCAAGGCATCCGTTCGTTCGGAGCGCCATTGCACGGCGAGGAGCGCCGCGAGACCTACCGACACGGCCAAGAAGCTCAGGCGGTTCATCGTTTCTATGCTGGAGGGCTCGAGGCCGAAGAAGAGCGTGAAAGCGTTCAGGTCCCCCTCGCGCGCGGCGTTGAAGGAGAAGAAGTGAGACCAGGCTTCGGGAGCCAGTAAGAGAAGAGGGGCGTTGATTGCTACCGAGGTGAGAGCAAAGACTCCCGCTAAACGGGATGCAGCCCACCACCCTTGTCGCTTGGCCCTGTCGGCGAGCACGAGCGGCAAGAACAGGAGGGGGAAGAACTTGATCCACGCGGCCGCGGCGAGTGCAACCGCCCCGAAATCGTCTCTTCGGCGAACGAAGAGGAGCAGCGCCGCCGCCATGAAGACCACGCCCAGCATGTCCCAGTTCAGGTTGACGTAGAACGCCAGCGCGGGCGAGAGAGCCCACAGCCATGCATTGCCGCGCGGGAACTCGGGGATGAGACGCGCCACGAACACTCCGCATAAAACAAGGAGCGAGGAGCTCAAGAAGAAGTAGTCCGCCAGGCCGATAGCCGTCAAACTCGCCAGGTAGACGAAAAGTCCTGTACCGATAGGGTACTCGAAGGGGTAGTCGAAGTATGGACGTGGGTGTTCCGCCAGGCCGTCGCGGTAGTAGAGCGAGGCTATGTCCGAGTACGACCCGAGGCGATCAAAGACGTAGCGGTTGAAGGCATCTTGGGTGAGCGGGCCGTCATACCCGAGGAGCGGCCAGCGCATCCACACGCCTAACGAAAGCACCAACACCGCTACGACCAGGGGTAAGAGCGTATTTCGCCAGTGTAGAGAGTCTCCCATTGCTGCCAGCCTAGCGTCAGATTCGGATTCACGCTAGACCAAACCGCGCGTAATGGGTGAGTGGATAGGGTCATAGGCTCTGGCGAGGCCACTTTGGAAAGGCCCAAGAATAAGTAAGGGACATGGCGGCGTCCCCTCCCGCATCAGCATCTCCGGTAAGGTAGCATGTTCTGTTGTGGCACGGGAGCAGGCAGGACACGACCCGGTATCGGAAGAACATTCCGCGAAATCGACTGCCTCAACCTGGAGCTTCATCTTAAAGGTTTTCGCGGCCAGCCGGCTCTTCTATCTGCTCGCCGGTGTGCTGTTCGTCGGCGCCTTGCCTGTAAGTTCGTTTCAGCGTCAAACCTTAGACGTCCCATTTGGAGCCCTGAGCATGTGGGCGCACTATGACGGGGAGCGGTACGTTAGCATCGCCCTATACGGCTACGACGAGTCGTCAGGTGAAGCTTCCCCGGCCTTCTTTCCCCTCTACCCCTTGATCGTACGCTCCGTGGCGGAGCTTTTCGGCGGGCCGCTCTCTCCGGGGGCCGTGTCCGTGTGGGGCGTGCTGGTCTCCCTGACGGCCTTGCCTTTCGCCCTGTGGTTCCTATACCGTATAACCGAGCAAGGATGGGGAGAACAGGCGGCCAGAGGCACGGTTTTGATCCTGGCCTTCTTCCCGACTACCTTCTTCCTCAATTCCGTCTACACGGAGAGTCTCTTTCTGGCGCTCTCGACGGGCAGCGTGTGGGCCGTCAGGGTCCGAAAGGATCTCCTTCTCGCCTGCCTCTTGGCGGGCCTGGCCGCGGCTACCCGCAACGTCGGCGTCCTCCTGACGATCCCCCTGATCTACGAGTGGTGGCGAAACCGCCACGAATACGGCTGGAAGGCGGTGTACCTCGCGCTCGCGCCCTCGGGGCTCCTGGCATACGCGGGCTACCTGTGGTGGCGCTTCGGAGCCCCCTTGCTGTTCCTCGAGAAACAGGCCGAGTGGGGAAGGGGCCTCTCCGGCCCCTTCGACGCCCTCCGCGACGCCTTCGGGTTGGCGGCATCGAGCCTTATCTCAGTCTTCGAGTCGGGCGCTTTATTCCAGGCTCTCGGCGGCCTCTATTATTTCTGGAACCTGCTTTTCTTGCTGCTCGCCTATGTGATGCTCTCGGTCGGAGTAAGGTGGCTGTCAGTGGACCTCGCGCTCTACGGTTTCGCCCTCGTGCTGGTGCCCGTCTTCTTTGGGGCGACGGCGGACCCCCTCCTCAGCATGCCTCGCTTCGTGCTGGTGGCGTTCCCGATATTCATTGCGCTCGGGATAGCGCTGAAGGATCGTCGCCTCATAGCCGGGTGGTTGGTAGCGAGCGTCATCCTCTCCCTGGCGTTCACCGCCCTTTTCGTGAACTGGTACTTCGTGGCATGAGGCGTTCTGTGTAGGATGAAACGGTCGCGGTTAGTCGCGAGACCATCTGCCTTTTGTTATAGAGTCGTAGCCCAAGACGTCGTATAAATCTTGAGAATGGTCCGGGTTATAGCGAGACGAAACCCTCGAACCACGTGAGATGCGTAGCCGGTAAACGAGATCTCCCGGTACCCCGCAGCCCAAAGTAGGATGACAACCGGTACGGACGGTGCATTTCCATGCTTCCGGCCTATCGTTTACATAAAACCACTAATTTTCTCAAAACACGAACAAATCTACAAAAAGCTAATCGCCAAGTATGTACGGCCAGTTACGGTACATGTATGATGCCCTCTGTGCCCCTCCGTGCGCTGGCTGGCCTCGCTCGGAGCAGGGGAGCGACGATGAGCCCCTTCGGGTGGCGGTTGGATAGAGCAAAGGTCGTCCCAGTCTATAGGCAGGGATAGCAACTATGAGGCACGTAAGAGAGGGCAGCGTGGTTTTCAAGGGGGGAGAGCGATGATCTTGGGCAGGAGAGAGCTTAGCATAGGTCTTCTAATATCCGGGGCAGTTATCTCGGTTTATCTGGTGTTGCTCGCGCCTCCGACTCGGGCGCAAGTCCCGGAGCCAGGTGACATAGTCGTCGATTTCTCTGTCAATGTGGTGCAGGGCGAGTGTGGGGCAGGGGAATGCCCCGATGGAGCCAGGCCGGTCACCTTTGAGCCTGAGTTTAGCGTCGATCGGGACGCCTCGCGAGACGACCTAGATGATAATGAGATAGCCGAGATCAATGAAATCTTGGAGAACCAGGCCGAGGTCGAGGTGACGGTCCAGGTCCCAGGCCCGGATGAGACGCTCGGAGCCGATGAAGCCGTTTGCCTGGAGCCGGGACAGTACGAATTTACTGCCGAGGTCGTCAACGAGGCTGCTCTGGCTGCGGCGATCGATCAAGCGATCGATGGTGCCGAATTTATGGAAGAGGATCTTGTTATCGAGGAGTTCGAGGACACCTTCGTCGTCGAAGAGTGCCCCGACGACAACAACGGGGACACGATCGACATCGACGACCGGGACCAGACCAACGTGTGCAATAACGTGGTCAACATCATCCTCGAGGACGTCCAGAACCCCGACGTGGACGTCGACAACGATCAGGCAGTTTCAGGCCCCGTTTCGGGCGACGTCAGCAACGAGCAGGCGGTTTCGGGTGACGTTTCTGGCGGCGTTTCGGCCGACGCCAGCAACGAGCAGGTAGTGGAGGTCAGCAACGAGCAGGTGGTGGAGGTCGCTCAGGAGCTGAACATCTCCCCTGTGATCGTGCAACAGTGCATCCAGCAGAACGCCGGCAGGGACGCAATCATCGTCGCCGACGACAACGACAATAACGACAACGACAATAACAACGGTAGCGGCGGCACCGGCGGCAATGAGGACCCGGACAATCTAACTCCCGCAGAGAAGCCGAGTAACGTGTTGAACGAGATCACCACCAAGGATCTCCCCAATACGGGTGGGTTCTCGTTCGTCACTCGCGGCACTGCGCTGATGGTCGTCTTCGGCGTCGCCCTTCTGGTGCTGCGGCTGGTGGCGGCCCGGCGCGAGAGCAGGTAGGGACCGTCGAG
>CADCVD010000122.1 GCA_902806055.1 uncultured Rubrobacteraceae bacterium
CGCTAACGTCGAGTTCGACGGCGGGCCCATCCTCGCCTTCACGAAACTGTGGCTCGGTTACTTCGACCTGTACGAGCCAGATCGCGTAGGGGAGCATCCCCTGATCTCACGCCTCGGCCCCGACCCCTTCTCGGAGGATTTCACGGTCGAGTACTTGATGGACGCCTTTAAACGTAAGGCGAACATCAAGGGTTTGCTCCTCGACCAGTCGGTCGTAGCGGGCCTGGGTAACATCTACGTAGACGAGGTGCTCTTCGCCGCCGGAGTGCATCCTATGCGCAAGGCCAACTCTCTGGACTCCGCTGAGATAGAAAGAATCTACTCGGCTACCCAAGATATCTTGCATGAGGCCATCGAGCTGCGCGGCACGACCTTCGACTCTTACCACGACGCTTTTGGAGAAACGGGCAAGTATCAGCATCGGCTCAAGGTCTTCACGCGCGCCGGGGAGCCCTGCCCGGTGTGCGGTACGCGGATACAGAAGTCCCGCGTCGCCGGACGCGGCACTCACGCATGTTTGACATGCCAGCCGGTCTAGCTCGCGTGGAGGGAGCCTGCCCAGGGAAATTCCGGCAGGCCGGGAGCTAACGCTCCGGAAGAAGCTCCGGGTTGGCGTCGGCGACCTCCTGCGCACGGTCGTAGGCGTCCCTGGCCTCCGTATAACCGCCGCCAGCTTCGCTGAGTAGACTGAGGGCTTCTTGGCGGTTCTCGCTCAGCGTCGGATCCCGCTCCAGAATCTCATAGTATGCTATCTCCCGCTCCTCGGCGAGAATTTGGGCTTCTACGGCCTCTGAGAGTAGCGCCGTATAATCTATGATCTCCTGCTCGACGTCCAGGTTTTGTACCTCGGCGAGCGGATCTCGAGCGTCCTGTAGCCTCTCTCTTGCGTCTTGCATGGTCTCACGCGCCTGGACTACCTGCTCGACCTCCTGAGCATTGTCTGCCCCGGAGGTAGTGTCCCCTGAAGAAGTGTTTTCGCCGGTGGATTCTCCGCCGGACTCGATGGTCTCTTTGGCCTCATCGTAGGCGCTTCTAGCCTCCTCGAAGAGCTGATTGTGCTCGGCGATAGCCGCGTTGGCCTCGGCGATGGAGCTGTCTGCCTGTTCGCGCGAACCCGAACACCCGACCGCCAGGAACAGTGCGAGCGTTATTACAACGAGGTTTGCCGGGCGGATTAGAATACGCAGCATGAGTGAGAGCAGTTTACCGAATTTTCACAAAACAGGGCTTCGTCTCCTTTCGAGACCCTTACGACCGGCACGCCTGAAAGAAATCTTGACCAACTTCTACGCGCGCATGAGGGGATCTAAC
The DNA here is from genome assembly GCA_902806055.1 of uncultured Rubrobacteraceae bacterium. Lineage (GTDB taxonomy): Bacteria > Actinomycetota > Rubrobacteria > Rubrobacterales > Rubrobacteraceae > Rubrobacter_F. The sequence continues at coordinate 1,312 of CADCVD010000122.1, forward strand.
AGTGTGCCCAAGCCCGCTGGGGCTCAGGACGTAGATCCCCGAGCGGAGCTCGCGGTGCGCGAGTACCTCGCCTCCCACGCCGGGATGGTCGAGCGGTCCGCCCGGCTCGGGAAGAAGGCTGAACGGCTTGAGAGGGACGGCATCCCCAGCGAGAGCGCCCGCAATAGAGCAGAACGGGCGCGTGGAGACGTTGTCGCGGGTCTCGCCGCTCTGCGTGCTTCCTTCGTCGAGGCCGCCGATGGGGGGAAGGATGCGACCGCCATCTTCGACCGTGTGGTTGAGCTTCTGTGTCCGGCGTTCGCGCCGTACCGACCTTCTGGCGACCTCGACTAGCAAAGTCCGGAGGTTAGCTTCCAGAGCGGAGGGATGAGATGAGGTCGCCTGCGATCCTGCGCGCCTCGGGTCCGGTTCTGGGGTTGAGGAAGAGGAAACCACCGGCTAGCACCAGGATTAGCAATAGCCTTCTGGAGCCGCCGCCACTCCTGACCTTTTGTCCGCGCACCCGTTTGAAGCCCTCCTGGGCAGCCTCGGCCGCCGCTTCTACCTCCCGGCGCAGCTTCGGGTCGTCCCAGAGCCTCGCGACGATATCGGTCGGGTCCTCGTCGGAGACCTCATCGACTATCTTGCGACCGGATTCGAGCAGGGTGCGGATGTTGTCCCGCAGGTCGTCGTCGTAGAGCAGCCTCTCGGCGATGGGCCTGGCGCCGCTGAAAGCGCCCGCCAGCGCGAGGCCGGACCCTAGAGACTTGTTCCGGGCTTCCTTCTTCAGCTTCTCCGCTCGTGATCTTCTTCCGAACAACTGAACCTCCCTCTTCCCGACAACCTACTCTAACTCGTACACTATACCCGTTTTCGCTACTCCTCTACCCGAGGCCGGACTCACCTAGCCTCTCTACCCTCACGAATAGCTCCTCCCCGTCTACCCGGGCGCTCTCGAACTCCCCGGCTCCCGTCTCAGCTCCAAACTCGAGTTCACGGGCGAGGACCTCGGACTTGAAGTAGTCGCCCCACGGGCCTTCGAGCAGCTCTACGACGCGTGCACTACCGTCGAGCGCTACCAGGATGGTCTCCTCGATCTCGAAGCCTCTCGCGCGCCGGAGGTTCTGCACCTTGTGAACGAGCTCCCGCACGAGACCCTCGTCCAGCAACTCCTGATCCAGCTCCGTCTTGAGAGCGACCGCTAGGTCTCCTTCGCGCACGAGCGCATACCCCGGCCTCTCTTTAGGTTCGACGAGCAACTCCTCCGGCCCGAGCAAAACCTCCTGGCCGTCCACGCTTACGGGTATCTCCTCACCCCTGGCGGCTTGCTCCCCGACCTCGGGCGGCGCATCGGCGAGCACCTTTCTGAGCTGCGGCACCAGCCTCCCGTACTTCGGACCTACGACCGAGAGGTTCGGCTTGAGATCGTACGCTAATATGCTCTCAGCCTCTCCGAAACGCAGCTCCTTGACGTTCAGCTCGTCCAGCACGATCTCCCCGAGGCTCTCAACCCCCTCCCGGAACTCTGGAGAGCCCTCCGCAGCCTCCGGTACAACCACAACCTCGCGCAGAGGCTGCCGGGTCTTTATGGCCGCCGCGTTGCGCGCCGCTCGTCCCAGGTTTACTACCCGTCGCGCCGCAGCCATGTGCTCCGAGAGTTCCCTGTTTACGAGAGATTCTTCCACCCCCGGCCAGTCCGTAAGGTGCACGCTCTCCGGCGCCTCTTGATTGTTGTTGACGACGAGGTTCTGGTAGAGAGCCTCAGCCATGAAGGGGGTGAAGGGTGCGGAGAGCTTCGCGATCGCCACGAGGCATTCGTACAAGGTGGAGTGGGCGGCCTTCTTGTCCAGGTCATCCTCGCCCTTCCAGAAACGCCTGCGGCTGCGCCGGACGTACCAGTTGGAGAGCTCGTCCACGAATTCGCCCAGGGCCCGTCCTGCCGCCGTCACGTCATAGGCGTCGAGTCGCTCCGTAATGGTCTTGGTGGTCAGCTGCAGCTCTGAGAGGGCCCAGCGATCCATGAGGCTCCGCTGGGTCGGCTCTACGTAACCCGATTTCGGGTCAAAGCCGTCTATTCTGGCGTAGGTTACGAAGAAGGAGTAGGTGTTCCAGAGGGTCAGGAGGTGCTTGCGGATAGCCTCGTCTACCTGCTCTTCGCTGAAACGGCGGGGGTTGCCGGGGCTGGTGGCGGTGTAGAGAGCCCAGCGCAGAGCGTCGGCGCCCTGCTTCTCGAAGATCTTCCACGGGTCTATGACGTTCCCGCGGCTCTTGCTCATCTTCTTGCCCTCCGGGTCGAGGACGTGACCGAGCACCATACATGTTTTGTAAGGGCTCCTCCCGAAGAGCATCGTCGAGGCGGCGAGCAGCGAGTAGAACCACCCCCGCGTCTGGTCCACCCCCTCGGAGATGAAATCCGCCGGGAAGTGGCGCCCGAAATCTTCTTGCGTCTCGTCGAAGGGGTAGTGTCGCTGGGCGAAAGGCATGCTCCCCGAGTCGAACCAGGCGTCGAGTACCTCCGGCACCCGGGCGGCCTCACGTTCACACTCCCCGCAGCGGACCTTTACCTCGTCTACGTAGGGCCGGTGGAGGTCGTCGGGAAGGTCGCTTACGGAGAGCTTCTCTAGCTCCTTGACGCTACCGACGACAGTGACATGTCCCTCCGCGCAGCGCCAGATGGGGAGTGGGGTGCCCCAGTAGCGTTCGCGCGAGAGGGCCCAGTCGACGTTGTTGCGGAGCCAGTCGCCGAAGCGGCCCCACTTTATGTGCTCGGGGACCCAGTTGATGTTCTCGTTCTCGCGCAGGAGGTCGTCGAGCACGGCGGTCGTCCGCGCGTACCAGGCCTTCTTGGCGTAGTAGAGCAGGGGCGTGCCGCACCGCCAGCAGTGGGGGTATGCGTGCTCGTACTCCTCGGCCCGGAACAGGAGGCTGTCCGCGCGCAGCTCGTCGACGAGGCCCTGGTCTGCTTCTTTAACGAATACGCCCGTAAAGGGCTCCACGCGCTCGTCGAAGGTTCCGTCGGGCCTTACGGGGTGGATGGTTGGGAGACCGTAGCGTCGGCCCGTTCGCGCGTCGTCCTCGCCGTAGGCCGGGGCTGTGTGGACGAGACCGGTACCCTCGGTCGTCGTCACGTAGTCGCCGAGCACGACGCTAAAGAGGTTGGGCGTCTCCTCGACGGGTACGTAGTCGAAGGGGCGGCGGTACTCGAGCCCTTCGAGCTCGGAGCCCTTGCGCGTCTCCAATATTTTATGGTCGCCCTCGCCGAGGGCTTGGGGGAGTAGGTCGCGAGCCAGTATCAGGCGCTCCCCGTCCACCTCCACGGTTGCGTACTCGACCTCCGGGTTGGCGGTGACGGCGGTGTTCGAGACGAGGGTCCAGGGGGTCGTCGTCCAGATCAGGAGGCTGGTGCCGGGGTCGTTCACGAGCGGCAGCTTTACGTAGACACTCGGGTCGGTGACGGTCTCATAGCCCATGGCGACCTCGGCGGAGGAGAGCGAGGTCTGGTCCCGGGGGCAGTGGGCGGTGACCTTGTAGCCCTCGTAGAGGAGGTCTCTCTCAAAGAGGTTCTTGAGCGCCCACCAGACGCTCTCTATATAGGTATTGTTCAGCGTCCAGTAAGGGTCGTCCATATCCACCCAGAAGCCGAGACGAGCGCTCATCTCGCGCCACTCCTCGACGTAGCGGAAAACGGACTCGCGGCAGAGGCGGTTGAACTCCTCGATCCCGTAGCGCTCGACATCGTTCTTGCCGGAGAGTCCTAGCTCTTTCTCGACCTGTAGCTCGACGGGGAGGCCGTGGCAGTCCCAGCCGCCCTTACGCTCGACGCGGTACCCGCGCATGGTCTTGTAGCGAGGGATGAGATCCTTGAACGCCCTCGCGAGCGCGTGGTGAAAGCCCGGGCGGCCGTTCGCTGTCGGCGGCCCTTCATAGAAGACGAACGGGTTGTCTTTCGGGCGGCGCTCGACGGACTTCTCGAACGCCCCGATCTTCTGCCACAACTCCAGCACCTCCCCCTCTACCTTGGGGAAGTCGACCTGGGATCTCACCTGCTCGAACGCCATATACAAAGCCTCCTGACGCAAAAACCCCCGCCCCAAACGGACGGAGCCAACCGCTCCATCGTAGGGACGGGGACTTCGCTTACGAGGTCCTCGCGGTACCACCCCACTTGCCCGGAAGTTCCATGTTCCGGACCACTCTCGCGCTATAACGGGCGGACCCGGCCGGTCCTACTAACGCCTGGGTATACAAACCCTTCGCTTTCGGCCGGCGGCTCGGGGAGGATCTTCGGGCCGTTCTCCGCGCCGGGCTCTACACCGTCCCCGGCTCGCTCTTGCGGATGAGTTCGCAGCCTTACTCGTTCCCGTCGCAGCCTATAGAAGCTTTGTAGCTTCAAAAAGCGCGGGTGTCAAGACGAATCGGGCGCCTTTACGCTGTGAGCCGTAGCGCGGTGTGATCCGGGCGCGTCTCCGGGACCGTAAACCTTGCGTAACGATCTAACAGTAGCGTAAGGAGCGGTTAATAACCCGTAGTACAATTAGCTACGCACAAGCCGATCCTCGGCTACAGAAATCGGAGAGCGGTAGTATGAAAACCAGGTTTAGAACTTTTATCGCGGGCGCGGTGGGGATGTTGGCGGCGTTCGGTCTCGCGGAGCTTATCCACGGCCTCTATGCGCCCGTCCCGTCGGTGCTGATGGCGATCGCCCAGCGGGTCATAGAGTTCACGCCGGGGGAGTTCGCAACAAGGGCCATCGAGACCCTGGGCATGGCGGATATCCCGATCTTGCTCGCCGTGGTTACGCTCGGCTCGCTTGCTATCGCTGGTTACCTGGCTGACTTCAGCCGCAGGTCTCCTCTCCTCGCTCTAGTCGGCGTGGGCATCCTGGCGGCTGTAGCGCTGGCCGCCGCGTTCGCCGAACCTTCCGCCGCCCTAGTGCCTACAGTGCTAACCGTCATTGGCGCCCTGGGTATAGGCTGCGCCGTCGCCGGGCTCCTGATGGGCGCCTCCGGGCTTCGTACCCCGGGAGCAACGCAGCCGGCTGGTCCCCCAGCACCAGAGGGTGAGACGGTCATGGAGGGCGTCAGGTCAAAGGAGGCGCATTCGAAACGCGGGATCTCGGTAGGCCGCCGGGGCTTTCTCCTCTTGAGCGGGGGTGCGGCGGTGGCCGGCCTTGCGGCTGCGGGAGCGGGACGCCTGATCTCGGGGGAGGGACTGCGGGAGACCGTCTCGACCGCCCCGTCCGCGCTCCCTGACCTGTCCGCGTCCGCAGGGTCCCAGACTCTGCCGCCGCCGGCGGCGGTGGCTTCCATAGACGTCGCGGGGATGCCGCCCCTGATCACTCCGGCCGAGGATTTCTACCTCATCGACACCGCCCTTACCGCACCCCGGATCGACGTCAACAATTGGGCGTTGAGCGTGAAGGGTACGGACAACCCAATAGAGCTCTCCTACAACGACTTGACCTCTCTGCCCACCCGCGAGTCGGACGTCACCCTCTCGTGCATCTCGAACGAGGTCGGCGGCGGCCTCGTCTCGAACGGTCGCTGGACCGGCGTATTGCTCTCCGACGTACTCGCTGAGGCCGGAATGAGCCCCGAGAAGATCACGAGCGCCACCGAGCAACTCGTGGGCCGTAGCGTGGACGGCTGGACGTCGGGCTTCAAG
>CADCVD010000123.1 GCA_902806055.1 uncultured Rubrobacteraceae bacterium
ATGGCATCATTGTTCTCGTCCCAGCCGTTGATCTCGCGCAGCACAGCCTCGGCGTCGGGCTCGTCGTGCGGGCCCTCGGTAGGGTAGTCCCAGGACAGGTCGAGTACAGCACGGTCCTTCGGGTCGTTCGAGTTCGCGAGCTTCTCCTGGACCTTGAGTCCAAGATGGTACATGAACCACAACTCCGAGCGGCAGTCGCCCTGCGGCTCGACCGCCTTCTCACGCCACTGGAGGAGGCGTTGGGTGTTGGTGAAGGAGCCCTTCTTCTCTGTGTGAGTTGCGCCTGGCAGGAAGAAGACCTCGGTACCGATCTCTTCGGTCTTTAGCTCTCCGGTCTCGATCTCTGGCGAGTCATACCAGAACGAGGCGGTCTCGATCTCTGTGAGGTCGCGTACGACGAGCCAGTCGAGGCTCGCCAGGGCGAACCGATGCAACTTGCCGTTGGCGTTACCCACCGCGGGGTTCTCGCCCATCACGAAGAAACCCTTACACCAGCCGTCGATCATACCCGTGACCGCAGGGTAGATCGAGTGATCACCCGTGAGGCGCGGCAGGTAGTCGAAGCAGTAGCCGTTCTCCTGCGTCGCCGCGTCGCCCCAGTACGCTTTGAGGAGGCTTACAGCGTAGGCCTCCATGTTGCCCCAGTAGCCCGACGGTGCCGAGTTACGCTCGACGAACGTGTCTAGGTTCTGTCGCGCGTGCGCGTGGGGCATCGGGATATAGCCGGGGAGGATATTGTAGAGTGTCGGGATGTCTGTCGAGCCTTGGATTGAGGCGTGTCCGCGTAGCGCCATGATTCCGCCGCCGGGGCGCCCGATGTTGCCGAGCAAGAGCTGGATTATAGACGCCGCGCGGATGTTCTGGACACCGTGAGTGTGCTGGGTCCAACCCACCGCGTATGCGAACGCCGTGGTGCGCTCGCGACCGGAGTTTTCACACAGAGCTTCGGCGACCTTCAGGAATCGTTCCCTAGGAACGCCGCAGATCTTCTCGACCATCTCGGGGGTATAGCGACGATAGTGCTTCTTGAGGAGCTGGAATACGCAACGAGGATCCTCGAGCGTATGATCCTGCTCGGGGGGTTGCCCGTGCTCGAGGTTACCGCCCTGCGCGTAGTGCGCCTGCTCCCCAGTCGCACCCCCCTGCTCGCGCTTGCCGGCGGCACTACTGACGCTTACGCCCGCATACTGCCAGGTGCTGACATCGTACCCGCTGTCGGGATCCCACCCGCTGAATAACCCGTCGAGGTCCTCGGTGTCGGCGAAGTCCTCGTTGATGATCGTGGGGGCGTTGGTGTAGTTCTGGACATACTCCTTGAAATACCGCTTGTTCTCCAGGATGTAGTTGATTACCCCGCCCAAAAAGGCGATGTCGGTGCCGGCCCTCAGGGGCACGTGCAGGTTCGACATCGCACTCGTGCGGGTGAAGCGGGGATCGACGTGGATTATCTTTGCGCCCCTCAGGCGGGCCTCGACCACATACTGGAAACCCACCGGGTGGTTCTCGGCCATGTTCGAACCCATGATGAGAATACAATCGGCGTTGGCCAGGTCCTGCTGAAAGGTGGTGGCCCCTCCCCTACCGAACGAGGTCCCCAGACCGGGGACCGTGGAGGAGTGTCATATTCGCGCCTGGTTCTCGACCTGCACAACCCCCATCGCCGTGTAGAACTTCTTCATCAGGTAGTTCTCTTCGTTGTCTAGCGTAGCGCCGCCCAAGTGCGCAACGCCGAGCGTGCGGTGAAGTTTGGCCTCGCCCTCCTCCGTCTCTATCTTGTCTTCCCAGGTCTCCTCGCGGGTCTTTATAAACCGCTCGGCGATCATATCAATCGCCGCATCGAGGTCGAGCTCCTCCCACTCCGTCCCGTGCGGGCGACGGTACTTGACCTTGTACTGGCGCGTGGGACTTTGGACGAGTTGCCTGGAGGCCGCGCCCTTCGGGCAGAGTCTGCCACGCGAGATTGGGCTATCCGGGTCGCCCTCGATCTGGGTAATCTCGCCATCCTTCACAAAGACACGCTGTCCACAGCCGACCCCACAGTACGGGCAGATCGACTTCGCCACCTTGTCGGCCTCAGCTGTACGCGGCATAAGGTTCGCCTGTTGTGACGACTGTGCCGCCTTGCCCAGCCCCAACTTGTCCTTGCCCGCAAGCTGGCGCACGACCGACCAAGCAGAGATGAAATTACGTATGCTCAAACTCTTCTCCTCTCGCCAACAGCGCATCTTCCCGCGCGTAGTTGATGTTGCACGCTGCGTTTGGGCCGCCGCCTCTCAAGGAGGCCAAGGATCCCCGTCGTGTCTCTCGAAGTATCGAGGTCTCCGAAGGATCGGAGGTTACGAGCAACTCTGGCTCGGGTAAGCTTTGGTGTAGAGCCGAAAGCTTGCGTTCTACGGTGAGGTTTCGCACAAATCTCTCTCGACCCAAACTCACCAGGTCTAGCAATGCTTCGCCTGCGTACATTGACAGTGGGTCCAGCGCCACCTTCTTAATGTTCGTATAGGGTCCGCAAAGCAACGAGACGAGCTCTCCCGGCGTGGTTTCTCTCACTCGCCACTCCGCCTTCAAAGAGTTGAGCCAGAGGAACATCTCGGCTTCCTCTTGGTGGCCGAAGATCGGCAACGTTTCTCTACCAGTACCGGATTCTGTGGTGAATACTTTCATCCGGCAGGTCTCGTGCTTCACGATCAGCCAGAATAACCGTGCTGTCCTGCTCTTCATAAGTGGCGCGGGACCTCCTTACTGCAACGTGATGGTTCGCTGTCCCTCGTCTACCGAGACGAACCCCACGGGGATCAGGACGGGCCTCATCCCGAAGAGGCCCACCCCTACCATAATGTACTCCGGCTCGCCACGCGCGTTCGCGAAGAACTCCTTTACGCACCCGATCTTGCATCCTTTAGGGTCACAAACCACGTAATCCGCGTACTTCTTCCCCGGCGTTTCAACCGGCTCGTGAACCCTTCTTCGATTCGCCGATGTGCGTGCCATCGCGCTCCTCCTATGAGCGGCTTAGGGGCGAGCGGCATGCCGCTCGCCCCAATCATGGTGCCTCTCTACTGACCCTTCATGACGCCGGGCTCGCTGGCGCCTGGCGCGACTGCAGGCTCCTGTTGAGCTTGCTTTGTCTCGCCGACCGGCAAGATAGGCCTGCCGACCCCCTTGAACATCAAGGCGCTCGCCGTATACCAGGCCAGTATCGCCGAGATCATAAACGTGTAGCCGGCGATCGCGGTCCAGCCCTGACCCGGCGGCGTCCCGATCAACTCCGCTACCGCGGCGACGCTAGCCCCCGCAGTGAGCGTACCCAACACTAATGTGAGCGCCACATTCTCGGCCGCAGCCGCTATCGTCCCCATCAGCGTGATGGCGGCCAGCGCTATAAACCAGTAGCCGAACGCGGGAAATGCCCCCTCGTTCGCGGGGATCGTGCCGGCGGCTATCAACAACTCCAGAAGCCCGAAACCAACCCAGAACGAGCCCCACATCCCGTGCATAGCCGTCGCGATCGCGTCGCGGGCCTTGTACGCCCACATCCCGGCGGCGAACTGGGCAATTCCACCGAAGACGGCGGCGAACGGTAACAGGTAAAGTGGAGTGTCGGGACCACCGTACCAGCCAGCGAGGTGTGCGGAGACGATGAACGTCGATCCAGCGAAGGCGTAGAGCCCCAGGATGGACGGCGCCGCTATAGGCTGTAGGTAAAGCCGCGCCGGGGAGCTTTCTTGCGCTTGAGTATCCAAGACTTCCTCCTTTCCTAGCCTTTTCCTTGCAGAGCTTATTGTGCTACCAGTTTGTGTAGGCATTTACGGGTCTAGGTAAGCTTTCGGTAAAGGGAAAGTTAAGAATCTTTTACCGGTGCTCCGGCTACTACGTCAGAGGAAACGAGGATATGGTAGCCATGACTTCGTGTCACCCGCTCTGCTCTTTCACGACTCGAGATTTTCTGTGCTAGCTGCCTGTTATGGAGCGGCCAATAGAGGTTTGCTCGTGATGTTTATATATCTCTCGTAGCGCCGGTAAATAGTAGTGAGTCGAGAAGTCGACGCCGTTGAAGCCTGACCGGTAGATCGCATTCCCTAACCGAAGCCCACCCGGAACGGACGCTCGTAGGCCCCCGACTTTCGAGAGCCTTCTCCGCAGCATTGGGCCGAATGCTCCCCGCCGCTCGACACGGAGGAGGCCTTCAGCCCAGCTCGTCCGACGCCCCGCCCGAGGTTTCGATTCAACTCAGGCCTTTAGCCCAGGACGCGCAGCGGCGCGATGCCCCACTGGAGAGCCTTATCGTAGGTCGACCGGTTGTTTCAAGCCTCCAGCGTGAGCTCTCTAGCATTCGTCTTGTCGAGCTCGAACATCCGCTCCATCTGCTCGGCGAAGCGCTCACTGTAAACCTCAATGTTGCTCTCGTGCAGGCCAAAGAAACTCAAGGTGTCCACGTTGGAGGAGCCAATAGTAGACCAGATACCATCCACGGTGGCGGTCTTCGCGTGGAGCATAAAGTTCTCGTACTCGAAGATCCTTACCCCTGCACTCAACAACTCTCCGAGGTAACTCCGTCCGAGCCAGTCCACGAGGGCGTGGTTAGAGCGTTCTGGAATCAAGACCTGCACGTCCACGCCCCTCCTCGCAGCCTTTACCATGGCTCTCCTGAACGCCGGACCGGGCGTGAAGTGGGCGGTGGTCATGTAGAGGCGGTCGTTTGCCCGGTTTATAGTTCTCAAGTACACATCCCGGATCGGGAAGGTGTGGGAGTAGGGGTCGTTTACTTGAAAGGCGATAGCAGGGTTGCATTCGCGCTCGCGCACCGGCGGTAACTCCGGCAGGTCTTCTGAGCGGTGCGTGTTCCAGAAGTCAGCGAAGACTCGCTCCATCTCGCGCACCTCGTCCCCCCGGACGCGCAGGTGCGTGTCACGCCAGCTAGTGAACAACACGCCTATGTTCCAGCCGCCAACGAAGGCCACTCGCCCGTCTACGGTGAGGAGCTTGCGGTGTTCCCGGTGGACGCTACGCGGGTTGAGCGCGTCTTGCAGTCCCCTGACGCGGCGGAAGCGCAGGAGGTTTATCTCCTTGGGGAATTGCTTGAATGAGGCAGGCTGGCCGAAATTCGCGGCCTCATCGAAGATAGCGTACACCACGATCCCCTCGCGGGCCTTCTTCAAGAGGGCGTCTAAGAAGCGATGCCCCCATTTGTCGGCCTTTCAGATGAACGTCTCTATAAAGATCCTGTTCTTGGCGCGCCCGATCTACCAACCCCTGCAGCGCCGCCTCCGTGAGGTCTTCCCTGATGCCTCTGCGCTCCGGTATCATATCGTCTATAAACCTGATTATAGGGCGGGTCAGCACCAACGACAGCGCTATCGCCAAGCCGGATAAGAGCCGCCTCTGCGACTGCTCGTTCACGCCTCATCTCCTTTCATTTCAGGCCGCGATACCGTGCGCTGCTCTGAACGTTTTTCCTAAGTCGGCAGGTACCAAACCGGCTCCTACGCCAACCTTCTGAGTTCCCGCCTCTAGGAGAAACCTTTTCCCCACCGTCTCCGCCTTCGTCTACTTCTCGGTAAGCCTCTGCATTCACTTCGGCACCGAAAAGCAGCACGAGATTAGCATGTTAAGTACGGATAGTATGCTGGCACTGCTTTCTGAGGGTTACACGTTTATCCCGAAGCGATGCTAAATGCTGGCCCGTCCACAACCGTCATGCGTTTGATGATATCGGGAGGCGAACTCTCTCGATTAGAGTTGCTTACGGACGCCGGCCTCTTTGCTGACCGGGCCGACCTGATCTCCCAGGTCGCCCTCGATGGCGTCCCTGGCCTCCCCGCGCCGTCCGAACGGGAGCACCGTCCGGTGCTGAGCATCTTCGAGGGCGAGGGCCAGGCCCCCGTAGAGGGAGAGGGCGAAGATGAGGCAGCCAATGATGCCCGAGACGGTCTGTGCGCCGGCGCTCAAGGTCAGCTCGTAGATGCCGTTCAAGCCGTAGCGGAAAAAGGCCAGGAACATGACCGTCGCGAGCAGGGGCTTGCCGAGTACGCCGACAGCCCCCAGGAGGATCAGGATCAGGGCGATAGCCAGGTAGAGAAAGCCGAGGGTGGGGCTGGTCGGGTCCGGCGCGGAGACATACGTGACGATAGCGGTACCCAGCCAGGAGAAGGCGATGATGCTCAAGATGGTGGCGCCCACGCTCTCGCGGGCGAAGTAGGCTAGCAGCGCGGCCAGTATCTCTAACGGGAAAACGAAGGCGCCGAAGAGTAGGGCCAGGTTCTGGATGTCTGCCTGCGGTATCAGACCGAACTGCAGGGCGCTCTGTAAGATCGACCCTATCCCGAAGGCGAAGAACCCGAGCGGGAGTGGGCTTGCGATGGGCCGTAAAACGATTCGGGTTACGTCTTCTACGCGGGGCTGCGAATCTCTCTCCGCCACGAGGGCTCCCTTCAGTTGGTTTCGAGCGCTCCTGCCAGGTGAACTATTACCGAAAGCATACAAAGCCATCGGAAACACGGGGGTGCGCAAAGGAAAGGCGCTTCGGCCGAGACGGCTCAGTGTGGCACAGAGAGACCCCGGCTCGGGAACGCCGGAGTCAGACTCTTTGAATCGCGCAACCCGAGGGCGACGCTCAACTCGACGAGCTTCGAGGCCTACCTCTCACGTCCAACCATGTATTCTGCCTGCCGGACCACCGAGATGTCACGCTCCCGGCTCTCTCCCAGGCCAGAGCGCGGCCCTCCACCCTGGCAGCACGCGCCGCCGAAGACACGGTGAGGCGATATACCGTGAATAAAATCACTGGTTGCATCTCCCCCGTCTCCTCCCGGCGCAGCCGCACGCCATGCGCATCTGACGGCTTTCGACTCTATCGTCTACCCTCCCTCGGTCGCGACGATCCGATCCGCGACGTCCCGCAGGTCCGCTCCGACGATATCCGGTCGCGGAGCCGTCGGGAAGAGCGCCTTCCCCGGCCTGGCTACGAAGGCGGCGGCGCAGTCGGCCCTAAGAGCGCCCGCGATATCCCAGCCGTGGGCCGCGACGAGCCGAATCTCCTCGATCTGTACCCCGAGGCTCTCGGCCGCCATGCGATATGGCTCCGGGGCCGGCTTTAGGCGCTGCGCGGTATCGGCGGAGAGGGTCTGCTCGAAGTAGTCGCGCAGGCCGGAGTTCTCTATCTGGGCGTCACCGACCTGTTGGGTCGAGTTAGTCAGCGTAGCGAGCCTGAACCCCGCGTCACGCAGGCGGGAGAGGCCCTCCTCTACCTCCGGGTGAGGCGGCATCTCCTTCATGCCGCCGAGGATCTCACCCACTTCATCGTCGGAGATCTCCACGCCCCGACCCTCGGCGAGCATCTTCAGCGCGGCCCCACCGATAGTCCCAAACTCTTGGTAGACGCCCGTTACCATCTCGGTCAGCCAGAGCTGAAGGAACTGACTGAACCAGGCCTGCCTCGCCGAAGCGTCTCCGAAGACGCGCTCGAAGTGCGGGTCTAACGCCCCCATGTCCAGCAGCGTCTCATTCACATCGAATACACAGACTCGCGCCACAGCGCCTCCTATACGGTCCTTGGTCGCTTTACGATCCCTCTATACCCCCAAAGGCTCGGGACGTGAACAACTGCCGCCCCTCTGGGGCTTGCGAAGCTATCGAGCTATGCCGCCTCGTCAGCGCGCGGCTCCCTGCTCGGGAGGCCTGACAAGCGCTCGTTCAGCCCTGGCACCCACTGACTTAGGGCCGTCGGCGTTAGCGAGCGGCGAAGCTAAAGCGGGAGGAACGAGCGGCTTCGGGGCCGTCGAGGAGGGCCTTTATGAGCGATACATCTAGCAGCATATCGGGGTTGAGGCGGAAGCGGAACACGGCGAGAATAGCGCGGAGCTCTTCGATCTGCTCCTCACCCATGCCCCTTTCGACGACCTCTTTCCTGCTCGGTAGGGGCAGCTCCAGCACGCTGCTCTGTGCCGCTTCGAGCAAATCTTGCTTGCGCTCCTCGTAGGAGGGCGTATGCACGAGGGGGCTTATGCGTTCCCAGGCAACCCTGAGGAACTCCGGCCACCTTGCGATGCCACGGTAGTAGCTCGCCACGTCCGGGTGACCGTGGCGCTCCCGGATCTCCTCGAAGACCTTTCCCGTCTCCTCGGTCGCCTCGTCGGGCCCCACCAGCTGCACGCTCGTCGTCCCCTCTGCCTCGCCAGGTTGTATGCCGGCTGCCGCGGGCGGTCCGCCCGCGGCGCCCGTCTCGCCAGTCAACCCTTCGTCGAAGGCGCTCGAGACGAGAAGGAGTTTCGGCAGGACGTAGTGGATCGTGTCGGTAAAGGCGCGTATCTGCGCGAGGTCTCCCAAAGATGCCAAGTCCGTGGAGTCAGATACAGGCTCGACGAGCGACCGCGACAGCAGTGCGTTCGCCGCCTCCTCGAAGCGGGGTGTGAGCAGGTACGGTGCTACCCTCTCCCAGGCGAAAGAGAGGTAGGGTGGGTAGTTGGCGAGAGAGCGGAAGAGGAAGTTGACGACCGGGACCCGCAGATGCGTGCGTGTCTCCTCGTAAACGGCGCGTACCTCCTCGCCGGCCTCGTCCGGCATTACCTCGCCCAGCTGCGGGATCAGACGCAACCCCCGCTCGACGTCCCCCGTTCTCTCGAACATCATCTTCCTTTGCCTCCTCTTGACTCGTCCGCTCTCTGTTCCGCTGACCGCTCTAACAACTCTAACAACCGCTGATGCCGTTACCATGCCGCACATCCGGCAGAGACTGTACTTCGACAGGCCCAGATCCCTGCCTCGCGAGTCCCTCCTTCTCGCGTCTACCCGAAGCTTCTCACAGCAGTCGTCATAGCGTTCGACTCGGTAGGCGACGGCATCCGCAACGGTTGAAGAAGCTTTGAACATCCCGTTAGTGACCGTGTGATCGATTATTCACAGTCTCTATCACGTCTCCCTCCTGTTGCGGGCCTTGGCATTCGCAAGGCGCTCTTGATCTTTGAGAAGAACTCCCCGAGAGGATCGAGGTCTAGAGAAGAGTAGGGCATCAGTTACAGCAACAATTAGCCCCTCACCTCTGCAAGCTCGCGCATCACCCATCCCTGTGAATGATGAGGTTGTCCAAGATCACGGCCAAGAAGCGGCGCCAGGGGTTTGACGGCTTAATCTAAAGGGGTACGCAGACCGGGCAATGAGACGAAGGAGAGACCCTTTATGACCCGCGCATATCAGATGCTCCAGACCAACCCCACCAAGGCCCTGGTAAGCGAGTCCACCCTAATGGAAAGGCTTACTACTCCAGCCGCGCGTAGTACTCCGAGGGCCTCTTTGCCTTCGAGCCGCTCAAGGCAATCCTCTGACTAAGAGTAGTAACGCTCTGTCTCGAGGCGACGGTCCTCCCAACTTTGGTAGGCAGCGGATGGGTCGAGAATAGTCACCTGGCCGGTAATAAACAGCCTCTCCCCGCAGCTACATTCAAGTTCGACACGGTCCAAAGGGTGCTTTCGAGTATTCCTCTCCCCGTTGGCTATACGACGGTGGGCTACTTGCCGTATCTTCCGTTCGCGCTCTCCCCTTAACCCCCGCGACCGTTGCAGCCGCCTCCCCGTCTGCCTAACCAAGAGCCAACTCAAAAAGGTAGTCCCACATCCTCCCGGTCTCCAGCATAGCGCCAGGGATGAAGGGTCTGGTCCTCCAGCCTTCGGTCACTCAACTCCTCGCGAACGACAGCCTTATGGTCCGCGCCACACTCACAGGCGGTCGCGGAGGCGGTAAGCGTCAACCTCGCCCCGCACTCGCACTCGACCACGACATGCTCGGGGCGCCAGCTATAGACCATGCCAAATTCTAATTCTTGAACCTCGTAACGCCCAGCGTTACGTTCCACAACAGTAATCATCAATCTTTTCCCTTTCCCCACCGGAGGCTTCAATTCCGGGCATTCACGTCAGCTTTGTGCTTACCAAGCCTAACCTCTGTACCAAGCGCTGTCAAAATGGGGGACCAGTATTTAACAGCGCTTAATAGAACCTTAATTCATTTAAATTTGGGTGGCGAAGGATATAGAAACGACGGGGGCGAGCGTTGTCCGGTCTGTTCTGAAGCCAGTGCGCTCTCCAGTTCTTATCGCTCAACGCACTCCCTGTCAGATCTATAGAAGCTACCGCCTCCCGAAAAAAGAGGCAGCGACGCCGGTTCCAGCTCACCAGGAGAAGCATCTGCGCCATGCCCCGTACGTTCTTTGCATCCGGTGCGCCTCTCTGTAGGTCAGGTCATCCGAAGATGTAGCTTGCGCGACCGCAGCATTCGAGGACTACCTCCTTCGTTTCAGGCAAGGACACGATACTTCCTTACATTTTGATACGTTGCTTTCCAAACAGCTATGGACGCAGTCGGTACGAAATCCGGAGTATTGAGAAAGTGTCTTCTGGTCTGGAGGCACCAGTCTACATACGAACGTCTTACTCTTGCTCTACGCCGCGGCCGCCCCTATGGCTTTAGCGTGAACTCAAAGTCCGCGACCTGCTCGGCGGCGCGGGCGGCGCGGAGTAGCATTGGTTCGGTAAAGTGGTCGGTCATGAGCTGGACGCCTACCGGTAGACCGTCGCTCAACCCTCCGGGGACGCTTATGGCGGGGATTCCGGCGAGGCTCACGGGAACGGCGCAGATATCCTGAGCATACATCGCGAGCGGGTCGTCTATCTTCTCGCCGACCCCGAACGCTACCGAGGGCGAGGTCGGGGAGACGAGCACGTCGTACCTGCTAAAAGCGGCGCGGAAGTCCTCGATGATGCGGGTGCGAACCTTCTGGGCCTGAGCGTAGTAAGCGTCGTAGTAGCCCGAGGAGAGAGCGTAGGTGCCGAGCATTATTCGCCTCTTCGCCTCGTCTCCGAAGCCCTCCTCACGCGTCTTGCGGTACATCTCCCGAATCCCGCTGGCCGGCACCCTCAAGCCGTACCGGACCCCGTCGAAGCGGGCCAGATTCGAGGAGACCTCCGCGGGCGCGATGATGTAGTAGGCCGGCAGCCCGTACCTGGAATGCGGAAGGCTGACCTCCCCGACTTCGGCCCCGGCCCCTTCAAGCCCCTCTACGACACGCTCTACGATCTGACGCGGCCCGGACTCTATTCCTTCGCCCATCAGCTCGGAGATTACGCCGACCCGGAGACCGGAGACGCCGCCTTCGAGCTCGGCCAGATAGTCCGGGACCTCGATGTTCGCGCTCGTGGAGTCGCGAGGATCGTGTCCGGCGATGGCCTGTAGCAAGAGGGCCGAGTCACGCACGTCTCGGGTCATCGGCCCGATCTGATCGAGAGAAGAGGCGAAGGCGACGAGCCCGAAGCGAGAGACGCGTCCATAAGTAGGCTTGAGGCCAACGATGCCACACAGCGCCGCCGGCTGGCGCACGCTGCCGCCCGTGTCCGTCCCCAGAGCCCACCAGCCCTCGCCAGCCGCGACCGCCGCCGCGGACCCGCCGGAGGACCCGCCCGGCACGCGATCTAGCGCCCATGGGTTACAGGTAATGCCGTAGGCGGAGTTCTCCGTCGAGGAGCCCATCGCGAACTCGTCCATGTTCGCCTTGCCAACCATGACCGGAGTCTCCCCGTAGTTGAGCAATGCCGAGGCGTCGTAGAGCGGCTCGAAGTTCTCCAATATCTTCGAGCCGCAGGTGGTCCGCACGCCCTTGGTGGAGAGGACGTCCTTGACGGCTATCGGCACGCTCTCCCAGAGCTTTACGCCGCCGTTCTTCATCCTCTCGTCTATCTTCTCGGCCCGCTCGAGCGCCAGCTCCGGGGTGACGGTGACGAAAGAGTTTACGTCCCCCTCGACCTCTTTGACGCGAGCGTTCGCGACCCCAGCGGCCTCGCGGGCGGAGACCTCGCGCGCCTCTATCTTTATCGCTAGTTCGTAGGCCGACAGGTCGAGCAGACCGGAGGCCATCAGTCGATCCTCGGGACGGCGAAGAGATCATCGACGGCGTCGGGGGCTGTCGAGAGGGCTTCCTCGGTCGGCAGGCACTGATGTGGCTCGTCGGGGCGGAGGACGTTCGTCAGATTCAGGGCGTTGGTCGTCGGCGGGACGTCTGTAAGGTCCAACTCCCCGATCTGGTCTATGCTCTCCAGTATCGCCCCGAGCTGGCCGCCCATTCTCTTTACTTCTTCGTCCGTCAGGCCCAATCGCGCCAGGTCGGCGACGTGGCGCACCTCTTCTTCGGATATCATTTTCTTCTACCTCCGGTCTGATCGCTCACGGTTATCTTAGCGCAGCTTTCCCGTCAGTTGCGCGGCGGATGGAAGACGATCAGCTCGTCCACGGGAACGAAGCCGAGCCTGGCGGCCAGTCCGAGCGACGCCGCGTTGGTCTCCTCCGCTCCCCACACCGGTCGCAGAGGCTTCATGTGCTCGATCATGTACGAGACGCACCGTGCAGCGTGACCGCGTCGCCGGTGTCCTGCAAGCGTATCTATCGCGATATCCCACAACCCCTCCGTGCGCGAAGCCGCATAGCAGAACGCCACCGGGCGTCCGTCTTCCAGGGCAGCGACAACGGGCGACCCCTCGGCGCCTAGCTCGAGTTCCGAACGCAACTCCGGGGGTAGACCTTCGATAGTGTTTATCTCCGATGCCGCAAGCCACCGCACGGAGCCTTCCGGAACCTCGGGAAGCATAGGATTGTCGCCGAGCAGGTGCAACGTCGCGCGCACGCCGGTCCACCCGGGCAGCGCCGCGGTCACGTGATCGCGGTTCTCGGGGAAGGCGAGGAGGTCTACCCGTTCCCGTGAAACAGCCTCCCTGATCGTCTCCTGAGAGGGATGACCCACGACGGAGATCAACTCCGGGTCGCGCACTACGAAGTCGGTACCTCCTTCGAGGCCAAGGATCTCGCATTCGCCGGAGAGCAACATGGATCGCGTCTCGATCCACCGCGGCGCATCTGGTAACGTCCTCGCGAGCCGGACCGAGATATCCTTTTAGGCACCGGCATTCGTAATGCGGGCTGCCTGAAGGGTATTGTAGAGGAGCATCGCCCGCGTCATCGGTCCCACCCCGCCCGGTACCGGCGTAATGCGGGACGCAACCGGCTCGACCTCGTCGAAGCGAACGTCCCCGACTAGCCCCCCGCCTTCCCTGCCGTGGATACCGACGTCCACGACAACCGCTCCCTCCCTGACGTACTCCACCCCGACCATCTCCCGCCTGCCGGCCGCGACCACGAGGATCTCGGCCCGGCGCGTTACCTCTGGTAAGTCCCTCGTGCGGGAGTGGCACACGGTGACGGTAGCGTTCTCGCGAAGCAGGAGCTGGGCGAGAGGTTTACCGACTAGGTTGGAGCGCCCGATCACGACGGTCTCCTTGCCCGCTATCTCGATACCGCTCCTTCTCAACAACTGGATCACCCCGTGTGGCGTACAGGGTAAGAGGCTCGACAGCCCGATGGAGAGACGTCCGGCGTTCAAAGGGCTCAGACCGTCCACGTCCTTTGACGGGTCTATAGCGGAGACCAGAGGCATCGAGTCGAGCCCCTCGGGTAGTGGCAGCTGTATAAAGAACCCGGAGACGCGAGGATCGGTGTTCAGCTCCTCGACGAGGGCGACGAGGTCCTGTTCGGAGACGTCCGCCGCGAAGCGGTGGGCGCGAGACTCAATGCCGACCTCCTCACAGTCCTTCTGCTTCATGCGCACGTAGGTCGCCGAGGCCGGGTCGTCTCCTACCAAGATCACGTCGAGACGTACCGGGAAGTCGCGGTCCTTTAACTCCGCGACCTCTTCAGCGATCTCGGCACGAATCTGCGCGGCGACGGCTTTGCCGTCGAGGATCTCCGCCATGCCAGTGCCCTAGAAAGCCGCGAGAAGCTTGGGCGCGACCTGCTTCTTGCGGCTCATTACGCCAGGGAGGTCTATAACGCCGTCCCTTGCTTTGGCATCGAAGACTCGCTCGATGGGAGCGCAATCACCGGCGCACAGAAGCTCCGTGCCCTGGCTTATGATATCCGTAACCATGAGCGCCGCGAAGAGGTAGCCGTTCTTCCCGCGCAGGTTCTCTAAGGCGTCGAGCATCTCCTCCTTGCGTTCCAGGAGGCCCGTGCCGACGGTCTCTATCTGCGAGATGCTCATCGAGCCGGCGTCGCCCAGAGCGTACTCCTTCTGGTCTCGGCCGATGATCTCCTCGGCCGAGAGGCCGGAGACGTCCGAGGAGGCCTCGAACATCTCCATCCCGAACTCTTTGGCGTCGAGGTCCAGGAGCTCTTCCAGGTAGCGCACGACCTCGCGGTCGCGCTTCGTGGTGGTCACGGAGTTGAAGATCACCGTATCCGAGAGGATCGCCGAGAGCAGCATCTTCGCCGACGGAGCCGACGGCTCCACGCCGCTCGCCCTGTAACGTTCCACGATCAGGGTCGCCGTGGAGCCGACGGGGTCGAAGGTCGCCGGAATCGGAACTTTCGTCTCGATGTTGCCGACGTGGTGGTGATCCAGGATCTCCACTACCTCGGCCTGCTCGACGCCGGGTACGCTCTGGCCCCGCTCGGCGTGGTCGACGAGCAGAACCTTCCTTGGCTCCGGGTTCAAGAGGTCGGTGCGCGTCACGATACCAAGAGGTCTCTTGTCGTCGTCCACGGTCACCGCCGCCCTATAGTGAACCGCCATCACGTCGTTGGTGATGTCGGCGATGAGCTCGTCCGGGCTAACGGTGAGCGGGTCCTCGCTCATAACCTCCCAGCACGGTACCGAGAGCTGTATCATTCGGCTCGTTACGTAGGAGTCCAGGGGGCTGAGCACGACCGCCGTACCCTTCTCTTCGGCCAGCCTCAACACCTCTTCCTCGGGACGAATACCGTTTGAGACTACCAGCACGCCCGCGCCAAGCTCTATAGCCCGCCTCTGGCTCTCTCCCCTGTCGCCGATCACGACGATATCTCCGGGCTCCATGGATTTGCCCATTGAATCGACGCTCATGGAGATGACCCACAGTTTGCCGTTGGCTTCCCCATCCTCGCCTACGAGCAGCTCACCCTCCAGGACCTCGACCATCGAGCCGACCCTAACCGGAGTTGAGGCGAAGGTCGAAGGCTCCCTCGACTCCCGAATATACATACGCGCGAGGCTCCGCTCGGACACTATACCGACCAGCGCGCCGTCGTTGTCCACTATGGGCACCTGGCTTATAGTCCTCTCCGCCATCGCGAGCCCGACGTTACGCAGCGGGTCATTCTGATGGACGATCGCGATCTCTGTGGACATAACGTCTTTCACCCGCAGCATGATGTGCTTCAAGAGCTTCGGCTCTTCTGCCTCGCTCTTGTCGAGCGCCCACCGCGTCTGGGCGTTCACCTCCCCGAGCCGCGCCGGAGCGTAGACGTTCCCCGAGTCCAGAACGCTTTTAAGCTCCGCGTACCCTATCGCCGAAGCTATCGTATCCGTATCCGGGTTACGGTGCCCGGTGATGTAGATGTGGCTCATACTTTTCCCTTCCAGGCGCTCACGCCTTACTCAAAGGCGCCAACTCCGGCACGAAAATCTTCTCCTGCCCCCCGAACCGCACTACGACCTTTCCGTCCCGCGCCTCGACGACCTGCCCGACTCCGAACTTGGCGTGGCGCACCTTCTCGCCCGCGCTGAACCCGACGGTAGCCGTCGCCCTCTCCGGGCTCCTCTCGCGCCGTGGCAGAGCCGCGCCCCAGCCGCCGCCGCGCGCCGCAGACGCTCCCGGCACAGTGCCTGCCTTGAATCTCTCCGGTATCTCAGAGAGAAAGCGCGAAGGCATCTGATACTCCCGCTCCCCGTAGGTCGAGCGAACCCGGGCATAGGTGAGCGTCAGCGTCTTTCTGGCGCGTGTGATGCCTACGTAGCAGAGCCGCCGCTCCTCCTCCAGGTTCTGCTCGTCGAGAGATCGTGCGTGCGGGAAGGTCCCCTCCTCCATCCCCACTATGAACACGTGATCGTACTCGAGCCCCTTGGCGTTGTGGAGAGTCATCAGCGTGACCCGCCCCTCGCCCGTCAGCTTGTCCGCCTCCGAGAAGAGCGCCTGCTCTTGCAGAAAACCGTCCAGCGTCGCCTCCATGGGAGCGGCCATCCGTTCGTACTCCACCGCCGCGTTCACGAGCTCCTGGAGGTTCTCCAGGCGAGACTCGGCCTCTACCGTAGCCTCCGCCTCAAGCTCTTTTCTGTACCCTGACTCGTCGAGGACCGCCTCCAACATCTCCGACGGTCGGACCTCCCTCGCCGCGATGCGCCACCCCTCGAAGAGCTTCCGCAGGTCTGCACAGGCCTTCCGCGCCTTCCCGGTGAGCCCGGCCTCGTCTGCCTCTGTCAGAGCGTCGTAGAGCGAGATGCCGTTCCGCTGCGCATGCTCGGAGAGGCGCGCCACCGACGTCGCCCCGAGACCGCGTTTGGGTACATTGATGATCCGCTCAAGCGAGACCGAGTCGTTCGGGTTGGAGATCGCGGAGAGGTAAGCCATTGCGTCCTTGATCTCCGCCCGCTCGTAGAACCTTACTCCCCCGACGATCTGGTACGGAACCCCTTCCCGCACGAGCACGTCCTCCAGCGTCCGGCTCTGGGCGTTCGTCCGATAAAACACCGCGACGTCTCGCAAGCTCGCGCCGGTATCCGCGATCCTGCGTATCTCCGAGACCACGAATCGCGCCTCCGCGTAGTCGTCCGCAGCCGTGAAGAGCCGGATACGCTCCCCCTCGTTCCCCGCCGTCCACAGCTCCTTCGCCTTACGCGAGGCGTTATTCGCCACTACCGCGTTCGCCGCGCTCAGTATCGTCTGGGTCGAGCGGTAGTTCTGCTCAAGCTTTACGACCTTCGCCTCAGGATAATCCTGCTCGAAGTCCAGGATGTTCTGGATATCCGCTCCTCGCCAACTGTACACCGACTGATCATCGTCGCCGACGACGCACAGGTTGCGGTGCGCGGCGGCCAGAGTATTCACGAGCCGGTATTGGGCGTGGTTTGTGTCCTGGTACTCGTCCACATGGATGTACTTGAAGCGACGCTGGTAACGCTCGCGGACCTCCGCGAAGACTTCGAGGAGGGCGACAGTCTGCATTATTAGGTCATCGAAATCCATAGCGTTATTCTCGTAGAGGCGTTTCTGGTAGAGCTCGTAGACCTCGGCGACGTTCTCTGCCATGAATCCCTCCGTCTGGCGGAGGTAGTCGTTCGCGTCCAGGAGAAGGTTCTTGGCGGTGGAGATCTGGGCGTGAAACGACCTCGGATTGAACCGTTTAGGATCCTTGCCAAGCTCGATGATGCAGCGTTTTATGAGCCTGACCTGATCCGCTGAGTCGTAGATCGTAAACTCCCGCCGGTACCCGAGCTTCTCGGCGTGGACGCGCAGCACCCGCGCACAGAAGGCATGGAAGGTAGAGACCCACATCTTGCGTGAATCCGGCCCGACGAGCAGTGCCACCCGGTCCTTCATCTCGCGAGCTGCCTTGTTGGTGAAGGTTATCGCCAGTATCTCGTCGGGCTCCGCCAGCCCCTGCTCCAGAAGGTAAGCGATACGATGCGTGAGCACGCGAGTCTTGCCGCTACCGGCGCCGGCGAGGATGAGTAAAGGTCCTTCGGTATGCGTGACGGCGTCGAACTGCGTGCTGTTTAGCTGGTCCAGGAGCACGCAGAGGAGTATAACAGCAGGAGACTCCGCTCCGCCCGACTACAGAGCGGCTCGCTCGCAGAGTACGCTCCCATCGATGAGGGTACAGACGAGTGCATCAGGCGTAAGAGGCGGCCCAGGAGGTAAGAGTATGGAAGGCATAAGGCGACGTCGAGAGTTTGAGCAAGCTATAAGAGACGTGGTTGCCAGACTGGAGCGGGAAGGTAAGGACCGTATCGAGAGGACCCACGTGGAAGAGGTCGGGGAACGATACGACCTGAAGCCGGAGGAAGCACGCGATCTATTCGTAGACTCCAGGGGTGAGGTGTGGAAGGGCGAGTTCGTCGAGAGCGCCGAGGAGCCGGGTTGGGAGGCGGTCAAGCTGGAGAGCGTTCCCTCCTCTGCCCCAAACACTCCCGACGACCTTAGCGTCTAGCCTCGCGGCGGGTACGACGGTAAAGCTTATACCCTAGGACGGGCCCGCAGCCTCCAGGAGCAGGATGCAGGCCCGTAAGGACTTCAGGAAAAGAAAGAATAGAGCAAGGCTACTACCACCGCTAGGGTGTGTCCTCGGCCTCCCGGCATCCGTCTTCGGAGCAACCTCTCAACGCCTCTAATCTCTTCTCAAGATCCTCCACCAACGCGGGATCGGCGCTCTCGTAGACGTTGTCCAGCTCGTAAGGATCGGCCTCCAGATCATAGAGCTCCCTCTCCCCGTTCTCATATTCGACGTACTTGTGGGCACCTGTCCTGATGGCCTCGTAGGGTGGCGCGCCACGATCGGCCTTGTCCTTGCCCTTGCCTTTGCCCTTGCCTTCGTCGTTCGCTTCCTCGCCGCTCTGTCCTGTGTTTAACCTCTCTATGAGGATTGATGAACGCCAGATAGGATCTTCGCCGCGGAGCAGCGGCGCGACGGAACGCCCGTCGGAAGGGAACTCCACGCCTCCCAGCTCTGCGAAGGTTGGGGCGAAGTCTGTGTTGAGCGTCAGCTTCCCCAACTCTGAGCCGGCGGTTACTCCCGGTCCCCGGACGAAGAGAGGAACGTGGGCGGACTCCTCGTAGGGGCGATTCTTCCCTTTCGGTATGCGATGTTCACCGCCCTCCCAGCCGTTGTCGGAGGTGAAGAATATATACGTGTTGTCCAACTCCCCGGCGGCCTCCAGCTCATCGGCTATAGAGGTTACCATCTCGTCCACGGCCAGCATGCTCTCAAGGCGCTGCCGGTAATAGTCGTCGATCTCGGAGATCTCCTCGTTGGAGAGAAGACTACTGTCCTCGACGTGCGACGGCTTGTCGGAGACGTCCTCCTCGTTGAATGACGGGGGGCGGGGCGCCTCCTCCTCGGCAAACTCGCCCTCGTGGCGCTCGGCGGGGGTCGCCGGCCCGTGAGGAGCCGTCGGGGCAACGTACATAAAGAAGGGACTCGAATCAGACGCGGCACGCCCGACGAAGTCGGTGGCCTGCCCTGAGATGACGTCCGTGAAGAAGTCCCTGGTCTCGCTCCCGTAGGAGACGACCTCACCGTTCTCGTTCATCCGGTAGTCGTAGAGCTTCTGTCCGTCCAGCTTGCCGTACCATTCGTCCCAGCCCGGCGGGACGTGGGTATCGTCGTCGCTGGGGTAGCCGTTAAGGTACTTGCCGAAGAATGCGGTCTGGTAGCCGCCATCTTGCAGGCTTACGGCGATAGAGTCTTCCTCGTGTCCCTCGGAGAGGAACTTCTCGAAGCCTCCGGACGGAGGATTGTTGCTCAGTACCTCATGGTTATGGTCGTAGAGGCCGGTGAGGATGGTCGCCCGTGAGGGGCAGCACACCGGATGGCTCACGAAAGCCTCCTTGAAAGAGATCCCCTCCTCGACGAGCAGGGAGTTTATCTCGGGCATCTTCTGTGCAGAGGCGTAGTCCAGGTCATCGGTGAGGATAAAGATTATGTTCGGCTGGTCGGCGGAGGCCTCCGCTTTCTCCTGGGTTGTGCCGGGTTGAGTAGGGGCTTGCGTTTCTTCTTGAGAGGACGCCTCGCTACCACCCGAGCATCCGAGGGCGAGGAGGGCCGCCAGACACGCCAGGACGCCGAGAAGCATCCCTCTCACTTTAAGCCCGACGCCACCTCTTCTTGTCACTGTTTCACCCACCCTACCCCAGATCCTCCACGCTCCCATTTTAGAGTTCGGCCCGGTCTGATTGACGGACCCGGCAAGCCCGGAACCACAGTACGAGGCACGCGGTCGCGGCCAACAGCTCCGTTGCCTTGGTAACCGAACCCACCAGATCTACGGTGGAGGCCGTCTCTGAGCCGGGCGGAGGCACGAGCAGGAAGACCGCCCAGAGCGCTATCAGCGCGAGCGAGATCCCCGCTCCGGCCAGGTACGCTAGGCGCGAGGGCCACGCCAGGACGGCGGCGGCGAGGACCGCCGCCGTCGCGCCTGCGGTGTAAAAGAAGACCCCTTGAGCGGTTGCCTCCTCGAAGTGAGCCGGAGCGAGGCCGACGTGGAGGACGGCACTGAGGGCAAGTCCACCGACCGCTGCCGCTTTCCAAAAGGGCGGCAGGACGACGGGTCCGGCGAGTACACCGCTAGTAGGTCCGGCCCACGCCCACCTGCGGCGGGCAGCATAGAGACCGGTTCCGGCTACCGCGAGAACCCCAAGCGATAACGGAGACAGGCGTGCCGCGTCCCGGAAAGCCGTGGGCACGAAAATCGCGAACTCCTCGTCGTGGCCGTGCTTGTTTGCCGTAGCGCCGTTTCCCTTGGCGCCACCTTTGCCCCTGCCCTCCTGAACCTGGAATGCCGCCTGGTTAAACCAGGCCGTCTCCGTCCCCGTGGCGTCCACGATGCTCACCGCCAGGTCCAGATCCTGCGTCTCGCTCCCGATTATCGTGTTGAAGTGTTCGGCGGTGCCGTAATCATTTTCCGCCGTGAACTCGCGCTCCTCGCCGGGCTCGAGCACGATTCGCTCCTCTACTAGAGCCGTGTTGTTTTCGGGGTGATCCATGAGGACCGTACGAACTCGGGCCTCCTGGGCCTCTTCGCCGGTGTTCGTCACGAGGAGGGTGTAACGGTCGCCCTCGTGGGTCGAAGGCGAAGTCGCCTTCCAGCGGAAAGGCATGCCGGGCATCTTGTTCTTCCCACCGCCGCTGCCGGCCTCGTCCGCGAAGGCCGGCGCAACGCTCCCCAGTAGCGCCACCGACACCGCCAAGACCGCTATGAACCCTCTCTTCACAACCTCCCCTTTCCCGGCCGCTCGCTCCGGCCGAACTCGCTCCCGGGTTACGAGTGACACTTCTCCCGTAGTAGCCCGTCATGGGGATGGTAAATCCCCAACCTTAAAGGAAGCTTAGAAGCGTCTAATTTTTAGCTGAGATCTCTTCGACCGCGAGCTTCTCCGGGAGCGGGAGACGGACGGTGAACGTGGCTCCCTCACCCGCTACGCTCTCGACTTCGATGTGTCCTTCCAGGGCTTCCACGGTCTCCCGAACTATGGAGAGCCCAAGCCCGGAACCCTCGCCCGTCCGGGAGCTTTCGGCCCGGTAGAAGCGCTCGAAGACATAAGGTAGGGCGTCTTCGGGGATGCCCGTACCCTCGTCGGCGACACGAAGGACTGCCTCCCGACCCTCGCGGTCCACGGAGACCTTGATCCTCTTCCCGGGAGGCGTATGTTTTACGGCGTTGGAGATCAGGTTCGAGACCACCCGTCTTAGAGCCTCCGGGGCGGCGAGCACCGGAACCTCTATGCCGTCGGACACGAGCTCGATCCGGCGTCCGGGATAGTTATCAGCGGCTTCGCGGGCCAGCGCGGCCAGATCCACGGGCTCTACAGACATCTTCCGCCCCTCGTCGAGACGAGCCAGGACGAGCAGATCCTCCACCATGCGGGCCATCCGTCCGCCCTCCTCCTTGATAGCTGCGAGAGCCCGCTGACGGACCGCGGGATCCGTGTCTCCGCTCTCTTCGAGCACGTCCAGGTAGCCGAGTACGGAGGTCAGAGGGGTACGGAGCTCGTGAGAGGCATCCGCCACGAAGCGCCTGAGGGTCTCTTTAGACTCGCGCTCGGCCTTGAAGAGGCTCTCCAGGCTCTCGGCCATCGCGTCGAATGAGCTCGCCACCTCCCCGACCTCGTCCCGCCGGCTCTTGAGGTCCGGCAGGTTCACCCGGCTTCCCAACCGCCCCTGCCTGAGCTCCCCGGCGACAGCGCTCACGCTCTTGAGAGGTTTCAAAGCCCGCCCCGCTAGCTTCGGCCCGAAGCCCACCATCAGCGCGAGGGCCGCCGCCACCGCCAACGCCTCGATCAGGAAGAGCCGCCGGAGCAACGGATCCCACACGGGAAGCTCCGCGTAAACCTCCCCGGTCGCACTCGGCCTCTCTTCGGAGTCGAAGGTAGTCACGAGATAGCGTCCCTCCCGCCGAATTTCGGGATATACGACGCTGGAGGAGATCTCAAGTGGTTCCTCTCCGTCCGACGACGCTGCCAGCACGTCACCTTTAGCGTTCCTAACGACCACCTGGACGTTCTGGCGCCGCACCTCCCCGATCGCGAAGACGGTCCGAACGTCTCTCTGCCTTATATCTCCGACCGCCGAATCAGGGGAGCCGGTCTCCTCCAGGATCTGGCTTGCGGAGGCAGCCGTGTCTCTGATGTCCGCCTCTCGAACGTCGAGGAGCGAGGCCCTGACGCTCAGGTACAGGATGGCCGCAAGGAGGATGAGGATCGCCGCGGCCATCCCGCCGTACCAGAGCGTCAGCCGCCAGCGAAGCGTACGCAAGAGCCTCTATCCTCCTAGACGATACCCGGAGCCGCGGATCGTCTGGATCAGGTCAGGCTCCTCCGGACCGTTGAGCTTGCGCCGAAGGTAGGAGATATACGCCTCTACTACGTTGGAGTCTCCCGAGTAATCATAGCCCCAGACGGCTTTCAAGAGCTGGTCTTTCGAGAAGACTTGCCGGGGATGCTCCATAAAGAAACGCAACAGGGCAAACTCCCGCGCCGTAAGGTCTACCGGGCGTTCGTTTCGACGCACTTCTCTGGTGGCCTGATCCAGCGTGAGGTCCGCGTGGCGTAGAGTCTGCCCAGCAGGGGCACCGCCGCGCCTGAGTAGGGCGACCACCCGCGCCGCGAGTTCCTCAAAGGCGAAGGGCTTCACCAGGTAGTCGTCGGCCCCCAGGTTGAGGCCGTCCACCCTGTCCTTCACCTCGTCTCGGGCGCTCAGGATCAGGATAGGAACGTTGGTCCTGGCCCTGGTCCTCCGACAGACCTCGAGCCCAGAGAGCCCCGGAAGCATGAGGTCCAGTACCATCACGTCGGGCCGAAAATCTTCGAGGTCCTTCAGGGCGGCTGGACCGTCCATAGCCCCCTTCACCTCCATCCCTCTCCCCTCAAGACCCATGGCAACGAAGTCGACGATGTGCCGCTCGTCGTCCACTACCAGCACTCGGGGTCGCCGGCTCTCCATAGAGACCGATTGTAATAGAAGGGTAAAGCCAGCGAAGCTAACCGGCTGCAGCGCCGTCCGAAGCTCTAATCTCCCGAGAGTCGGTGCACCAGTACCAAGACCTCTGCATTGCCTGACAGCACGGCGTGCTCTTCTGTCGAGCAACGGAATCCTCTCTCCAACATCTTCTCCAGAAACTCCGCTGTATCCTTACGACGAGGATCGGCGAGGAGGAGCTCCCCACCGGGGGCGAGGAGAGCGGGGATCAGGTCTGCAAGCACCTGGACGTTCCGAGCCTCGTAGAGCACGTCAGCCGCGAGCACGAGATCGAAGCCGCCCAAGCCTCCAGCCTCGGGCGCATGCCAGTCGAGCAGCCGGACCCTGGGCCCGTGCCCTCTAAGGTTGACGCGAGAGTTGTACCGCACGAAATCAAGAGCGGCCTGGTAATGGTCGGTAGCGGTGACTTCGGCGCCGGCACCCGAAGCAATGACGGCCGGTAGCCCGACGCCGGCACCGAGCTCGATCACACGTCTGCCCGTAAGTTCTTTTCCGGAGATGAATCGGGCAAGGGCAACGGCGCTCGGCCAGAGTTCGGCCCAGTAAGGGAGCCGCTCGTCGCGGTCGAAGTCCTCCTCGTCTATGAGGGCGTCCGCCGCGGCCGGATGTGTGACGCGGTAGATGCACCCTCCGACCTCGACGGTAGTCTCGGTCAGGCGCGTTCTACCCCGAAGGTGCGAAGCTAGACGCGCCCGGAGCTTCTCCAGGCCCTCGTCTTCTCTAACGGGAGGCTCTTCTACCTGGTTAAGGAGGGCTCGGCCCAGGGCTCGACGCCCGTTTCGGCGTCTTCCGCTCCGGCGTCCGCTGTTTCAGACTCTGCCTTTTCGGCGCGGGTGACGCGAGTCTCGCGCTCTTTGGCCGCTATCTGGGCGATAGTGTAGCGACCGAAGACATTCTCAAGAGCCACGCGGGCCTCGTCCCAGATCTCGCTCGTCGCGCACAGGGGTGCCTCGGTGATGTAGCACGTTCCGCCGGCCGAGCAGCGCGCCGGACGCACCTCACCGTCAAGGCACTCTACGACGTCCAATACGGTAATCTCCTCTGGCGAAACGGCGAAGCAGAATCCTCCATGCGCCCCGCGGCGGCTCTCCAGAATGCCCGAGCGCCTGAGGTCACCGAAGATCTGCTCGAGAAACCTCTCGGGGATGCGCTGCCTGCGCGCGACCTCATAGACGCCCATCGGAGATGCACAACCGTCGATCGCGAGCTCCATTAGCGCGCGTACCGCATATTTACTCTTCTGAGTAAGTCTTAAGTTTGACAAACGACCACCAGTCCACGAACTTACGCCCCGATTGTAGCATATAACTACAACGTTGCGGTCGGTGAGAGGCCCCGGTCAGTCGTCGTACTGGTCTATTTTGCGGTCCCGGTACTGGCGCATAGCGCTCTCCATACGCTCGCCGGTAACGAGGAACACGGTCCGCCCGCCGATGTCAACCCCGTGGTCAGCGATGCGTTCGAGGTAGTGTACGGTAAGGGCGGCCCGAACGCGCCATTCGGGGGCCCCGGCTCCCTCCTCTTTTCCCGGGTTTACGGCGAGGTTCATCGCCTCGGAGTAGAGTAGATCAACCTTGTCGTCCGCTGCTTCCAGGTTGCGAGCACGCTCTATATCGCGGTCCTCGAAGACGTTGAGCCCCTCGCGGAACAGGTCATTCGCCCCCCGGGCCATCTCCAAGAGGGCAACGTCGAGGTCTGGGTCCCGCTCGGAGTCGGCGGTCTCAGCCACTGCGCGGCAGATGTGCTCGCATAGGGTACCGGCGCGCACCAGATGGTTCGTTACCGCCTGGACCGTGTAGATCAGGCGTAGATCCCGGGCCACGGGGGCCTGACGGGCTTGCAAGACCATACACTCCTCATCGATCTCCTCCCCTCGCTCCTTGTAGCGAGAGTCGATTCCGAGCTCCCTGCCTGCGACCTCGGAATCGTGTTTTTCGAGCGCCTCGACCATCGTGTCCAGACATGTCTCGACCTCTCGGCCGAGCTCCACGACCTCATCCACCAGCCGGTCTAGCTCCTGCTGAAACGTTTCGCGCGGCATCAGATTCTCCTAGCCGAAGCGTCCGGTCACGTAGTCCTCCGTCTCCTTACGGCTCGGCGAGGAGAACATCTTGGTCGTTTCGTCGAACTCCCAGAGCCTGCCCGGATCGCCCATGTCCTCGATGTAGAAAAATCCCGTGTAGTCCGAGATACGTGCCGCCTGCTGCATGTTGTGCGTCACGATCACCACCGTGTAGCGCTCCTTGAGCTCCTGCATGGTGTCCTCGATCTTTTGGGTCGAGACCGGGTCCAGCGCGCTCGCCGGCTCGTCCATCAGGATCACCTCGGGCTCCACCGCAAGCGTCCGGGCGATCACCAATCGCTGCTGCTGGCCACCCGAGAGATCGAACCCGCTCTTCTTGAGCTTATCCTTGACCTCGTCCCATAGGGCGGCACGCTTCAGAGACCGCTCGACCAGCTCGTCCATGTCGCCCTTGTAGCCGTTGATCCGGGCACCCCACGCCACGTTCTCGTAGATGGACTTGGAGAAGGGGTTGGGCTTCTGAAAGACCATCCCGATCCTGCGCCTTATAGTTACAGGGTCCGTGTCCTTCGCGTAGATATCCTGGTCTCCGAGCAGGACCTCCCCCTCCGCGCGGGCGTTGGGGATAACCTCGTGCATCCGGTTCAGACACCGGATAAACGTGCTCTTCCCGCAGCCCGACGGGCCGATAAGCGCCGTGACTTTGTTTGGCCGGATCTCCATGCTCACGTCCGACACGGCCTTGAACGAGCCGTAGTATGCTGAAAGGTTCTCGATCTTCATGCCCAAAGTCGAGGCTCTCGGCACGGTAGCAGCCTGTCCTACCTGGTCCCTGTCAACACCGGACCTCTCACCAGAAATTTCGGACAACGACCGTACCTCCCTAGCCTCTTCTCGTCTCGACACCATTGAAATTTACACCATCCTTCCGGTATATCCTTCCGCCGCCACTCCTACCCGCGCCTCTGGTACCTGTTGCGCAACGCTATCGCGACCGAGTTCGTCAGGAGAAGCACGAGCATCAGCACGACTATGCCGGCTGCTGCCGCGGTCTGAAAACCCTCCTGAGGCTGGGAGACCCAGTTGTAGATCTGGATGGGTAGCGCACTGTATCCGCTCTGCGGCCCCTCGGGGACGAATGTTATGTAGGTTGCGGCCCCGACGACGATCAGGGGAGCCGTCTCCCCTATAGCCCGGGAGAGCGCCAGGATAGTGCCGGTCAGAGCGCCCGGCAGGGCCATGGGCAAGAGGTGGCTTCTAATGACCTCCCAGCGCGTAGCCCCTAGCGCGTATCCGCCCTCGCGCACGGCGTTCGGGATAGTCCGCAGAGCCTCCCGCGTCGCGATTATTATGACGGGTAGTATCAGCAAGCTAAGGGTCAGAGCACCGGAGATGAGGCTCTGCCCGCCGGTCAAGGGTCCTAGCAGGTTCACGAAGATGCCCAATCCCAGGAGGCCATAGATTATCGAGGGCACCCCGGCCAGGTTTGAGATGTTCACCTCTATCAGACGGGTCAACCAGTTGTCGTGGGCGTACTCCTCGAGGTAGATGGCCGCTCCGATGCCAAGAGGGACGCTCGTGACCGCGGTCAGCCCGAGCAGCCACAACGAACCGAGCAGGGCCGGGTAGATACCCGTCCCCTCTGGTCTGGACGAGGAAAAGTTGGTGATGAAGCTCCAGTCCAGACGCGGTAGGCCATCCCGGGCAACGTCTACCAGCAAGACCGCCAGCACCACCAAGCCGATCATGGCGGCGGCGAACACGAGAACCGTGAACACCCGGTCCAGCATATGTCGCGTGGA
>CADCVD010000124.1 GCA_902806055.1 uncultured Rubrobacteraceae bacterium
CCCATAATATACCCCTTGTTTCGCTATACGGTCTAACTAGAGAGTTCTTGTTTCTCGGTAACCTTTAGCTCGCTATCCCGGTTCCTTGTCCGGCGGCTCAAGAGAGAACTCGATCAAGGCAAACTTCGAACGGTTAGTGCGACGCCAACACGGCAGTGGTATGAGCCTTTGCATGCGGTCGACGCACGCTATTCATCCAACTGCCGCTAAAGCGTCCTCTCGAAGCTGGCGCGGAGGGTGAACTAGTTACGTACACGTTGTTACAGGAGGGGTATATTCAGTTTAGTATTAAACGGAAGGCGGAGAAAGCAAATGATCAGACAGATTATTGAGAGTGTTATCAAAGAGGACACAACCGAGCAGTTGAACAGGTCCTTCGAAGAAATTACAGCGGCGATCTCTTTGCGGTCAGCCCAGGGCTTGGGCATAGAGGAGAGCTTGAGCGAGATGCTCGCCGCTATCACCGTCGAGCGGAACACGCGGCCGACCAATATTGGCTGAGCTCTAATAAGCACATAGCGCTCAGTGCTAATATGAGTTAGGTGAAGAGGGTCCCTCGGGGGGCCCTCTTCGCGCATTCTCCCCAAGCTGCTGCGGTCTTCTCTATCTATTCGCCTGACGGCTTCTAACAAGAAGAAGTGCAAATCTCACTCAATTAGGGGATGCATCAGCCCTTACCCATCTACTAGTCTCTTCCCTGAAAGCGAAAACCGCACCGAAAGGACGAACAAGGAGATGATGGTAATGAAGAAGATCAGCATACTGGTTGCAATGCTCGCGCTGATGATGTTCTCTGCTGTCCCTGCGTTTGCCTATGAGATAGAGGTAGAAGAAGGCGACGTAACTATTACGGACACCCTCACCATCGAGGACAGCATAGTGCAGAGCTGTCCGGCGAGCGTCACCTTCGGCGATGAGAACGTGAACGTACAGGTTGTGAATGACTCCCAGAACCTTGATGTCACGATCACTGGCGAGGGTAATTCGTTCGAGGTCGAGCAGTCACTGACGCAGAGCGGCTTCAACCCCTCAGTATCGACCAGCTGCACCCAGTCAGTCGCGCAGGCCTTCTCGGGCTGGTTCTTGTTCTTCTAGGAGTAAAGAGGACCTAAACAAAGAGAGGTAGAACTCTCTCTAGAGAAAGAGGGCCGGGGCTAAACGCTTCCGGCCCTCTTTCTCTTTTGTCTCTCTCACTCTCTTCGCAGCGAGAAACAGCTTGTTGGTCTTCTTCGTCGTAAGGAACCGGCTGTAGGAGATTGTGTTTGAGTTTTAGGTACGCAGCTCTGTGTTGCTCAAGACGTAGTGAGGAGCATGCTCTTCTCTTGAGAAGATGCTTTCAGAGACTATCTTATGGTTCTCAGGGTGGCGTAGGGGTACGCCTTACTTCGGCGCTACGCTAAAGGTTCGTCGTTGTCGTCTTCTCGCTCGAAAGATGCTGTTAAGGCGCATAGCTTCCGGGCTTTCCCACCTCCTCAAAGAGCTTTCCAGACCATATGGACCGCGATGGCAAGAAAACTCGGCGGACCATAACTGTGTTTGATCTTGCGCTAGACGAGAAGGAGCCAGAGATGTTTGTACAAGTAGCTGAAGAGCTTGCTAAATCCAGGGTTGCTTGCTGCCGCCGCTGCTTATGAACTGCCGCTAAGG
Organism: uncultured Rubrobacteraceae bacterium; assembly: GCA_902806055.1. Classification (GTDB taxonomy): domain Bacteria; phylum Actinomycetota; class Rubrobacteria; order Rubrobacterales; family Rubrobacteraceae; genus Rubrobacter_F. The sequence goes on from CADCVD010000124.1 coordinate 1,648, forward strand.
TGTCTTCTCCTGACCTCTCCGTTGGTTGCCTGGAGCAGTAGACTATCTTGGTAGAGGATCTGGAGACTGATAGTACAAATGTCCTATAGAAGGACCTATTTGGATGTTTTACAGTGTCGCTTAGATCTAGACCGGGCTGGCACTATTATCCCCCTCCCAAACGCTTAGCCCGGTTCTTCTTGTCTCTATTTGACTGATAACCGCCGAGTTACCTTCTTAAGAACCCGACGATAATCCTATCGCTCGACTATTAAAGCAAGATCAAAAGATCTTGCTGGGTATCAGCACCTTATTGGCGAGGTCGAAGGAGACGGTCTCGGCGCTGTCAAGCATCTTCAAGATGACCTTTGTGTCAGCCGCCGGGGGCCTGATAGCGTACTCTTCGGCACCGTCGTCCAGAATCAACTGGAGGGAGAACTTGCCGGGCTTCCCGCGCTCTTCCTCGTTCCAATTCGCGTGAACATCCGTGACCCGACGCACCTGGATTTGCTGCTCTACGTTCTGCTCCGCCATCGCGAATCCTCCCGGTTGGGTTCTAACAAGCGGAAGATTGTTTTACCCGCATGCACCACGGTCGCAAACACCTATACGCATCCTCTTGTTTTACCCCTGGGGTCGGGAGTATTAGGCTGAGCCTCTATTCACGGATCAACGCCAAAAGGTCTTCTCGACAACTCGGTGAACAGCGGGCAAAGAGAGCCGGAGCTCTTAAAAGCTCCGGCTTCCTGCTCTACGAATGATACTGTTGTGAACCGTTACCTACGCCGCAAGACACGGAATCTTCGGGTAGCCTCCGAAATCAGGCCGTGTAGCACCTCGTCGTTGACAGCCGCAAGAGATGCACTTAGTTTGGGATCACCCTGGACGCATCGGCATCGCTGCGAGGCATATCACCGAGAGTACCGCTCTCTCACGGAGAGATCTTTTGAGGCGTTTGTATAAAGGTCAGTGATCACTCAGGAGCCCAAGGTAACGGTAGCCCTGTCCTGTACGATGAATCGGGGCGCATATCGGTTAAGATAACTACTTGTATGAACCGCAAGACGCCAAGAAAGTTTGCCACGACCCCTGGCACCCGGGACGTGCTGCCGCCGGAGTCTACCCGGCTGCTGGACGTGCAAGCAAAGATTCGGGAGCGCTTCCGCCTCTTCGGTTACGGTGAGGTCATCACCCCGGCGCTCGAATACTCGGAGGTTGTAGAGGAACCGAGGCTCAGAGACGCCTCGTTCAAGCTCTTCGACCCGGACAACCAGATGCTCTTGCTCCGCCCGGAGATGACCACGCCGATCTCCCGTCTCGTCGCCCAGCGTCTGCGTAATTTTCCGCCGCCCCACAAGCTCTCCTATGTTTTGCCGGTCTATCGTAGGACAAGCGTGGGACGCGGCCAGAGCGCCGAGCTCTACCAGGCGGGTGTCGAGGTTATAGGTTCGGCAAGCCCGCAGGAGGACGCTGGAACCGTCGCCTTACTAGTGGACGTGATGAACTCTTTGGGCTTCGAAGCGACCGGTGATTTCGCGGTCGTACTCGGCCAGAGCGCGTTCTATGCCGCCTATCTGCGGCATGCCGCCCCCGAGGCCGCTCCGGCCCTGCTCGCAGCGCTCGCAGCCAAGGACCTCGTGCGGGTCGAGGAGATCTCTGCCGAGTTGCCGGACGAAACCGCCGCCAGGGTCCGTGGGATACCACGACTCGTCGGACCGGCCACTGACGGGGCCGTCCTCGAAGAGGCGGCTAGACTTGCCGGAGACGCTCCAGGGGCGATGTTCGCGCTAGAGAACCTGCGGGGCGTACTGCGGCACGTCGAGGCGCAAGGGGCTCTAGAGGCGGTCATATTGGACCTTGGTCTGATCGGACGCCACAATTACTATACTGGGGCGGTCTTCGAGGCGTACTCCCCGAAGCTCGGGTTTACCGTCGCGAACGGCGGACGATACGACAACCTTCTCGCCAGCTTCGGCCGGGACCTCCCCGCTACGGGATTCGCCATCTACCTCGAACGCCTCCTCTCCGTGCTCCCCGAGAACACCCTCTCCCCGCTCCTGGTCCTTGCCGGAGGCGGCGTCGAGGGCACGAAAGCGGCCAGGGCTCTGCGGGAGCAAAACGTGCCGACCCTGCATCTCTCCGAAGACTTGGAGCCTGACGCAGCGGTCGAGTACGCTGCGTCGGTCGACGCGCAGTGGATATGCTATCCCTCTCCCGGCGGCTTGAAGCTCGCCCCGGCGGAGCGAGGAGCGCGGTTCGAGTCGGTACGCATAGAGGAGGTCGCTGAGAGACTGTTCGGGAGAGAGCCGCAGGAGGTGGGACGGTGAGCGCAAGGAGCAAGCTGCGAGTAGCGGTCCCGAAGGGTGCCATCTTCGAGGATGCCCTGCGATCTCTGAGCCAGGCCGGACTACCGGTGGAGGTTTTGCGGGAGAACGACCGACGGCTCCTCTACGAGGCTGACGGCGTGGAGTTTATAGTCGGACGGCCGACGGACGTGCCGGTTTATGTAGAGTACGGAGCCGCAGACATCGGCATCGTCGGAAAGGACGTGTTGGAGGAAGGGGAGCCCAACGTGGTAGAGCTCAGGGATCTGGGCACGGGGTGGTGCCGCATGGTCCTCGCCGCCCCCGCGGAGAGGGCCGGGGAGGTGCGAGAGGAGATCGGGCACGCGGAGGTAGTACGCGTGGCCACCAAGTACCCGCGCACCGCCCGGCGCTACTTCGAAGAGATAGGCCGCCAGGCGGAGATCATCGCGTTGCACGGCTCCATAGAGCTCGCCCCGCTTGTAGCCCTGGCTGAGTGCATAGTCGACCTCACCGCTACCGGCACCACCCTGCGTGAGAACAACCTGGTGATACTCGAAGAGATCTCGACTTCCACCGCCCGTCTCATCGCCAACCGCGGCGCGTACCGGCTGCGTAACAAGGAGATCTCTGCGCTCGTAGATGCTATGGAGCACGACGAGGTCCCGCTTGGTTGAAGTTCTTGATTTTCGTGAGTATGACCCCAAAGAGATCGTCGCCCGTCTTCGCCGCCCCGGCGGATTCCTCTCCGAGAAAGTCCGCGACGCCGCCCGCCGCATCGTCGATGACGTTCGTGAGAGGGGAGACGAGGCGCTCTTCGAGTATACCGAGCGCTTCGACGGGGTCCGGCTCGATCGGATCAGAGTCTCCTCAGAGGAGATACGCGACGCCCGCGAGTCTCTCGACGCGGAGGCAGAAGAGAGCTTCGGCGTCGCGATAGAGAACGTGCGCTTCTTCCACGAGCGCGAGATGGACCGTGCTTGGGAGACGAGCCGGGGCGGGGCGACGATAGGTCAGAGGGTACGTCCTCTACAGCGAGCCGGTCTGTATGTCCCCGGCGGACATGCCGCTTACCCTAGCACGCTGGTTATGTCCGCGGTCCCGGCGCAGGTCGCGGGGGTGGGGGAGATAACGGTCTGCGCCCCGCCCGGCCCGGACGGTAAGGTTAGTCCTCACGTCCTCGCGGTCGCCGGTCTCCTGGGCCTCGACGAGGTCTACGCAGTAGGGGGCGCGCAGGCGGTGGGGGCGATGGCCTACGGTACAGCGAGCATTCCGCCCGTAAACAAGATAGCCGGTCCTGGCAACGACTACGTGGTCGCCGCGAAGCTGGAGGTCTTCGGCGTTGTCGGGGTAGACGCCCCTGCGGGGCCAAGCGAGGTCGTCGTCATTGCGGAGGCCGGCGCTTTCCCCCGGCGCGTCGCCTACGACCTGATGGCTCAGGCCGAGCACCTCTCCGGCGCCTCCGCCGTGCTGCTCACCCCGTCCGAAGAGCTCATTGAGAGCGTTAGGCCCCTTCTCTCCGGGGAGCCGGCGGAGCTCATAACGCTCGCGCGGACGCGCGATGCGGCGCAGGCTGTAAGGATAACGAACGAGTACGCCCCCGAGCACGCGCACGTCATCTCCGAGGATCCGGAGGCCATCCTCCAGGATCTGGACTCGGTCGGTATGGTAGCCGTCGGAGACTTCAGCCCCGTAGCTCTGGGCGACTACGCCGCAGGTCCCTCTCACGCCCTCCCGACCGGCGGCGCCGCGGCCTGGGCCTCTGCCCTGGGAACCCATGACTTCACGGCGAGGACAAACTACATCCACTACACGCCCGAGGCTCTGCGAGAGCTGGGTCCTCACGTCGAGCGTCTGGCTCGTCTCGAAGGCTTCGAGAACCATGCCCGAAGCGTCGGGGTCCGGCTCGGGAAGAAGTCTTAGGCGTGGAGCATGAGGTCAGAGAGGCCCTCTCCGACGGAGAGATAGAGGCAACCTTCCCGGTAATGAAGCAGCTGCGGCCACACCTAAACGAGAGAGACTACCTCGAAAAGGTCAGGCGCATGCAGGGTACGGGTTACAGGATCGCCGCCGTGGTCGAGGATGGGCAGGCCGTGTGCGTAGCAGGATTCAGGGTTCAGGAGAATCTCTACGGCGGGCGCCACCTCTACGTAGACGACCTCATCACCGGAGAAGGAGCCCGCTCGCGGGGCTACGGACAACGTATGCTCGACTGGCTCACCGACCTTGCAAAGAGAGATGGATGCGAGCAGCTTCACCTAGACTCAGGCGTGCAACGGTCCGACGCTCACCGCTTCTACCTCCGAGAGGGGCTTACCATCTCCGCCCATCACTTCCGTAAGGAGATACGACAATGACGAGGACCGGCACGGCAGAACGGCAGACGGGGGAGACGTTCGTCAGGGTACGTCTCGGCCTCGACGGCGAGGGCAACGCGGAGGTGAACACGGGCGTCGGCTTCTTTGACCACGTCCTCCACCTACTCGCCCATCACTCCGGGATGAACCTGGAGGTCGAAGCGAAGGGCGACCTGCACGTCGACGATCACCACACCGTCGAAGATACCGGGCTCGTCCTCGGGCGCGCCTTCGACGAGGCACTAGGCGACCGGGCCGGCCTGGTTCGCTTCGCGGACGCGAGCGCGCCGCTTATAGAGGCGCTCTCTACCGCTGTCGTGGACCTCGGGGGGCGCAGCCACCTCACCTGCAATCTCGGACCTATGCCTGAGAAGATAGGGACCTTCGACGTCGAGCTGTTTCCAGAGTTTCTGCGCGCCTTCACCCAGTACGCCCGTTTCACCCTCCACCTCAACTGCCACTACGGCGAGAACGCCCACCATAAGGTCGAGTCCGGCGTAAAGGCGTTCGCGGTCGCCCTTCGCGAGGGAATATCATGGAGAAGCAGCGGCAGTGCCTCTACTAAGGGGGTCGTGGATTGAACGTGGCGGTCGTCGACTACGACGCCGGTAACACTCTTTCGGTGACGCGGGCTTTGGAGAAGGTAGGGGCGCGCGTGGATCTCACGCCGGATCCGGAGAGGGTCCTCGCGGCTGATGCGGTGGTCCTGCCGGGCGTGGGGGCTTTCGGGGACTGTATGAGGAAGCTCAGGGAGAGGGGGATGGACGAGGCTTGCCTTGAGACCTACCGCTCCGGCAGACCGTTCCTCGGGGTGTGCGTCGCGTTGCAGGTCTTCTTCGAGGGATCGCAGGAGTCACCGGTAGAGGAGGGGCTCGGCATACTCCCTGGTACAGTGATTCGGTTCAAGGGCAACGGGCTTAAGGTGCCGCATATGGGCTGGAACGAGCTCTCGGTCGCGCGTCCGCACCCGGTCCTTGAGGGCTTGAACGGCGAGGACTTCTATTTCGTCCACTCCTACTATCCCGAGCCCGCCGAGCCGGAAGACCTGCTCGGAACCTCCGAGTACGGGGAGCGGTTCTGCGCCGCGGCGGGCCGGGAGAACTTAGCGGCGGTCCAGTTTCACCCGGAGAAGAGCAGCCGCGCGGGCCTCAAGCTCTACGAAAATTTCCTCTCCTGGGCGAAGACCCTTTGACGGACTTCATCGTCTACCCGGCTATAGACTTGCGCGGCGGCCGCTGCGTCCGGCTCAAGCAGGGAGACTTCGGACGCCAGAAGGAGTACGACGCGGATCCGATAGGACGCGCCCGCGAGTGGGAGCGGCGAGGTGCTGAGGCGATCCATGTGGTGGATCTTGACGGCGCTAAAGAAGGCCGCCCCGTCCAGATTGACCTGATCCGGGAGATGGCCGGATCGGTGAGCATTCCCTTGCAAGTTGGCGGTGGCGTTCGCACGCTCGAAGACCTGCGCGCTCTGCGGGAGGCGGGCGTCGGGCGGTTGGTGATGGGCACGGCGGCGGTCGAAGATAGGGGACTCCGCCTCCGCGCCGTCGAGGAGGCTGGGGCGGCTCTCGTGGTGGCCGTCGATGCCCGCGACGGGGTCGTGGCGACGCACGGCTGGGAACGTTCGAGCGGGATCGACGTCCTAGAGCTGGCCGAAGAGCTCGCCGCAGACGGTGTGGCCTCTGTCCTGTACACCGACGTCGCGCGCGACGGGATGGACGCCGGCGCCGAGCTCGAAGGGACCGCGCAGCTGGCCGCCATAGTTCCGACTATCGCCAGCGGCGGCGTCCGGGGGGCGCGAGACGTGGCAGCCCTCGCGAAGCTTCCCGGCATAACCGGCGCGGTGGTCGGCACCGCTCTCTACGAGGGGCGCGTGACGCTTGAGGAGTTGATAGCAGCCGCTGGTTAGGGACCTAGTCTCCGGCTTTCGCTCGTTACAGGGTTAGAGCGCGGCTCTTCGAGGCGCCCTCCTCGTACTTGGCAGACTGTAGCGTCTTCCATGCGAGCTGGGCGAGTGACTCATCGGTCGGCCTGGCGGCAAGGTCCGGGGCTGCTTCGGCGATGGCGGCGCGGGCCGTCTCGGCGCAGGCGTCCAGGGCCGCGTTGATCTCGTAGGCCCGGGCCGCCTGGTACTTCACCCGCAGAACGTTCGGCGGCGCGTCGTTTACCGCAAAGGAGAGTTCGTACTCCTCGGTGCGGCTCTCGTAGTCTCCGATTCGCCTGGCGGTGCATTGAAGCTCTAGCATGGGCAGAACTCTAGCATCGCTACTGCTCGGGCGCTTTCACAGGCAACCGCCTTGTCCTTGCGGTATCTTTGGCACACAAAACCAGAAGGAACGGTGGTCACAGGTGACAGATCAAGCGCAGAACGTACCCGCACGCACCATCCGGGTCGCCCACAGTCCGGACTCCGACGACGCTTTTATGTTCTACGCCCTCGCGAAGGACAAGTTCGACACGGGCAACTTGCGCTTTGAGCACGAGCTCTCTGACATCGAGAGCCTCAACCGCCGGGCGCTTACCGGGGAGCTAGAGGTCTCGGCCGTTTCAATCCACGCCTACGCGTACATCTCGGACAGGTACGCTCTTCTCTCCAGCGGCTCCTCGATGGGGGATAAGTACGGACCTAGGCTCGTGTCTAAGAAGAAAATGGGGCGGGGGGACCTGAAGGGGAAGACTGTCGCGGTGCCGGGGGAGTGGACGACGGCCTATCTCGCGCTCAAGCTGTACGAGCCGGAGGCAGAGCACGTCGTCGTGCCGTTCGATGAGATCATGGGCCGTGTCACGGGCGGTGACGCGGAGGTTGGGCTCATCATTCACGAGGGGCAGTTAACCCATGAGAGCGAGGGTCTGTATCTGATCGAGGACCTGGGTAAATGGTGGTACGAGGAGACCGGCCTGCCCCTGCCCCTGGGTGGAAACGTCGTCCGGCGTGACCTCGGTGAAGAGACCACTCGCGAGGTCGCCCGCCTCTTGAAGGCGAGTATCCAGTACTCCTTGGACCATCGTGAGGAGGCGCTCGCCTACGCTCTGGACTACGCTCGCGACCTGCCGCCGGAGCTCGCCGACAAGTTCGTCTCGATGTACGTCAACGAGTGGACGGTCGACTATGGAGAGAGAGGACGGGAGGCCGTCCGGACGTTGCTCGCGCGCGGGTACGAGGCGGGCATCATACCGCATAAGGTGGACGTCGAGTTCGTGGGGTAGAGGATGTTGTGGAACCGGCAGCGGAGAGCTCAGGTAGGTTAAACTGGCGCTAGAGATCTGTGGAACAACTCTTCGAAACGAGCAAGAAGGCGCCTGGAAGGAGGCTCGCGGGCAGAGGCGGGAAGGCGCCCAAGAAGCCCGTAGGCCGAACCCTGCGCCTCTTGCGATGGTGCTTCAACCTCGTACTGATCCTGATCGTCGCGGCGCTTATCACTGTCTCGGGCGTTTACCTTTACGTGATCTATACCTACGACGACCAGCTCGACGAGCGTTACCCGGACCTCATCGAGAACTCCGCCGTCTACAACGCAGACGGACAGCGTATCGCTGAGTTCAAGGCGGAGGAGAACCGGCGGACGATCGACGAAGACCAGCTAGGCGAGTACCTGCCGCAGGCTGTCGTTGCCGTCGAGGACAAGCGTTTCTACGAGCATTACGGGGTCGACCTGAACGGAATCGGACGGGCGGCATGGGAGGATCTCCGGGCGTTCGGCTTCAGCCAGGGGGGGTCAACGATCACCGAGCAGCTAACCAAGAACCTCTACATCTCCCAGGAGCGGCGCGGCGACGTCTCGCCCTGGCGCAGGGCCGAGCAGGCCGCGCTCTCCGTAGCCTACGAACGCGGGCACACGAAGGAGGAGATCCTCACCGCCTACCTCAACACGGTCTATTTTGGCGACGGGGCGTACGGGGCCGAGGAGGCCGCCGAGACTTACTTCGGCAAGAGCGCCGCAGACCTGACCGTCGCAGAGGCTGCCGCGCTCGCAGGTTTCCTGCACGCACCTTCAACCTACCTCACAGCTGACGGCGAGGGCTCGGAGGCGGGCACCGATCGGCGTAACGAGGTTCTGGGGCGGATGTGGAGCCAGGGTATGATCTCCGACGAGCAGTTGGAAGAGGCCGAAGCTGCTACGCTCGAGTTCGCTGGAGACCAGCCGCCCGACGACCCGGATTACGGCCCCTTCGTCGAATCCGTGCGCCGGGAGGCCGAGAGAGAGCTCGGCGCCGAAACGCTGGAGCAAGGAGGGCTACAGATCTACACTACCCTAGATCCCACCCTCCAGAAGGAGGCCGTCGACTCCATTGGAGAGACCCTCTACGCCTCCGACGACCCGTCGGGGGCAGTCGTGAGCATCGAGCCTCAGAACGGGGCCATAAGGGCTCTGGCCGGTCAGGATGAGGACTTCAACCTGGCGCTCGACGCGAGGAGGCAGCCGGGGAGCGCCTTCAAACCGTTCGTGCTCGCGACCGCCCTGAAGGAGTTCGTCTCTCTGGAGAGCACCTACTACACCTCCCGCTCCTTGAGCCTCGATTACGAGGGGGAGACCTACAACGTCCAGAACTACGACGGTATAGAGAGGGGGAGGATCCCGCTGACCCGGGCCCTCGCCGAGTCGGACAACACGGTCTTCGTGCAGCTCGCCCTCGACCTCGGTTTGAACAACGTGGTTGAGACGGCGAGGCAGATGGGAGTGACCGCCCCGGTCGATCCCTACCCCTCGACGGCCCTCGGGGGCCTCGGCAGCGGCGTGAGCGTCCTCGAAATGGCCTCCGCCTACTCAACCTTCGCCGCGAGCGGCATCCATCGCGAACCCTACGCCCTGGAGCGGGCGGAACATCTTAGCTTCGGCGAGAGCGAGCCTGTTTACGACCACAAGGTCGAGGGGGACCGCGTCCTCTCCAGCAACCAGGCCGCCGCCGCGAACGAGGCCATGAGAGGCGTCGTCCAGAGCGGCACGGCTAGCCTCTACCACGACCTCGACCGCGAGATAGGCCGTCCCTCTGCCGGTAAGACCGGCACGACCGATGACTTCGTGGATGCCTGGTATGTGGGTTACACGCCCCGTCTCGCAACCGCTGTTTGGGTTGGTTACCCGGAGGGCCGCACGCCGATGCGCAACGTTCACGGAGAGTCGGTCGTCAACGGCGAGACGTTGCCGATGGACATCTGGTCCGCCTACATGGCCGAGGCGACCGCCGAAGATTCGAGCATCGGCTTCTCACGCCCCGACCGCGGCGAGTTCGTCCCCCTGAACAGGGGTTACGCTGCCAGCCCGACCCCCGCCCTGTCCGGCGCCGCTACCCGTCTCACTCCGCCGCCCCGCGAGAGGCTCTCCGATTAACATTGTGACCCGAGCATCGACCTTCCCGGTGGAGCTGTAGCCCGGCGTGGATCTCGAAGGTCTCTACGGCGCGTCTTTCGTGGACTGGGAGGCCGTCTCAGCCTCTTGGACCAAACGCACCGTGGGGAGCAGACTCCTCCTCTTCGCCGCCCGCCGTTACCTCGAAGCCGGTCCTGGCGAAGTGAGGCCGGATCGTGTCGACTTTATAGAGCCCGCCAGGTTAGCCGGAGAGATAAAAGCCGCCTTCTCTTCGCCGCCTGAACCCGAAGATCCCTCCTCCGCACCGTGGGGGATGTTCGTAGACGCCGCCGCCGCCGCCGAGCTCGAGATGGTCCCCTACGGCGAACGCCCGGTCCTGCTCGGAGAGCTGCGCGCTGGCCTCACCAGAGCTGCCGAGGAGGCCGGTTCCGGTACCCCGTTGGCCCGTTGGTTTATAGCCCGGCGCGACGCTCTCCCCGGTGAGGACCTCCCGGAGGACCCTGAATACGCACCGGTTTGACGCGCGCAATAGAATGGTGCGCGAGAAGCGGAGCCTCATGTTGCTGCTCGCGAAACGTACAATACACGTCGACCTGAGGGAGCCGTTACAACGAAAGCATCCAGATCGTCTGTTTGTGATGTCGACTTGACGGGCTCGTCGAACGCTACAGTCAGGTCAGGGAAGAGAAACAGCAGGAGCTGCATAAGATCAGGCATCGCAGGAGCGACTGTAACGGCAGGCGGTTGCTAGGCAGCCAGAAAGTTGGAGTTGTACGGCTCAAATGCTGACAAGGCGTCAGGCTACGAAATAGAATCCGTAACGATGACGAGCAGTAGTATCTACGGGAAAGGGGCGCGGGAATAGTGGAGGCTATACCGAGCGCGAGCTATAGCATGACTTTGAGGGTTGAGTTCCCGAACCGGGGAGGGACGTTGGGCGCGATCCTGACAGCTATCGGGGAGGCGGAGGGGATGGTAGGCGCGGTCGATATAGTCCGGATGCAGGCGGAGCGGAGCGTACGAGATATAACCGTAAACGCCCGCGACTCAGAGCATGGGAGGAAGATCGTAGAGGTCGTCGAGGCGCTGCCCAAGACACACGTCGCGAACATCTCCGACCGCACGTTCCTTATGCACCTCGGCGGCAAGATCGAGGTACGCTCGAAGATGAAGCTGCGCACTCGCGACGACCTCTCGATGGCCTACACCCCCGGCGTCGCCCGGGTCTGCCGCGCTATAGCCGAGGAACCCGAGCGGGCCTTCAACCTCACCATAAAGCGAAACTGCGTGGCGGTAGTCTCTGACGGGACCGCGGTACTCGGGCTCGGGGACATAGGGCCACGGGCGGCGATGCCTGTAATGGAGGGCAAGGCAATGCTCTTCAAGGAGTTCGCCGAGGTGGATGCGTTTCCGATTTGCCTCGACACGAAGAATACCGATGAGATCGTGGAGACGGTGAAACGCCTGGCACCAGGGTTTGGTGGCATAAACCTCGAAGACATCTCCGCGCCCCGATGCTTCGAGATCGAGGAGCGCCTCAATCGTGAGCTGGACATCCCGGTCTTCCACGACGACCAGCACGGGACGGCGGTCGTGGTCCTCGCGGCGCTCATCAACTCCTTGAAGATCGTCGGCAAGAAGATGGAGGACCTTGTAGTGGTGGTGAACGGGATCGGGGCGGCGGGCGTGGCCTGCGCGAAGATCATGCACGCCGCCGGGGTGAGGAACATTATCGGCTGTGACTCCAGGGGTACGGTCCACAAGGGCCGCGAGGACCTGAACGTCTCGAAGCAGTGGTTCGCCGAGAACACGAACCCCGAGGGGCGCAGCGGCGGTCTCGCGGAAGCCGTGAGGGGCGCGGACCTCTTCGTGGGGCTCTCTGTAGCCGGGGTGCTGATGCCCGAGCACCTCGACTCCATGGCCGACGATCCGATCATATTCGCGATGGCCAACCCCGTGCCGGAGATCATGCCGGAGCTCGCGATAGGGAAGGCCAGGATCATGGCGACGGGCCGCAGCGATTACCCCAACCAGATCAACAACGTCCTGTGTTTCCCGGGCATCTTCCGCGGCGCTCTCGACGTTCGCGCCCAAGAGATCAACGAAGAGATGAAGCTCGCCGCCGCCGAGGCCATCGCGGGCGTCATTCCTGATGACACTCTCTCGGAGGACTACATCATCCCGAGCGTCTTCGACGAGCGCGTAGGCCCCGCCGTTGCTGAGACGGTCGCGTGGGCCGCCGAGGAGACCGGCGTAGCCCGCCGCGTGAGCCAGAAGGAGCAGGACATCGGTATCTCGACGCCGTTGTTGTTCTAGAATGGCTATGGCTCACTCATTACTCAAATATCTGGGTGGATAAAAGGCCCTCGCAGAATAGAATATTCTCGTGGGAACACCGCGACAGATCTTCGTCTGCGCCACGCTGGGGGAGGGCAGGTGCGGAGAAAAGGGGGGAGGAGAGCTCTTCGAGGCTTTCCGCGAGGAGGTCTCGCGGATGGGCCTCTCTCCTTCGACGGTGCTCCGCAACGCCTGCACCCGCCGCCACGAGGAGGGACCGGTCGTCTTTATCTTCCCGGATGATGTCTGGTACACCCGTGTACATACCGGGGACGTGCCGGAGATCGTCGAGCGGCACCTCCTCCGTCAGACGACGGCTTAGAGGTAGATCCCGCAGTAGCCTAAGGCTTGTTCGCCGCCGATCGGCTGGCAGGGTAATCGAAGCCCACGCGGCCTAAGGTTCGCTCCATGGCCCAGTCCGCGCCTGTGAGGAGGCGTCCCCGGCGGCTCTTGATAAAGTAGAGCAGGACGCTTCGGTAGAGCGCTTGGGCCGCACGGCCCCGCGTCCTAACCCCTAGCGGGTCCGCTGCGCCGCTCTCCGGGCCTATACTTACCGCGTAACCCCTATCGAAGAATCGGAAGGGCGGCCGTCCCCGCCGCGAGGCCGCCCCCCGGAGCCTGCGCTTGAGGTCCCGCCCTACCCACGGACCCTGCTGCACCGCGACGGAGGCGGTAGGGGGCAGGGGGCCTAGCTCCGGATGCTCGTAGACGCCGGAATCACCGAGTACGTAGACGTTCGGTCGATCGTGCAAAGTCAGGTGCTCGTCCACTAGAGCCCGACCGGAATCGTCGTGCTTCCCGGGCAGGCCGTGTATCAGCGGGTTAGCCTGGACGCCCGTTGCCCACACCCGCACAGCCGCCGACAGCCACTCCTCGCCGGCCCGCACGCCTGCCCCGTTCGCCTCCCGTACGGGCGAGTTCAGCCGCACCTCTACGCCGAGCCTCCCGAGTTCTTCCAGGGCTACCTTGTGATAGTACGGGTCGAGCCAATCCATCAGCCGGCCCTTCGCCTCCAAAAGCACGACCTTTGGCTCCCTTGCCGGCCTGCGGGCCGAGCGCTTTCTCAAATGGTCGAAGAGGGTGACGACCTCGCCGGCCAGCTCGACGCCGGTTGCCCCACCGCCCACGACGGCTACGGTGAGCCCGCCGGGAGGCGTGTCCCCTTGCAGCGCCGCGCCCCACGCCGCGTTTAGCCTGCTCCGCAAACGGAGCGCGTCCTCCAGGCTCCAAAAGGTCTGGAAATGCTCCTCAAGCTCTTCTGGCGGCGGTATCGCCACGCTGCCCGGCGCGAGAACGAGGTAGCGGTACTTTATGGCCCCTGCGGAGGTGAGCAATGCGTCGTTCTGCAGGTCCAGGCCGGTCACCTCTGCGCGTACGGTGGCGTAGGGGGCGCCGTCGGGGGCGATCGGCATGCGTACGCTGTCGGGATGAACGCGGCCGACTGCAACCTCGTGTATAAGAGGTATGAACGCATACTCCCGGGCACGGTCCAGGAGAAGCGTCTCGCCGGGGCGTTGGAGGGCAGGAGGCAGGTGGCGCAGCAGGGAGCCCCCTGCGAATCCCGCTCCTACCACCACCAGCCGGGCTCCGGCGGGGGGAGTCTCTAATTCGTTCCTCGGTCGCGTCACCTGTCTCGTCCTCCTGGCGCTCGGATGCGAGTATACCCTTCAAAACGAACGTTTTGTGCTTTACAAAACGGCTGGTGCTACGTAGACTCTACGCACGGGCCGGCTCAGGGGTTGCCGGGGCCGTAGGCAACAGGGGATTTAAAGGGAATGATCGTCTTACGGGGCTAGAAAGGGGCCGTGTTGGCGAAGGAGGAGTTAGTGGGCGTCGAGGATATCATCCCCGGGCTCATCGTCAGGCATACCAACCGTAGGCTGGGGAGTTTGGAGGTCCCCGAGGCTTGTGGGCGTTTGATCTCCGGGAAGATCGCCTTCTCGGAGTTCGTGGATCAGGTAGGTGAAGGCTTCCGGGAGCTTCTGGACTTTATGACGGAGCATGACCTTCATCCGAGCCGCCCGGGAGAGGTGCTCTACTGCGTGGACTGCTACGCAGACCTCTGCCGACGCAACGTTCTGCGCGAGCAGCTCGGAAGGCTGTACCGGCTGGGCGGCGCTACGTGCGAGAGAAAGGTCGGATAGTCTAGCTCGATACTCAAGTCTAATAAGGGGTAGAATCCGCAACACCCGGATCGCCTGCGCGGTCCGGCGGTTGTGGAATCAGGAGAATCAGGGAGGATGCGGGCATGGATGACGAGACGCAGAAAAGGGCGATAACGCTCCTTTCGACCGGTATCGCCTATTTCTTGGCGAGCCGCTTCGCAGATAGGTTCCTCGACGAGCCCGAGGAGCGTGGCGTCGCCGACGATGTAAAGGAGGCTCTAGTAAAGGCGAGCTTCTCGATCACCGCGACAATCCTCGCCTCCGTAGTTATTCGGCGGGTCGTCGGCACCCGCTGGGGCGCCTGAGAAAGGGCGCTTAGAGGTTCCTTAGGCGGCTCGGGTGGGCACGAGCCTCCTCTCTTCGGCGCGGTTCGCGCTCGTGCTCGTGCTGCTCGCCGCCGCAGGGCTCTTGCTCTACGAGCTCGTCGGCGTCATCGAGGTCCTCGCCCTAGCGCTCCTCATAGCCCTGATACTCGCCCCGGCTGTAGACCTCCTCGTTTATCTGAGGTTTCCGCGCATCCTGGCGCTTCTCGTCGTTCTGGCCGGGGTGATGTTGAGCCTCGGGCTGCTCGGTTACATAGTTGTCCCAATCATCACAGATCAGGGCGGTGATTTCCTGGCTCGGGTTCCCGGCGTGGTCCGCGGTATCGAGGGGTACGTAAGGGGCCTGGGTGAGCAGTATCCTGCTCTGCAAGGTTCCGGGGGCGGGGGGGTGGCGAGCCTCGATCTTACCGAGGCCGTCCAGCAGGTCATCCAGAGGGCCGGAGAGCTTTACTCGTTGACCACCCGAGGGGCGGGTCTGCTCTTGCAGGCTGTTGGGGCGGTGGTTATGGCCCTGTACATGGTCTCGAACCCGAGGCCGCTCGTGAACGGAGTCCTCGCGCTGTTCCCGCTGGAGAGGCGGGGGAGGGTCGAGGAGGTTCTCAAGCTCATAAGGGAGCGGGTGTCGGGTTGGATCCTCGGCCAGATCGCCGCGATGCTCCTCATCTTCGTCCTCACGTGGATCGGGCTGGCCGCCCTCGACGTCGAGTATGCGTTCACCTTCGCCGTCCTGACCGGCGCTCTGGAGATAGTGCCGTTCTTCGGTCCTATCCTGGCCGCTCTGCCCCCGACCCTGGCGGCCTTCGCCGATTCTCCGACAAAAGCGCTACTGGTCGTCGTGATCTACGTCGCTATACACCAGATAGAGGCGCATATCGTCTCCCCGATGGTGATGGCGCGCAGCGTGCAGCTGCACCCGGTCGTCGTCATACTGGCCGTGCTCGCTATGGGCGACCTATTGGGCCTCGCTGGCGTTATCCTGGCCGTTCCGACCGCCGCCGTCCTCACCGTCCTCCTCGACGAGCTCTACGTCAAGCCTCTTGGCGCTACGCCTTCCCCAAGGGCCGCCGAGCTTCCAGAGCAGGAGGACCAGCGGGAAGAGGCGAGTCCGGCTCCACGCTCTTAGGCCGGATTCGTCAACTGTCCGGGGCCACGGGTTGGGTTATTATCTAGCCTATGAGTAGTGTTGTTATCATAATACTGGTCCTGCTGGCTGTGCTCGTCGTGGCATCGGTCGTGCTGGGGAGGATGACGCAGCAGGTCCAGAGCGCCCGTGACACGGATTATCTGGAGTTAGAGGGACGCTGGATTCGTTACCGAGTCGACGGCGGGGGGCCGCCGGTCTTGCTAGTTCACGGCTGGCTCTCCTCCGGGGAGATCTGGACCCGTCTCGCTGACCAGCTCTCCCGCCGCTTTACCGTCTATAGCCTAGACCTGACCGGTTTTGGAGAGTCTGACAAACCCGCCTCCGGCTACGGGATCCGCTATGGCAGCCGGCTATTGTACGCTTTCTGCGCTCACTTTGGTCTAACGAGAACAGCAGTTATAGGGCACGACATCGGTGGAACGATGGCCGTGAAGCTAGCCGCCGACCACCAGGACGTGGTCGGACGACTCGTCCTCGTCGCTACCCCCGCCAATCAGGACCATATTGACCTGCCGACCCCTCTCTGGCTCGCTACCCTGCCGGTTATCGGGCCTCTCTTCTACATCTTAGGACGCTATCTGCGACCGCTGCGCAAGCTCTGGATGCGCCCATTCGTCTTCGACCCGCAGGATCTCTCCGGGGAGGTTGTCGAAGCCGCCGGGCAGTCTACCCCTGCGGCCGTAACCAAGACCCTGGACGTTACGCGACGGGAGATCTCACGCAACAGGCTAGTGCGTCAGGCCGGCATCATAAAGATTCCCGTCCTCGCGATTGCCGGAGAGAACGACAAGATCGTGGACCCTCAGTCGACTACGGAGTGGGCCGGGGTTCTTTCGGCCGAGGCCGTCCTGATAGACCGCTGCGGTCACCTGCCGATGCTTGAACGTCCGGACGAATTTAGCGCACAGGTTCTCTCGTTTCTAACAGGAGACTCAAGCTACCTGAGCGCGGCCCCGCTAGGCCCGGAGGAGACACAAGAAGACCTGTTCGTTGCCGAGACGCTCGACGACCAGGTTCTGTCCGAGCCGCCCGAAGCCGACGAGGAGCAGGAGGCCCGCGAGAGACCGACGGTTCACCGTAAACGAGGCGGAAGCTACTCTTCGTCTCGCCGGGAATCCGAGGAAGGCCACGAGGAGGCTTCGGACCGGGGAGAGGAACGGCGGATAGAAGACTCTTCAGTCAAACGGAGCACGGACAAGGGCTCAGAGGATAGCTCCGTGGAGCGTACGGATCTCGACGGGGACTATGAGGGTATGTCCGGGTTGCCAAAAGATCTCTTTGACTGGCCTGAGTCCGTGGGTGAGACTCGACCCTGGAACCGGCCCCCCGAAGAGCAACGTCGCGTCCGGGATGAGCCTGACGCAGACGCGGACAAGGATGACCCGGAGACCCCGCGTACCTGACCCATGAAAGAATGTGCTAGCTGTTCGGCGCATGCTTTCTACTTTTCTCCCTTAGAGAAGAGTAGGTTGGATGCCGAAAAAGAGCGGTAAGGAAGAGGTATGCATGTCTCGTGTGTGCTTGCCTCTTCTTCCGGCTATGCGCCTCAGCATGTTTTAGCGGCATCAGAAGTATGTGTTTTTAGAGGCCCTTGACTTCGGCGGGTATCGACGGCGGAAGCAAGAATAGGGTGTTAAGAGCAAGACAGGATCTTCAACGAGAGGATCATTGGATGTGAGCTAGCTCTCCTGAACAGCGAGGGCCGCTGCCGATGCGTTTGCTTGTTTGACGGGCAGTGTAACGATGAATGCCGTCCCTAAACCGCAGGCGCTCTCGGCTGTTATCTCTCCACCGTGTCTCTCCACTACCCTACGGCAAATCGCCAACCCCATCCCCGTGCCCTCGTAGGCGTCGCGCCCGTGCAACCGCTGGAACGGTGCGAAGATCTGCTCCAGGTACTCCTCGTCGAAGCCTATACCGTTGTCTTCTACAACGATCTGGACCCTGCTGCTCGCACGGCTATTCCCGTTGAGGTTGTCTCGTCGCTCCTCTAACGTCCTGCCATAAACCTTGACGATAGGGGGTTCTCCCTCTTTATGGAACTTGAGAGCGTTGCCTATGAGGTTCTGCAAGAGCTGGTACATTTGCGAACGGTCAGCCTCTATTACGGGCAACTCCCCGACTTCCACCCGGCCTCCCGTTTTTTCAATAGTTATCCCAGGTCCGAGATCACCTCCTCGGCCACCTCTCTGGGATCTACCGCCGGTTCCAAGGTCCTGACTTGTGTCGTGATCCGCGAGAGGTTCAGCAGGTCCTCCAAAAGATTTTGCATCCGGGGCAGGGCCCTCTCCATGCGCTCTAGGTAGTCTCGTCCCCGGTCGTCTAGGACGTTTGCATATTTGCTCCTCAAACGGTCTCCGAAGGTGCGGGCCTTTCTAAGAGGCTCCTGCAGGGCGCGAGAGGCTACTCGGACAAAGTCCCGCAGCTCGCGGTTGCTCTGTTGCAGCAGAGTGTTCTGAGCCTTCAGGCTCTCGATCCTCAGCAACTCGGCGGACCGCCGTGCCCGCTCGAATAGCCAGAACAGCAGCCCTATCAGGCAAGCCGCAAGGGTAAGAGGGAGGGCAGAACCCCAGTCGGCAAACTGGTTGTGTTGCTGAGCGTTGGCGCTAGCGCTGTTGCTGGCTCTCTGTAGCACCTCCTTTAGCTCCTCGAAGCTCGGGTCCACCCTCTCCTCGTCCACCTCCAGGGCTTGGTCTAACTGACCGGTCTCAAGCAGTCGTAACCCGTTGTACAGATCTTCTTCGTAGGTGACCAGCGCTGTATCGATCTCTTGCAAAACGTTGCTCTCCGGGCTATCAAGGTGCAGCTACTCTAACTCTTCCCGCGCGCTCCGCAACCGGTCCTATGTATCTTCCGTCTCTTCGGCGAGTTCAGGGGTAATCTGCCGCGCGGCCACCGCCTTCCATTCCAGGCTGCTTAGGCGATAGGCCTGTGACTCGAGCCTCGAAAATAATACTGTGGCGCGATAGTCTTCGTCGCCATGTTCGCGCAGTACCGTGATGAGATAAGCGGTTGTCAGCGCGACGAGAAGTGTCGCCGAAAAGACTATCTAGGTCCTTATACGTTGTCCCCCTTTCGGGGAATTGCTCTGCATTTCTCGGCGGCCTTCCCACAGTCTCGTCTATCGCTTGCCAGTCGGGCTTCGTGATCTCTTTACTATAGTTCAATGTTTGTACCGTTTATCGGATGGTAGACAAGAATACTTAAACGTCGCCGAAAGCAGCGACAACAAACGATGAGCACGTTCATGTTTCTGCTGACTTCAGGACCATGGTCCAAGACGGACGTCGCCGTTGTGACAGCACTCTCTAGTCGAACCACCAACCTTATCAGTGTCGATGGTTTGCGGCGCTTCGAGGGAGAGAATAACCACGAAAGGCCCGCGTGCTTTGGACTTCGGGAGAGATCCGATATCGCGGTAGCCGTAAGTTAGGCGGCGGGGTGAGCGACACAAGCGTAGAGTCACGGGGCGCGGCAGGATGGAGGAGAGCGGTCATGAGCACGGTAGATTTTCGGTTTTGGTTCGAGTTCGGCAGTACGTATTCTTATCTCTCGGCGTGCCGGATAGAGAACGCGGCCTCCGCCGCAGGCGTGACGGTCTCCTGGGAGCCTTTCCTTCTGAGCCCTATCTTCACGGAGCAGGGCTGGGATGACTCGCCGTTCAACGTGTACCCGGCGAAAGGCCGGTACATGTGGCGGGACCTGGAGCGTCTGTGCGCGAGCTATGGTCTACCGTTCATCAAGCCGTCGCGCTTCCCGAGAAACGGTCTGCTCGCTGCTCGGGTTGCCTGCCTCGCAAAGGCATTGTCCGAGCCGTGGCTGCCAGACTTCGCGCGGACCGTCTACCGGGCCAACTTCGCCGAGGATCGCGAGATCGGAGATGCTGCCGTGATCCGCTCGATACTAGACTCTCTAGAACTCCCTGGCGCCGAACTCATCGAGCAAGCAGGGACTACTGAGAACAAGCGGCTCCTTCACGAGCAGACGCGGCAGGCCGGGGAACTTGGGATCTTCGGCGCCCCGAGCTTCGTAGTGGAAGGGGAGCTTTTCTGGGGTGACGACCGCTTGGATCATGCCCTCGCGTGGGCAAGTTCCCGTTCTGCCGAGAACTCTGAAAACGCCCGGTGACAGAGCAGGGAGAATTGAGAGAACATCGCTACTGTTAACGCTACCTCCAGGTAAAGCGACCTGTTGTAGCATCGCGCGTCTCTCCCTCTGCGAGGTTCGGTGAGTACTCTGAGTCGAGGGGCGCAGCCGTAACAGTGCCGACGGAAGGTTACAGCTCTTTTTGAAGGTACAGCCACTCTTTGATGCCGAGGAAGTAACCGGTGAGGAGTGAACGTTGGCGGGAGACCTCCTCGTAACCGCAGGCTTCGTAGAGCTTGAGGGCGGGGAGGTTGCTGCCGCTCACGTGTAGGCCGACGGTCCGTTTGCCTGATTCTCGAGCTAGGGTCTCCGCCGCGTCGAGCATGGTCCGGGCCAACCCTTGCCGACGGTACTCACCGGCGATCACGAGACGTTCGATATATGCCTCCGAGGAGGAGGCGGCGTAGCGAGGATAGGAGAGGAGGGAGGCTGCCCAGGAAGCGTAGAAGAAGCCGAGGTTCTGACGCAGAGTCTCCCATATTGCGTGTGCAAGGGCCTCGTCATCCGAGCTACCCGTGCGGACGCCCACGCTCGCAACGAGCTCTGGCGGTGAGACACCTTCGATCACCAGGGAGTCAACGCCGCCCAGCGAATGCTCCAAGCGCACCCATCTCTCCATGATCTTTGTCGACCGCTCCATGCGCTTTCCGAAGACCGGTCGAAACTTGTCGAGGAACCCTTCGACGACGAGGTCTGCGATAGACGGCTCGTCTCTCTGCTCGGCCGGGCGCACGACGAAAGTGTTCTCCTGCATCAGCCAATCGTATCAAAGCGGTTCGCTATAGGCGGTTTATCCTCATGTGAGTTCACAAACGTCTCCACCCTATTCGGGTCGCTGCAACAGAGTCCTGTTCGTTTGAGATAGTCGAGAGCTTGCCTGCCACTACGACTCAGGATAATTTGGAGTAAGGGTTCGATGTTCTCACGAAGTACCGATTGAGGCTCGAGCTTGAAGGATCACGCAAATAATGACTATCTCCCGACCGGTATATAGGCCGGTCATATAAACAGTTGCCGAGAGGCACGCGTCGCAAGGAGGCGATTATGGAGGACTTCTCCCCGATCAGCGGACTTCTAGGCGGGCTGCTCATTGGTCTGGCGGCCGCGCTGCTGTTGCTGCTGAACGGTCGTATCAACGGTATTAGCGGCATAGTCGGCGGCTTGTGGACCCCGAGAAGCGGCGACGCCGGTTGGCGCGCGGTATTTGTCTTGGGTCTTTTGACGGCACCCTCGCTTACGAGTTGGCTACCGGGACCGTGGTGCTCGTGAGTATCCCGGCGGCTTTGCCTGTTCTCCTTGTACCGGGGCTCTTGGTAGGCTTAGGCACCCGTATGGGTTCGGGCTGCACCAGCGGCCACGGCTAATGTGGCGTCGCGCGCCTCTCCGAACGCTCGATGGTCGCAACGTCGGTGTTCTTCGGCGTTGCGATCGTTACCGTGTTCCTGACTCACCACGTCCTTTAGGAGCGGCAAGGCATGGTTGGGTTACTGGTCGTATTGTTCGCAGGCGCACTCTTCGGCTTGGGGCTCGCGGTCTTGGGGATGATGAACCTCCAGAAGATTATCGGGTTCCTCGACGTCGCCGGAGACTGGGATCCTACTCTGATGTTCGTCATGGCGGCGCCCTGCTCGTCACCATTCCCGCGTTTCGTTTGATCCTGAAGCGTCCTCGTCCAATCCTGGCGGGCGGCTTCTCGCTTCCGACCAAGAGTACGCTGGCCGCGCGTTTGATCGGGGGGAGGCGCTGTTCGGCGCCGGCCCGGCGGTAGCGGCCCTTGTAACGGGGGGCGTGCCGGTGTTTGCGTTCGTCGCGGCGATGATGGCCGGGATGGCCGTCTACCGGTGGATCTTTGAGCGGCCGATTCGCAGCGGAGCCGAAATGGAATCATCCGGCTCACAGGCCTGCGCTTCCTCCGAAAACCTCTCCTGAACCTCAGCTTCATCATCCGATAGCCGATCTCTTGTGACGGCTAAATCTCTAGCGTCTAGGCCTGAAGGCTAGAATCGCTCTTTGTTGCGCCCATCTGCGGGCATTTGCTCTGTATCCAGCGCTACGATCCTTCGCTGCTATTAATAGCCAATCGCCGGATGCTAACTAACGAGCCTCTTTCGCATGAGTTGGATCGGGAGGAGTGAGAGAGCCGCAGTGAAGACGAGGATCCAGAGGACGTCCATGAGCACGCCAGGAGAGGGGCCCGAGGCGAGTTCTCGGCATACGTTTACCGCGTGAAAGAGAGGGTTCAACCAGGCTATCTGCGGTACAGGAGCCGGGAAACCTTCGACGGGGAAAAAGATCCCCGAGAAGAGGAACAGCGGCGTGATGACCAACGTAAAGTAGTAGGCGTAGAGGTCGATGCGCTGAATGAGGCTCGTAAAGAGCGTGCCCATGACGCTGAACATTACGCCTATCACCAGCAGCACCGGCGGTAAGAGCAGCGCCCAGGGCGACGAGACGAGCGGGTTCTCCGGGGTAAAGACCAGCCCGAGCACCGTCAGGACCGCCAGAAACGCCGTTCCGTACAATGCGGCCCGGGTGCCGGCCCACAGGTACTCGCCGGCCACCACGTCCTCGGCGTTCACCGGGGTCGTGGTTATGGCCTCGTAGACCCGATCTATCTTGAGCTTGACGTAGGTGTTGAACGTGCTCTCGAACGAGGCCGCCCACATGGCGTTGCTCGCCAGGAGTCCCGGCGCTATGTACTGCAGATAGGTCTGGCCGTTGATCCCTCCCTCCCGGATAAACGCCCCGAGACCTAGTCCCAGAGCCCCCAGGTAGAGGAGCGGATCTATGAAGTTTGGAGCCAAGATACTCTTCCAGTACTTACGGAAGATGGTCGCGTTGCGCTGCCACACTCGGAACGCCCCACGCGCCGACGGAATCCTCACGCCGCTCATCAATCTACGAGCCTCCGTCCCGTGAGCTTTAAAAAGACGTCTTCTAGGGTCCCGCGGCGACGCAACACGTTCTCTACCTCGATACCGGATCCTCTGATCTTCTCCGCCACAATATCTGAGTTCGGGGCGTAGACGAGGAGCGCGTCTCCGACCCGGTCCGTTTTATCGGAGACATCCTCGACTATCCATGCGAGCTTCTCTAGAAGCTCTGGGGTAGTACGGAGCTCGAGGACCTCGGCGCTCACGTGCTTGGAGATGAGTTCTCGCGGGGCGCCTTCGGATATGATGCGCCCACCCTCCATGATACACAGACGGTCGCAGAGTTGTGCCGCTTCGTCCATGTAGTGCGTCGTGAGGATGAGCGTCTTACCCTCGCCTGTGAGTTCCCGCAGCTTGTCCCAGACCAGGTGGCGCGCCTGCGGGTCGAGTCCGGTGGTAGGCTCGTCCAGAACGACGAGGTCGGGGTCGTTGATAAGGGCGCGGGCGATAAGGAGCCTGCGCTTCATCCCCCCGGAGAGCTGATCTACCATGGCCTCCGACTTCTCGGAGAGTTGCACGAACTCCAATAGCTCTTCGGCTCGCTGCGTTACGATCTTCCTCGGCAGGTCGAAGTAGCGACCGTAGACGAGGAGGTTCTCTTTGACTTTGAGGTCCTCGTCGAGGTTGTTCTCCTGGGTCACGACGCCGATACGGCGTTTGACGTCCCTCTCATAACGCGTTACGTCGAGGCCCGTGACCTCTAGCTCGCCGCTCGTGGGGATGGCGGCGCCGTAGATCATCTTCATCGTCGTGGTCTTGCCCGCGCCGTTGGGTCCGAGAAACCCGAAACACTCACCCCGATGAGCCTGAAAATTCACGCCCCTCACGGCCTGAAAGTCACCGTAAGTCTTCCGTAGGTTCCTCGCCACGAGCGTGACCTGATAAGCCTCGCTTTTCGCCCCATCGTTCAAACGTCTACAGCTCCCGTTCCTTGTCCAGCCGGAGGACGGCCGCCCTTCCTCCCAGAGCCACGAGCGCCCGGACGAGGCGGTCTTTGTTGTCTGGGGCGTTGAGCCAGGTCGAGGCTCCCGAAGGGTGCGGCAGCGGAACATATACTACTCCATCGCGCCGGAACGTCTCGCCCACAGCCTCCGAGAGCCGCTCGACACCCAGAAGCTCCTTTATCGCCAGTCCTCCGACCGGTACTACTACCTTGGGCTGGAGCATCTCGAGCTCGCGCGTAAGGTGGGGACGGCAGGTCCGGATCATGGCGCGAGAAGGCACCTTGTCGCCGCCGCCCCTGGCCTTGCCCGGGAAGCAGCGGCACAGCGCCGAAAGATAAACCTCCTCGCGCGAGAGACCGGCGCGCTCGAACCACGTCATGAGCCTCTTCCCCGCCGGTCCGGTGAACGGCAGCCGAGTCGTGACCTCCGTTGCCCCAGGAGCCTGCCCGACGAGTAGAATGTCGGTCCGCTTGGGTAGATCCACCACCGGCGCGTTATGCCCCGACGGGAAGCAGCTCGAACAGGACAGCACCCGCTCCCGGTGTTCCTCCAACATCGCCATGGGGGTGATGCTATCTCCTCTCCGAGGCGTCTCCCGTGTTCTGGCTCGCACCGCGATAATTTTCATAAATCTTAAAAAAGAGCTCGAAAAAAGGTTCACCTATACGGTATCGCTCTGCTATTATCTCGGCATGGCATACGGAAGAAGGAATAGAAGAAAAAGAAGTAGTCAGCGTGCAGGGTTCTACATATTCGCCGCGCTTGTCGTCTTGGCCGTCGGAGCTCTGGCTTACGTGGGCGGAAGCTCTATAGTGGACACCACGCTTCGGTCAGACGTAGAGAGCGTACAGCGGGCCGATGACCCGACCGGAGCAGAGGCGCCGGAGCCGGTGTCTGACGAGGCCGCGGAGGAGGCTATCAAGAAGGCCGCCAAGGAGACCGCCGAGGCGCAGAACTCTGACGACCCAGAGGAGGCCGCCGAGGCCGAGGACGCTCAGGAAGAGGCCGCTCTCCTCGCTGAGGAAGAGGCTACCCTAGAAGAGGAGCTTCCGACCGAGGAGGGACTCTCGGAGAAGGAAGAGATCGTTCCGCCGGATGATCCTACGATGTATCTGTCTGTCCCCAAGCTAGGCATATCTGGCGCTATAGTAGCCGGGGGTGAGGCAGGTCTTGAGCTGGGCGCGCAGCTTGTGTCAG
>CADCVD010000125.1 GCA_902806055.1 uncultured Rubrobacteraceae bacterium
CTCTGCACATTGTACCGGCGCTCGTCAGCACGGGTACCGTAGTGCTGGCGGGCTTCATCGCTCGCGAGCTCGGTGGGGGGCGGCTCGCCCAGGGGACGGCGGCTCTGGCGACCCTCATAGCGCCCACCATACTCGCCGTGAGCACCTGGCTCTCGATGGACGCTGTCGACCAGTTCTTTTGGACGCTCGGGGCATACCTAATAGTCCGGATCCTCAACCGGGATCAGCCCCGTCTCTGGCTCCTATTCGGGCTCGTTATGGGTTTGGGACTCCTTAATAAAGTTACTATCCTCTACTTCGGTCTCGCGGTCTTGATCGCGCTGCTCGCAACGCCGGCCAGGAGGCACCTACGCACCGCGTGGCCCTGGCTAGGCGGCGCTCTCTCCTTCGTCTTCCTGCTGCCGTACGGATACTGGCAGGTCCAGAATGGCTGGCCGACTTTAGAGTTCTTCGGGAACTATAGCTGGAAGGTAGACCAGGACTCGCCGCTTGAGTTCCTCGCTAAGCAGATCCTGACCATGCACCCCGTTACCCTGCCGCTATGGCTCGCGGGGCTTTACTATCTCCTCTTCGTGAGGGAAGGCAGACTGTGGCGGCCCGTGGGCCTGGTCTTCGTAATCCTTTTTGTCCTGTTCGTGATCCAGAACGGCAAGTTTTACTACCTCGCTCCCGCATATCCTATGCTCTTCGCCGCCGGCGGCGTGGCGCTCGAACGTTACCGGATCGGATGGCCCCGGTGGGACCGAATCAGGGTAGCCTATGTCGCGTTGCTCGCGGTAGTGGGGGCTGTATCCGCGCCCCTGACTGTGGTGCCGGCGCTCCCTGTCGAGACGCTCGCGAGCATAACAGGGGCCGTAAACGGCAACGCCGGCATAGAGGCTGAGGCCCGGGAAGCAGCTCAGATACCACTGAACTTCGCGGACAGGTTTGGGTGGGAGGAGATGGTCGCAACCGTCGCCGGGGTCTACGAAGAGCTGCCCCCCGAAGAGCAGGCCAACGCCTGCATCCTGACCGGCAACTATGGAGAGGCCGGGGCTATAGACTTCTTCGGCGAAGAGTATGGGCTCCCCAAGGCCATAAGCGGCCACAACAACTACTACCTTTGGGGGCCCCGTGGATGCACCGGTGAAGTCGTGATCGCCGTGAACGTCCCGCGCGGCAATCTGAGGACCGTCTTCGACGACGTCGAGGAGGCCGCCACGACGAGATGCGAGTACTGTATGCCCGACGAAAACAACCTCCCCATCTATATTGCTCGATCCCCCAAAATGCCTCTCGATGAGGCTTGGCCGAAGTTCAAGTTCTACAAGTAAGCTGGAGGAGGCGTATACATCTCCAGCGAAGCGCATACAACAGGTTTCGTGAGCTTGGAAGGGAAAGCATGCCACTCGTTGACGGGGCAGTCGTGCTGCTCTTAGAGCACGAAAGTCCTTGGTTGAGGCTTGTGCATGGTCTCTGAGGATAGTTATCCTCGCCGGGCGTTCCTCGGTGATGTCGGGATACTTCTCTTTCTGGCCCTTCTCAAGCTTTTGTTACACCTCCTCACCGCCGACAACTACGGGTACTTCAGGGACGAGCTCTACTATATAGCTGCGAGCGAGCGGTTGGATCTGGGCTATGTAGACTTCCCGCCCTTTGTAGCCATGGTTGCCGCAACGGCACGGCAGTTGTTCGGCGATTCGTTGCTCGCCTTGCACGTCTTCCCGGCCCTGGCCGGCGCGCTGGTGATCTTGCTGGCCGGGCTCATGGCGCGCGAGCTCGGCGGGGGGCGGTTCGCCCAGGGACTGGCCGCCCTCGCGACCTTCATCGCTCCGAACTTTCTCGTCTTCGGCACCTGGATCTCGATGGATGCTTTCGACCAACTCTTCTGGGTGCTGGCCGCGTACGTGTTGCTGATCCTTCTAAAACGCGACCAGCCTCGGCTCTGGCTCCTTTTCGGAGTAATCATGGGACTGGGGTTGCTGACCAAGGTAACTATATTGTTCTTCGGTTTCGCGGTCTTCGTCGCCTTGTTGCTCACCCCGAGCAGGAGGCATCTGCTCACAAAGTGGCCTTGGCTCGGCAGCGCTACAGCGTTCTTGTTCCTACTGCCTTACGTCTTCTGGCAGGTCGAAAACGGCTGGCCTACGCTCGAGTTCTGGAGCAACTACGGAGGCAAGATAGACGAGGCTTCTCCTCTAGAGTTCCTCGTCGAGCAGATCGTGACGATGCAACCGCCTACCTTGCCGATATGGCTCGCGGGACTGTACTTCTACCTCGTCGCCAGAGAAGGGCGACCATACCGTCTGCTCGGCTGGATCTACGTAATCCTCCTCGTGCTGTTTGTTGTTCAGAATGCCCGTTTCTACTTTCTCGCTCCTGCATATCCTATGCTCTTCGCCGCCGGAGGAGTGGTGATCGAACGCTTTGTCCGGCGGCGGGGCTGGGGTTGGTTTAAGCCCGCCTACGCATCGGTCCTGGCGGTAAGCGGGGTCGTCGTCGCTCCCCTGACCGTGGTGCCCGTGCTCCCCGTCGAAACGCTCGCAAAGATCACCGGCGCCGCCGGGGGAGACGCCGGCATAGAGGCTGAGACACGGGAAGTGGCGGAGCTCCCACAGAACTTCGCGGACAGGTTCGGGTGGGAGGAGATGGTCGCAACCGTCGCCGGGGTCTACGAGGAGCTGCCCCCCGAAGAGCAGGCCAACGCCTGCATCCTGACCGGCAACTATGGAGAGGCCGGGGCTATAGACTTCTTCGGCGAAGAGTATGGGCTCCCCAAGGCCATAAGCGGCCACAACAACTACTACCTTTGGGGGCCCCGTGGATGCACCGGCGAAGTCGTGATTAGCGTGGGCGTGCCCCTTGAACGTCTCGAAGCAGCCTTCAGCGAGGTCGAGCAGGCAGACACCGTCAAGTGCGAGTACTGCATGCCGGACGAGAACAACCTCCCTGTTCACATCTGCCGTAGTCCCACGGTTCCGTTACAGGAATCATGGCCGCAGTTCAAGCACTACAACTAAAGCGATAAGGATTATGGGCATTGGATATCCGCCGGGCGAGGCTTAGAATGGAGATATGAGCCTGGAAGGTCTAGGAAAGATACTTATCGGCGGGGCGGTCGTGCTGCTCGTGCTCGGCGGTATCTTTATGCTGCTCGGAAGATTCGGGCTGGACCGGCTGCCGGGAGACATCGTACTTCAGAGGGGTAGCTTCACCTTCTACGCTCCGATAGGGCTTATGATCCTGGTCTCCATAGTGCTCACCATTCTTTTGAACGTGTTCTTTCGCCGTTAGCGGGCTGTTCTCAGGTTCACCATGCTGACCAGCGAGCTCGACTACCGGCTGCCCGAAGAACTGATCGCCCAACGGCCCGCCGACCCCCGCGACTCCTCACGACTCATGGTAGTGGACGTCCTGCGCGGGACCATCGAGCATCATACTTTCCACGACTTGCCGCGCTTCTTGCGTACGGGCGACGCTGTAGCCCTGAACGAGACCAAGGTTCTTCCGGCTCGCCTCTTAACTCGCCGCGGCGGCGGCGGGGAGACGGAGCTCTTGTTCCTGAAGAGCCTCGGCGGGCGGAACGACCTCTGGGAGGTCATGGCTCGGCCGAGCAGACGTCTCAAGACCGGGATGACGCTCTCCGCCGGCGACGAAGAGCTACGCGTGGTGGAGCCTCTGGGGGAGGGCCGCTGGGTCATCGCGGGCACAGACGTGCCAGGGATGCTAAGGAGGCTCGGTCGTATGCCGCTTCCGCCCTACATCGAGGCGACCCTTGGAGCCGAGCGGGAGTATCAGACCGTATACGCGAAGAACGAGGGCTCCGCCGCCGCCCCGACCGCCGGTTTTCACTTCACGAAGGACACGCTGCAGGACGTCGAGCGGGCCGGCGCGAGCCTCGTCCGGGTTACCTTGCACGTTGGTCCGGGGACTTTCTCGCCGGTGAGGGTAGAGGAGCTCTCGGAGCACGAGATGCACGGGGAGTACTATCTCGTGCCCGAGGAGACGGCGCATGCAGTTGGTGAGGCGACGCGCGTAATCGCGGTAGGGACCACGGTGGCCCGGACCTTGGAGAGCTGGGCGGCGAGCGGCGAGCGGGAGGGAGAGACGAGGATCTTTATCTATCCGGGATATCCGTGGCGGGCGACGGACGTCCTGCTCACCAACTTCCACCTGCCGCGCTCGACCCTGCTCGCGATGGTGATGAGCTTTGCGGGGAAGGATCTCGTGCGGGAGGCTTACGAGATCGCGGTGAGAGAGCGCTACCGTTTCTTCTCCTTCGGGGACGCGATGCTCCTGGTCGGCGGCGGGAGGGCGAGATCATAGGGGCGCCGGTCCGCATAGAGCTGGAAGCCCGTGACGGCGAGGCCCGGGCGGGCACCCTTCACACCCCGCACGGCGCGGTCTCGACACCAACCTTTATGCCGGTCGGAACTAAGGGGAGCGTCAAGGGACTCACCCCGAGGGACCTGCGAGCGGCGGGAGCGGGAGTGGTCCTCGGCAACACCTACCACTTGTATCTCAGGCCCGGCGCGGACGTGGTGAGGGAGGCCGGAGGGCTGCACGGGTTTACCGGATGGAACGGTCCGATGCTCACCGATTCCGGAGGTTATCAGGTCTTCTCGCTCGCGAAGACGCGTCGCATCTCGGAGGAGGGCGTCGAGTTCGCATCGGTCTACGACGGCTCGTCGCATTCCTTCACGCCGGAGCTCACGACCCGGGTACAGGAGGCTCTCGGGGCGGACGTGGCGATGGTGCTCGACGAATGCCCGCCAGCCGACGCGGCCCGCGAGTACCATGAGGCCTCCCTGCGGAGGACGGCGCGGTGGGCCGCGCGATGCAAGGAGGCCCACTCGCGGGAGGACCAGGCGCTCTTCGGGATAGTTCAGGGCGGTCTGTACCCTGACCTGCGCCGGGAGAGCCTGGAACGTACGGTCGAGTTGGACTTCCCCGGTTACGCGGTCGGAGGGCTCTCGGTCGGGGAATCGCGAGGGGAGATGCTGCACATGCTCGGTCTCGTAACGCCCGAGCTACCTGGTGACAGGCCCAGGTACTTCATGGGCATAGGAGACCCGGTCGGCGTCTTGCAGGTTGTCGCCCTCGGGGTGGATATGTTCGATTGCGTACTGCCGACCCGGCTCGCCCGTCACGGAGCGGCGCTCACTAACGACGGCAGGATCAACCTCAAAAACGCCCGCTACCGGCGCGACTTCGTACCCCTGGATCCGGAGTGCTCGTGCGAGACGTGCGCCGATGGCTACAGCCGCGCGTATCTCTCACACCTCGTGCGCGAGAACGAACTTCTCGCCGACCGGCTCTTGACGCTGCACAACGTTAGCTTCCTCGGGGAGCTGTGCCGGAAGGCGCGGAGGGCGATTCTTGAGGGGCGGTACGGCAAGTTCGCGGAGGACTGGATGTCGCGGTACAGAGCAGGTTAAATCATGCTCCGGCCTTAGATCTAGGGGCAACGGCAAACACCGCGGAACGCTGAGAACCGCTAGCATGGAGATCGTAACGTGCTAGCTGGGTAAGAGGGTGTTCTGCAGAATTTATTCCAGGCCGCTCGCTGAAGGACTGGCTGGACCCAGCTTTTAAAGGTGCTATCATCCGGCAAGGATGAGCAACCGTCGCAACAACCTCATCGTTCTGGGCCTCGTGGTCGTCCTGATCGGGGTAGCCGCATACTTCATCTTCTTGCGCCAGCCGGTCGCCGAGGCGACGAGGCTCGGACTCGACCTCAAGGGTGGGGTAAGCGCCAACCTGCAGGGCTACAAGGACGACGGCTCCGACGTTACCCGCGAGGAGATGGATCTCGCCTCGGGGGTCATTCGCCAGCGCGTGGACTCTTTAGGCGTTACGGAGCCGGAGATACAGTTGCAGGGTCAGGATCAGGTAGTAGTCAACATCCCCGGTATCACCGATACGGACCAGGCCATAGACGTTATCGGACGTACGGCCCAGCTCGGCTTCTACGAGGTTCTCGCCTCCGCGCCCAACCAACCGCTCGTGGTCTCCGAGGACGAGGTCGAGGAGACCAAGGAGGACCTGAGGAGCGAGTTGGAAGGGGACCCTGCCTACGAGGAGGGGGAGACCCAGATCCTCTTCGAGGAGACGCCCACGCCGGAGGGGGACGGAGTTCAGGTCGCGGGCTACGTATTCTCCGAAGAGCCGGGGGTGAGGGGTGATGCGCTAGAGACCGCTACCATAACCCGCGATCAGAGCGGCAACCGCCAGGTGCAGGTAGACCTGACGAGCGAGGGGGCCGAGCAGTTCGGCGATTTCACCCAGGAGATAATGGACAACGCCCTGGCGAACGGTACGCCCGGGGGGGCGCGGCTCGCCGTGGTCCTCGATGAGGATGTCGTTAGTGCGCCTGGGGTCAACCAGGTCCTCAGCGGCGGGTCTTTCGTGATCGAGAACCGGTCCGCTGGCGGGTTGCCGGAGGACGAGGCGAAGGAGCTCGAAGTCGTTCTGAAGACCGGCGCCCTGCCGATAAACATGGAGCTCCTTTCGGTTACCTCCATCGGCCCGACCCTCGGCTCTGACTCCTTGAGGAGCGGGCTTCTGGCGGCGCTCGTGGGGTTCGGGCTCGTGCTCGTGTTTCTGCTTATCGTCTACCGGGTGCTCGGGCTCATAGCGGACGTGGCGCTGCTCATCTACGCCTTCCTGCTCTGGGGGCTCATCGTAGCCATCCCGATTACGATGACCCTGCCCGGTATAGCGGGGATCGTGCTGAGCATCGGCGTCGCCGCCGACGCGAACGTGGTCATCTTCGAGAGGATCAAAGAAGAGATCAGACGCGGCAAGTCGCCTCGAACCGCGATCTCTCTTGGATACCAGAAGGGCTTCAAGGCGATCCTGGATGGCAACCTGACCACCCTTATAACGGCGTTTATCCTCTTCGCGCTCTCGTCGGGCTCGGTGCGGGGCTTCGCGGTACTGCTCGCGTTAGGCGTACTTCTGTCCATGTTTACGGCGGTCGCGGTTACGCGGGCCTTGCTCGGCGTGCTCTCGGACCGTGGCGTAAGGCTCACGGCCCCGATGGTCGGAGTCTCGAAGGCGAGCATAGAGACCGAACGGCCTGCTAGGGTGCGCAAGGCCGGGGCGGGGGCGCGCTAGTGGCGGCTTTTGAGAAAGTTGATTTCGTCGGCAGGTGGCGCATGTGGTTCGCCATCTCGGGCGTGTTCCTTCTGCTGTGCATCGGCGCGATAGCCCTGGGAGGTTTCAACTTCGGCATAGACTTTACCGGTGGCTCGAAATTCACCGCGAGCGCCGTCGAGGGGAACCCGAGCCCGGATGAAGTACGGGAGGCTCTGCCAGAGGGCGTGAGGGGTGAGGCACTCCCTCCCCAACGCTTCGGCGAGAGCGGTTACGAGGTCCGTACACCGGGCCTCTCGCAAGAGGAGAACACAGAGGTGCAGCAGGCCCTAGAGGAGGAGTTCGGGGCCGAGGTCAGCGTCACGAGCATCAGCCCGACGTTCGGCGGTCAGATCCGGAACCAGGCGCTGCAGGCCGTGGGGGCGGCGCTGCTCATAATCGTTTTGTATATCTCTTTTCGCTTCGCGTTCGCGTTCGCGCTGGCCGCGATGGCCGCCCTGCTCCACGACATACTCATAACGGTCGGGTTCTACGCCCTCGTCGGGCGCGAGGTGAACCTCGTAACCGTCGTCGCAGTCCTTACGGTGCTCGGGTACTCGCTGTATGACACTATTATCATCTTCGATCGGATCCGGGAGAACACGCCCGAGGCCGGCTACAACCGCCGCCGGTATAACGAGCTTGCGAACAACTCCGTGCGGCAGGTGATAATGCGCTCGATCTATACCTCTGTGTGTACGCTGATCCCGGTGACCGCCCTCCTGCTCTTTGGTGAGTCCACCCTTAGCGACTTCGCTTTCGCCCTCCTCGTCGGTATCGCCGCCGGCACCTATAGCTCCATCTTTATCGCCACACCGGTCCTATGCCTCTACAAGGAGTGGCGCGCCGGCAAGAATGCTCCCGCTCATGGAGCACCTGAAGGTGCTGAGGCCCGGTAATTTCCGTAGCAGCTTGCCGCTCATGACGGTTATCATTAGGGGAGTGAACCTATCGGGAGGTTGTCTATGTTCGAGAGACTAGAGCGCTTGATACTGCTCCAGATCGGGGCGGCCGCCGCGACCCGAGAGAGGGTCGAGGAGGTCGTGAACCGCCTGATCGAGCAGGGCCGGATGGAGCGTGAGGAGGGGCGCACGGTTGTCGAGGACGTACTGAGGCGCGGGCGGGAGCGTTCGGCGGGGGCGCGGAGTTTGATCGACGCCTCCTTGCAGCAGGGTCTGCGCGGGGCCGGCGTCCCGAACCGCGAAGCCTTCGAGGACCTCCTCTTCCGTATCGAGCAGCTAGAGTACCGGGTCCGTCTTCTGGAGGACAGCCCCGCCGCGGTGCCCCCCGACGCGCCGCCGGAGCCGGTCGCGCCCGCGGCGGGCCATCCGCCGACGCCGCCTCTCGACGAGGTGGATGTCGCTCCTCCTCATCCGCCCGCCGAGCCGCCGAGGGACGACCCGGATCTCCCGCCGGGCCTGACGCCGCGCGCGTAGCAGGGACGCTATACCGGGCCGGGAGGTAATCCGTTGACGGGTAGCGGCCTCTCCGGCTCCTATTCCGGAGGGCGGCGGGAGAACATCATCCGGTTCTCCCAGATCGGGCGGGTACTCGTCCGTCACGGGTTCGGGTTCATCTTCGACGTCCGGCGGGGGAGACGCGAGAGGCGAGGGCTGGAGGAGCTTCTCGCTCCCAACTTCGGCATTAGGCTCCGGAGGACGCTGGACGACCTCGGCCCGACGTTCGTTAAGTTCGGCCAGCTTCTCTCGACCCGCTCGGATCTCATTCCCGAGGGAATACTCGTGGAGTTGCAGAAGCTTCAAGACACGGTCGCGCCTATACCTCTGGATACGGCACAGGCTATGATCGAAGGCGAACTCGGTCTGCCGGCCGGGGATTTGTTTGCGGAGTTCGATCCTGTGCCGCTCGGGTCGGCGAGCATTGGACAGGTCTATAGAGCGCGGCTGCAGGAGGGCGACGTAGTCGCGGTCAAGGTCCAGCGACCCGAAGCGCAGGCGAGGGTCGAAGCGGACCTCGCGCTGATGCGGGACTTCGCGGCATTGCTCAACGCTAGGTTCGGAGACAGGATCTTTATCGACGTCACCGAGCTCGTGGCGGAGTTCGAGGGCGTTATCCGCCGCGAGCTAGACTACGAGGCCGAGGCTCGAAACGCTCGCCGCTTCGCCGTGAACTTCGAGGGTACACCGGTCAAGATACCGCGGATCTACACCGAGCTCTCTGCCCATAGAGTTCTCACGATGGAGTATATCGAGGGGACCCGATTTCACGACATCCGCCCCCTCCTTTTGACGCCTGACGAGCGCCGGCGCGTGGCGACGATGGGGGCCGAAGCTATCTTCAAGATGGCCTTCGAGGACGGCTTCTTCCACGGTGATCCTCACCCGGGTAACCTCATTCTCACGCCACGAGGCGAGCTGGCCCTTCTGGATTTCGGGATGGTCGGCTTTATGAGCCAGGGTGATATAGAGGCTCTGAGCCGGCTCTTTATCGCCGTCATACAACGTGACGCGGCGGCGGCGCTGCGAAGCCTCGAAGGGTTGGGCGTCCGGTACGCGACCGAGGTTCGAGGAGACCTCGTTCAGGAGTTGCGAGAGTTTCTCTACAGATACTCCGGGCTCTCTGTAGGGGAGGTAACGCTCGGGCAGGCTCTGGGGGAGTTGATCTCCCTGGCCAGGCGCTACAGGCTCTCCATGCCGCCGGTCTTCCCGCTCCTCACCAAGGCTCTGGTGACCGCCGAAGGCCTCTCCCGCTCCATAGACCCGACCATCAACGTCTATGAGGTGGCCCGTCCCTACGCCCGCCGCCTCCTCCGCGAACGCTACGAGCCTGCCGCCCTCATGGGGCGTACAGAGGAACGCGCCCTCGAATACGCCCGCTACCTGGAAGAGTATCCCGAACAGCTAAGGCAGCTTCTCGCCGAACTGGAGGACGGCACGCTCGAAGTGAAGTTCCGTCACGGCGGCCTCGATGAGCTAGGCGGAGAGGTAGACGTGCTCGCGAATCGACTCGTCTTCGCCGTTATAACCGGCGCTCTCCTCATCGGCTCCTCGCTGTTAGGCGCCTTCGCCACAGGCGGTCCGCAGGTACCCTACTTGAGCGTCCCCGTAGTAGCCTTCGCCGGCTTTACCCTCGCGCTCGTGATGGCTACCGTGTTGCTCGTGGTCATCTTCCGTTCCAACCGGTTGTAGAGATACGGGAGATTCATAGGTCAGAGGCCACCGGATGATTCTCGTTAACATGATGTCGAGCGTCCCTGACTCATGGATGAGCCCGCAAACACTCGCTTTGCCTGCACGATTACCGTTCTCGTCAGGCATCTTGTTCTATGGACGTCCGTACTGTCATGGGAGCTCTCTTAGAAGCAATAAGTGATCCTCGTCGAACCGAGATGTGGCAACTGACTGGTATACTCTACTTATGCAGATTCTGCGTGAAGAGGCGTATCCGAAGGCGGTGCCGGTTCCGGAGGTGACGATCACGTCCCTCCTCAAAAAGGTCACCGCGTACAACCCTGAGGCCGACGAGGAGCTTATAGCCGAGGCTTACGGGATGGCGCACGCGGCCCACAAGGGGCAGGTGCGCAAGAGCGGGGAGCCCTTCGTCTATCACCCGCTTGCGACGGCGGACGTGCTCGCCGATCTGCACCTCGATTCAACGACTATCGCGGCGGCGCTCCTGCACGACGTCCTCGAGGACACGAACGTCAGGAAGGAAGAGCTCGCCGCCAGGTTCGGAGCGGAGCTTGCGGACATCGTCGACGGGGTCACGAAGCTAAAGCGGCTCCCCTCGGGGAACCTGGAGGATGCTCAGGCGGAGTCGCTGCGTAAGATGATCGTGGCGATGAGCAGGGACGTGCGCGTAATCATCATCAAGCTCGCGGATAGGCTTCACAACATGCGTACGCTCGCTTATCTCAAACGCGAGAACCAGCTAAAGAAGGCGACGGAGACGTTGGAGATCTACGCTCCGCTGGCGCACCGGCTCGGTATCTACTCGGTGAAGTGGGAGCTAGAAGACCTCGCCTTCGCGACGCTCCACCCGAGGCGCTACGAGGAGATAAAGCGGCTCGTGGCTGCGAGGAGGGCGGATCGGGAGTCGTTCATCAACAAAACGGCCGCCGAGTTGCAGAAGAACCTGGAGGAGGCCGGGGTTGAGGCCGAGGTGAAGGGGCGGGTCAAGCACTTCTACTCCATCTACAACAAGATGGTCAGCCGCAACAAAGAGTTCAACGAGATTTACGACCTCGCGGGGCTACGCGTGGTCGTGGATAACGTCCGCGACTGCTACGGGGCTCTCGGCGTGGTCCACTCGGCCTGGAAGCCGATACCGGGGCGCTTCAAGGACTACGTCGCGATGCCCAAGTTCAACATGTACCAGTCGCTCCACACGACCGTCATGTCCGGTGAGGGGAAGCTGCTGGAGATCCAGATACGCACCCGCGAGATGGACGTTATCGCCGAGTATGGCATCGCCGCTCACTGGATGTACAAGCACGGTCTGAAGGACAGCCAGGTGGATCGCCTCGCCTGGCTGAAGAGCATGATGGAGTGGCAGAAGGAGACGACCGACGCGGCGGACTTCATGGAATCTTTGAAGGGCGAGTTGGTCGCCGATGAGGTCTACGTCTTTACCCCGAAGGGCGACGTGCTTAGCTTGCCCGCGGGGGCTACGCCCATAGACTTCGCGTATCACGTCCACACGGAGATCGGGCACCGTACCATCGGCGCGCGGGTGAACGACCGGATCGTGCCGCTCGACTCGGAGCTCTTGAGCGGGGACCGGGTAGAGATCATTACCGGGAAGGTTGCCAAACCGAGCCGGGACTGGCTCGCCGTGGTTCAAAGCGGCCGCGCCCGCAATAAGATCCGGCAGTTCTTCAACAAGGCCGACTGGGAGGACAACCTCTCCCTGGGCCGGGAAAAGGTCGCGGCCCTCCTCAAGAAGCAGCGTGTCGAGAAGGTGCCCTCCAGCGTCTGGGAGGAGGTCTCTGATAGCACCAACTACCCGACCCCCGATGACATGCTCGCCGCCGTGGGGCTCGGCGCTATCTCCGCCGACAACGTCGCCCACCGCATCGTCGAGAAGGTCCAGCCGAAGGAGGAGCAGCCGGAGGAAGGGCGCAACGGCGGCTCCCGAAGCCCGGCGCTGGTTCCGCTGCCGCTCCCGGACGGCGACACGACCGACTCGGAGACCGGCGTGAAGGTGGTGGGATCTAGCGGCATCCTCACGCGTCTGGCCCGCTGCTGCAGCCCGCTCCCGGGCGACGACATCGTAGGCTACGTCTCCCTGGGGCGCGGCGTCGTGGTTCACTCGGCGGGCTGCGCGAACGCGCGCGCGCTCAAGAGCCGCGACCCGGAGCGGTTCGTCGAGGTCGAGTGGGCGCGCGGCAAGGAGCGGTTGTTTACGGTGGAGATACTGGTGGAGGCGTTGGACCGGATGCACCTGCTGAAGGACGTAACGTCGACGATCTCCGATACCGGGGTAAACATCTTGTCGGCGCGCGTCGACACCATCGAGGATCGCACGGCGTTGAGCCGGTTCGCCTTCAAGGCGGCGAGCGTCCCTCATGTCGAGGAGGTCATACGGAAGATACGGTCGATCCCCGACGTCTACGAGGTGCGCCGAGTCTCCCGGGACGGCACTCCGCTCGCCCCGTCCTACGAACGCTAGGAGATCCCGTTGACGGAGATAGAACAAGTGCGCCTCGACATGGGCGGATTCGAGGTCAACTCCTACGTCGTCCACGCCCCTGGGGGGGACCTGATCGTAGACGCTGGTGCCGAACCCGAGCAGATATTCGCCGCCCTGCAAAAGCCCGTTGTAGCCATCCTTATAACTCACGGGCACCGGGATCACGTCGGCGCTCTTGAGGACGTGCGCCGCGAGACCGGCGCCCCCGTTTATGCCCATCCGATGGACGCCGAGGGCTCGGAGATAGGTAACTACGAGCCTTTGAGAGACGGGGAGGATCTGGTAATGGCCGGGGAGACGTTTCACGTGCTACACACGCCTGGCCACTCGCCCGGGTCGGTGACGTTCGTGGTAGGCAAAGATCAGATCGTGGGCGATCTCATCCTGCCCGGCAGCGTAGGCAGGACGGACCTCTCAGGGGCTTCGTGGGAAGAGATCGAAGTCTCTCTTAGAAAGGTGATGCCTCTCTGGGATGACTCAACCCGCCTCTACGCGGGCCACGGCCCCGTCCTCGAAGCGATGAAGGAGCTACGGGACAACCCCTACCTGCCTCTCGGGGTTCTGTGAGCTACCGGGGACCGAAAGGCACCTACGACGTATACCCAGGCGGGCGTGAGCCGCACGAGAGGCCTGAACTGTGGGCGTGGGTCGAGGGTATCGCTCGTGAGTACTTCCGCCGCTACGCCTACTCGGAGGTCAGACTCCCCATCTTCGAGGAGGCTCAGCTCTTCGTGCGAAGCGTCGGCGAGGCGTCGGATATCGTACGCAAGGAGATGTTCGTCTTCCACGACAAGGGCGGCCGCGAGCTCAGCCTGAGGCCGGAGGGGACGGCGGGCGTCGTACGCTCCTACGTCGAGCACGGGCTCTACAAGGTCGCTCAGCCGGTGAAGGCTTGGTACCTCGGACCGATGTTCAGGCACGAGCGCCAGCAGAAGGGCCGCTACCGCCAGCACGTCCAGATCGGGGCCGAGGTCCTCGGCTCCGACGACCCGCTGATCGACGTCGAGGTGATCTCCCTTCTCTACTCGATCCATCAGGCCCTGGGTGTGAAGGACGAGGTCGTCTACCTCAACAACCTCGGCGACCTTGAGACCAGGAGAAGTTACGTCCCGGAGCTGCGGAGCTACCTCAAAAAACACGAGTCAGAGCTGGATCCGGACTCAATCTCGCGTATCGAGACGAACCCTCTTCGCACTTTCGACTCCAAAGACAAGAACACGCAGGCGCTTCTGGCTGAGGCTCCTGTTATCTCAGACTACCTGAGCGAGGAGGCGCGAGGACACTTCGACGCGGTCAAAGCCGGGCTCGAAGCGGTCGGGGTGCCGTACGCGGTGGACGAACGGCTCGTGCGCGGCCTCGACTACTATACCCTGACCGTTTTCGAGGCGAAGAGCGCGGCCCTCGGTGCGCAGGATACGGTTGGCGGCGGGGGACGCTACAACGGGCTCGTCTCAGAGCTTGGAGGACCGGAGATGCCGGGTATAGGGTTTGGGAGCGGCGTAGAACGGATCCTACTCGCCGCCAACTCCCCGGAGGAGGGCGCGAAGCTGGACGTCTTCTTCGCCACCCTTGTCCCGGAAGCCCGTCTGACTGCCTTTGCCCTGGCGTCGTCCCTTCGCGCGGAGGGCATTGCCTGTGACCTTGATTATGCGGGCCGTAGCGCCAAGGGGCAGTTCAAACAAGCCGACCGGACAGGCGCTCGCTTCGCGATTATCCTCGGAGACGAGGAGCTGGCGCAGGGCGCGTGTAAGCTCAGGGATATGAACTCCGGCGAGGAGAGGTTCTTGTCCGTTGTGGAGGGGCCGGGGGAGCTTCTGCGGGCCTTGAAGGCATAATCTCTGGTGGCCTATTGCGGCGGTAGCATCTCTCTGCCGGAGAGCCTCGTCGACAAGCTGCGCGGCGCGCGGAGCATAGCCGTTCTCACCGGCTCGGGGGTCTCCGCCGAGAGCGGCGTGCCCACGTTCCGCGAGGCGCAGACCGGTCTCTGGGAGCGCTACGACCCTCACGAACTCGCCACCCCGGAGGCTTATCAACGCGACCCGAAGCTCGTGTGGGAGTGGTACTCCTGGCGGCGAGAGCTGGTAGAGAGAGCAGCTCCAAACCCCGGCCACGCAGCGTTAGCCGAGCTGGAGCGAAACCTGATCGGGGGCTTCGTCCTTATAACGCAGAACGTGGACGGTCTGCACCGGCGGGCGGGTAGCCAACACGTACTAGAGCTGCACGGCAACATCATGCGCTCGCTATGCCCGATCGAGGAGGTTATTGTCGAGCCGAGCAAGGACGATGATAGTATCCCTCCCTCTTGTCCCGGCTGCGGCGCGTTCTTGCGTCCCGACGTTGTGTGGTTTGGTGAGGCGCTGCCCGCGGGGCCGCTCGAAGAGGCGTTCAGGGCGGCCAGAGGATGCGACCTCTTTATCTCTGCCGGCACCTCGGGGCTCGTGCATCCCGCGGCCTCGCTCCCGTTCGAGGCGCTCAGAAGCGGGGCCGTGCTAGTCGAGATCAACCCGAACGATACGCCGCTCACGCGCCACGCGGATTACGCTTTGCGAGGCCGGGCCGGTGAGGCGTTGCCTAAGCTCGTGGCGGCAACGTTCGGGGAAGATCGCAAGGAGAGTCTTGGCCGCTGAGCCGTGCGCTATGCGCGCCTCTTCGAGTGATCCCTTTTACGTTCAATTCTCGGGACGTTCGTATAGTCCTGGCGTACCGAAAGAAAGGAGCAGAACGCATGTCCGTGGAAGATCTACGGCAGAGCCAGATGATGAGCCATATGCTCGACGCTCTTGAGAATGGTGAGGACATCGGGCACTACGGCCGGTTGACGTTCGCCATGATCTCGCGCTACTTCGTCGACAACGACGAGATCGTACGGCTCCTGACCCAGGACCACGACGCCGGGGAGCAGGAGGTGCGCGCCATGGTGCAGCAGGTAGAGGAGAAGGGCTACAGCCCGCCCCGGCGCGACCGGATCCTTGAGTGGCAGTCGCAGCAGGATTTCCAGATTTGCCCGAACCCCGATGATCCGGATGCCTGCAATATATACAACGAACTGGAATTCCCCGACGAACTCTACGAGGACATACAACGCTATCGCGAAGAGAAGGCTTAAAGAGCGACTAGCGCAGGGCTTGGCATCTTAGTCCCCTGAGGTCCGGCGCTCGGCACTACGCCGAGCGCTGCTAAAGTACTCGCTATGGAGTCCAACTTCGGCGCTTCGGCGCTGTACACCGTGGGGGTTGAAGAGGAGTTTCAGCTCGTCGATCCTGCCTCGCTTGCGCTCGTGCCGGCCATAGACGAGGTGCTGGCCGCCCGAGACTCGGCTGGGCTCCCTGTAGCCTCTGAGCTGTTGGCCTCTTTTCTGGAGACACGCTCCCCGGTCTACGGAACGGTCGCGAACCTCGCGACGGAGCTGCCCGGGCTGCGGCGGAGGGTAGGGGAAGTCGTCGCGGGTTGCGGGGCGCGTCTCGCGGCAGCAGGGACTCATCCTTTTAGCGACTCTCTGGCACAGGAGATCACCCCGCAGGAACGATACCTCAAGGTGGAGGAAGAGATGGGGTGGACGGCGCGGATGCAGGCTATCTACGGACTCCACGTCCATGTTGCCGTGCCGGATGAGGAGTCTGCGATTCGGGCGGTCGCGGCGCTCTCGCAGTGCGTGCCGCTCTTTATCGCGCTGTCGGCCAACTCCCCGTTTTGGGCCGGGATCGACACCCGCCTCTCCTCTGTGCGCGCGAAGGTGTTCGAACTGGTGCCTCGCTCGGGGTTGCCGCCTTTCTTCCGCTCCTGGGAAGACTTTGAGGGTTATGTGGATGCTATGGTTCGCGCCGGGAGCATCCCGGACTACTCCTGGTGCTGGTGGGATGCCAGGCCTCATCCGAAGCTCGGCACCGTAGAGCTGCGTGCGCCGGACGCCCAGACCGAGGCCGACTATGCCGTCTCTCTGGCCGCCCTCGCCCAATGTATAGTCGCGGCCGCGGATCAATATAATCCGCAAGACCCTCTACTCACCGAAGAGAACAAGTGGCGCGCCATGCGTTACGGGCTCGAAGCTCGCTTCTACGACGTCTCAGCCGACCAAAGCATCACAGCCCGCGACGCGGCTCAACAGCTCGTCAAAGAGCTGCGGCCCCTCTCCCAGGACCTCGGGTGCGAGGCTGAGCTAGAGGGCGTGCTGGAGATCCTGTACAAAGGGAACGGCGCCGACAAGCAGCGGGCTATTTTTGAGAGGCGCGGCTCTCTTCGGGATGTCGTCGCCGCCTATCTTGTCGACGCCACGGGGTGACGCGAGTGCTACCGCTCTCTCCGTAGCCCTAGCCTCTCGACAGAGGCTTGGGAACATCTCACCGCCGCCTCCGCAGCCACCTTGCCGAAGACTAGGGCGGACGCGAGGCCGCTCGTGTACCCGCCCACGGAGACCCCGCCAGCTTCGACCCCGGCGGCGTACAGTCCAGGGATCGGACCGCCATCCATCCGGCGCAGCACCTGGCACCTTTCGTCTACCGCGAGCCCGCCTATGGTGTGGGTTATGGCTGGCGCGACCTCTACAGCCACAAAGGGGGAGACCTCTATGGGCGTGGCGGGCTCGCTCCTCGGGGGCGAGAGGCTCTCTACCCTCCCGCCGACTACGGCGGCGTTGTACTCGCTTAACGCCCGCAGCACGTTGGTCCCGGGTATTCCCCGCTGCTCCAGTGTACCCGCCAGCTCCTTTAGACTATCGGCTCGTAGGACCGTCCCGCCGGCGAGTCGGGCTGTCTCGACCATCTCTTGTACGGTGCGCTCTCGAACGCGCCTCCGAAGCCCTACCGCATCCAGGACGTACCAGGCACGGAGGCCCGGCTGGCGGGCGGTAGCCTGGGTGAGAGCGGTCTCAGACCAGTCGGCGGCCTCATCGGCGTAGCGCTCGCCGTTGCGGTTGACAGCCACGGCGTAGCGGCCGTAGAGCTGGGAGACTTCGACGAACTGGTGCGGAGAGAAGCCGGCGGGAGGGGCGGGCAGGTTACGACCGTAGAACTCGTCGAGGCCGGCGCTCGCTAGCGCCCCTGCCGCTAGAGCCGCGAGGAATCCGTCTCCGGTGCTCCAGGGATGCGCCCGCAGCCGCATCCTTCCCGGCCCTTGGATTATGTGACGTCTCACCAGCTCCGCGTTCGCCGCGAACCCGCCGGATGCTAGGATTACGGCGTCCGCGCTCTCCGTTCGCCTGTCACCGCTGACGGTTGCTCGGACCTCCTTTATTCCGCTCTCGGGGCGTCCTTCGACTAAACCTTCGAAGGCTGCATCCCTGACGATTCGGCCGCCGGAGTCGAGGAAGCGGTTAGCTATCGTCTCTATCGTCCGCTTCGGATGCAACCGGGCGCCGAAGGTCAAGGGGTTACCTGTCTCTCGCGCCAGGATCGGGACGCCGAGACTCTCCAGCCAGTTCAGGCTATCCTCCAGCCCGTTCAAAACGAGTCTCTGCAAGACCGGGTCGCCGCCGCGCGCCTCACGGCGGAAGGTCTTCAGGTCTTTATAGGACCAGACGTAGCCGCTGGAGTAGAGGAAGGAGCCGCCGAGCCTATCGCCCTTCTCGAGAACGGTGACTCGCGCTCCGAGCTGGGCCGCTCGGAGCGCGGCCGTGAGC
The DNA here is from genome assembly GCA_902806055.1 of uncultured Rubrobacteraceae bacterium. Lineage (GTDB taxonomy): Bacteria > Actinomycetota > Rubrobacteria > Rubrobacterales > Rubrobacteraceae > Rubrobacter_F. The sequence continues at coordinate 18,383 of CADCVD010000125.1, forward strand.
CCGGCGAGTCCGCCCCCGACTACGATCACGCGCACAGGTATGCCTCAGGTGAGCGAGAAGGTCGGCTTGTGCTCGACGTACTCCACGCTCACGTCCTCGGGGCCGCGAACGAAGACCGCCAACGTGTTCGGACCCTCGACGAAGTCCTGGATCTCGAACCCCTGCTCTTCAGCTTCCTTGCGATGGTCCTCCGCGGAATCCACGAGACATCCGACGTGAAAGAGCATCTCCTGTTCGTCTCTGTCCGGCGCGTCGGGGCCGAGGCGCAGGGAGTACTCGCCTGCCTTTACGGTGGTAGCGCTGCTGTGGACGAAGCCCATCTGCACGAAGCTGCGCGCTGACCTCTCCGGGTCGCGGGAGCGAAGAACTAGTCCTTCGAGGTCATAGTCCTTGAACTCACCCTCTCCGGGAACCAGCGCGAACGGTAGACCCTCCGGACCGGTAAAGAAGTATCCGGTGTCGCGCTGCTCGACGTTGGCCTCTCGCGGGAGCTTGGCGGCGCTGGATCGCGGGTCCGCAACCCGGATGTTTATGCGTTTTATTACCCCCGGCCGAGGCGTAGAGGCTTCTGGGGCATCGAAGAGGGTAAGCTTACCGATCCGGCCTCCCGCTCCTACGAGGGTGTAGCGTTCTGTGTGGTCTACGACGTGGAAGCCGAGGTGCGCGGTCAAGAACTCGGCCGCCGCGTCTCTATCGCTCAGGTAGAGCGCTACGTGATCCAGCTTCTCTATCTTCATATGCCTCCCTGTGCAGTGGTCGATTTGAGTGAGATATTTTACTCATCCCGCTTCTGCCCGGCTTATCCTGAACTCCGTTCGTCCCGCCGCCAAACGGTAGGAATCGAGACGGCGGCAAGATCTACGAAGTGAGGCCTGTCGAAGACCCGGAGCGCATAACCTATCCGCAGTTCAAGAGACTCGCGGAACGCGCGGTTTTCGCCCTGCTGCCGATCCGACCGCCCAAGGCGCGGCCCGCACCTCCGGAAGCTTGGCGTGCGGGATGCAAAGGCGGAGACCCTCGCCGGACAACCTTCGAAACCGCCGAGAACTTTTACGCGACGCTCCGGGAGGTCGTTTCCGAAGAGGATGTCTGCTCTTCTCTCGCGGCTCCTCTCGGCGGAGGCGAAGCTCGCCAAAGATCCCCTCAGGTGTTTAGAAGCTCGGGTCCTCCCGCGGGGGCTGCTCGGGGCCCTTGCGGGTCGGGAGCTTTACCGCTACGTGGAGCTCTTCTAGTTGCTCCGGGGTAACGGGGCCGGGGGCATCCATCATCTCGTCGCGGGCTCCCTGGGTCTTCGGAAACGCCATCACTTCCCTGATGTTCGGCTCGTCTCGCAGAAGCATCATGAGGCGGTCTATCCCGGGGGCTATACCTCCGTGCGGCGGCGCGCCGTAGCGGAACGCCTCCAGCATCGCCCCGAAGCGCCTCTCGGCCTCCTCGGGCGGGATGTTCACGATAGAGAAGACCTGCTGTTGCAGCTCTGGACGGTGGATCCTTATGCTCCCCGACGCGAGCTCCGTCCCGTTTGCGACGAGGTCGTAGAGCTGACCGATGATCCTCAGAGGGTCTGTGTCCAGAAGCGGTATATCCTCCTCCCGCGGCATGGTGAACATGTGGTGCATCGGCTCTACGCGCCCCTCGTCCTCGTTCCACTCGAAGAGCGGGAAGTCCGTCACCCAGCACAACGCGAGCACGTTCTCGTTCGCGAGCCCGAGCCGGTCCCTCATGTGCAGCCGCAGCTTGTTCAGGCTTTCAAAGACCACCTTGTCGTCGTCCGCGACAAAGAACATGTGATCGCCGTGCCCCGCGCCAAGCGACTTCTTCAGGGCCTCGCCCTCCTCTGCGGAGAAGAACTTGGCGATCGGACCGGTTAGACTGTTCTCCGCGACCTTCAGGTAGGCGAGCCCGCGCGCGCCGCCGGTAGCCGCGACGGAGGTTAGCTCGTCGATCTCGCGTCGCGTGAGATCTCCCAGGGATTCGACAGCGATGCCGCGCACGGAGCCGCCAGCCTCCACCGCTCCCCGGAAGACCTTGAACTGCGAGGCGCGCGCCATCTCTGAGACGTCTCTTATCTCAAGCCCGAAGCGAAGGTCCGGCTTGTCGGTCCCGAACCGTTCCATCGCCTCTCGGTAGGTCAGGCGTGGGAACGGGGTGGCGAGGAGCTTCTTTTGAGTGAAGTCCTCAACGATTCCGGTATAGAGCCCTTCTATGAGGTCCAGGATCTCTTCCTGGGTGGCGTAGCTCATCTCTAAGTCGAGTTGGGTATGCTCGGGCTGCCTGTCGCCTCGCTGGTCCTCGTCACGTAGGGCCCGGGCGATCTGGAAGTATCTCTCGAATCCGGCGACCATGAGTAGCTGTTTGAACTGCTGCGGCGATTGCGGCAGGGCGTAGAACTGGCCCGGGTAGAGACGGGCGGGCACCAGGTAGTCTCGGGCGCCCTCAGGGGTAGAGGCGGTGAGGAGCGGGGTCTCTATCTCCACGAAGTCTCGTTCGGAGAGGTAATCGCGCATGTGTTTCACGACACGGTGCCTGAAGATTATGTTCTCGCGCATCCTGGGGCGTCGAAGGTCGAGGTAGCGGTACTTCAGTCGCAGAAGCTCGTCCACGGGCCTCTCGCGATCGATCTCGAACGGCGGCGTGGCTGCGGCGTTTAGAACGGTAAGCGCCGTCGCCGAGACTTCGATCTCCCCGGTCGGTAGCTCCGGGTTCTCGTTTCCCTCAGGCCGCTTCGCTACCTCGCCTTCTACGGAGATGCTCCACTCGAGCCTTAGCTCCTCGGCCTGAGCGAACACAGCAGCCCTCTCAGGGTGGAAGGTTATCTGTGTAACTCCCCAGCGGTCGCGCAGGTCGATAAAGATCAAACCACCATGATCCCGGCGCCTGTTGACCCAACCCGCCAGCTTCACGCGCCCACCGACGTCCTCTGCGCGCAACTCGCCCGCCGTGTGCGTCCTGTATGGGTTGTTCAAAAGTGTACCTCCGCCGCACTAATAGACTTACTCTTCAACTCCAAACAAGTATATAGATGCCGGTGAGAAGCATCCCGTACTATGAGGAGGTGCGGCATCGGGGGAGGTGCTTGATCGGCTCGTTGCACCTTTTTTACCGTTATGATACGTTGCTGTGGGCAACCCCGGAGCATCTGCCAGGAAACTCATCGTGGACCAAAGAGCGAGGAGTAGCGCTATCGAAGGGAATAGTTCTGGGGGTCTGATCCGTAATCCCTGCTTGTCCCTTCGCTTCCTCACAGTCCTGATAGTCTTACTTCTCGCCGCCGGGTGCGGCGGGGACGATGAACAGGCCCAGCAGCCTCCTCCCCCGGCGCCCGGTGGCACGACTCAAGGCTCCCAGGGCGGAGGCCCTCCCGCTCCCCCCGGCGGGAACACGGCTGGCGGCGCTACCGTTCAGGGGAACGCCCAGGCCGAGACCCTCAACGATCAGCCGTTCGCGCTCAACCAGCGTCAGCCGGTCCCGCAAGACTTCAGGAACGCGTACCAACGGAAGGCCCTTATCGTGGTCGAGTTCTTCCAGCAAGGGGAGGATCCTTTTTATCCTCAGGGTCTCGAAGTAGACGACTTAGTAAACAGCGACCTCAGGGACCTTCGCAATGATTACCCGGAGATCGAGTTCTTTACTTACGACATCACCAGGCCCGGAAACGCGGAGACCAGCGAAGAGTTGGGCAGGGGCGAGTACGGGACGCTCGCCGCTCAGCTGGAGGTCGGCTTCTCGCCGTTTATCGTGATGCTAGCGCCCCGCGAGGAAGAGTACGTAATCGAGAACCTCTTTCAGGGGTACGTCGAGCAGGGCGTCCTCGATCAGGCTCTCTTTGACCTCTCCCGCACGGATGTCGGGGGCAACTCAAGCGACGTTGCTCTGGACTTAGAAGGACTCGAGCTAACCCAGACCGGGGGCGGGATAGAGTACATCACTATCGCAAATCAGGGTGAAGGGGAGATAGACCTCTCCGGCTTTACGCTCAACGTACAGGACTCCGAGACCGGTGAGATCGACCAGGGCGGAGGCGGCGTAGAGATCAACGAAGCGGCCAGGATAGGTCCGAGACAGGTAGCCTCCATCGGGAGAGCGCCGGACGTCATCGACGCTGCAGGGAGGTTGGTCATAGGCACCTTCACCAATAGCGCATCGCTCACCGTCCAACCCGGAGATCAGGTAGCGCTTCTCGACAACGGCGGCGCGGTCGTAGATACTATCACCGTCTGAGCGAGTCGCAAACTTCCCCTGGTGAGTTAAACTTAGGTCGTAATGCTTGGCAACGATTTCGTTTATCTGGATCACGCTGCCACCACTCCGCTCGACGAGCGAGCCCTGGAGGCTATGCTTCCGTACCTCGGAGGAGACATGACCCTCAGGGGCAACCCTTCCTCACTGCACGCCTCCGGCGCCTCCGCCCGCGAGGCGATAGAAGAGGCGCGCGCCCGCGTGGCCCGGCTCATAGGCGCGGAGCCGGAAGAGGTCGTCTTTACCTCCGGCGGTACCGAGTCAGACAACATGGGCGTCTTGGGCCTCGCCGCCGCCTCTCCCGAGAAGAGACACATTGTGGTCTCCTCCATCGAGCACCCCGCCGTTCGGAACGCGGCTTCCTATCTGGAAGCCCAGGGTTACGAGGTGACGAAGGTCGGTGTCAGCTCGGACGGGATAGTAGACCCATCAGGCTTCGCGGAAGCCCTACGTCCAGAGACCGCTCTCGCCGCCGTAATGTGGGCCAACAACGAGGTTGGTGCCGTGCAGCCTATCGAGGAGTTGGCGGAGGTCTGCCGCGAGCAAGACATACCATTTCACGTCGACGCGGTACAGGCCGCCGGTCGGCTGCCTGTAGACGTCTCGCGCGTGCCCGTCTCCACGCTCGCCCTCTCGTCGCACAAGTTCTACGGCCCTCAGGGCATCGGAGCCCTCTACGCGCGCCGGGGCGTCCGGCTGAACCCGATTTTGTTCGGCGGCGGCCAGGAGAGAGGCTTGAGGAGCGGTACACAGAATGTGGCGGGCATTGCAGGCTTCGGGGCGGCCGCCAGCCTCGCGACCGATGAGCTATCAGAACGGTCACTCCACGACGAGACGTTGCGGGATGCTTTGATCTCCGGCGCAACCGCGATTCCGGGCGTCCGTCTCAACGGCCATCCTGCGAAGCGCCTCTCGAACAACGTACACTTGAGCGTTGAAGGAGTCGAAGCCGAGAGCCTTGTCCTCTACCTCGACGCCCTCGGCTATGCTGTTGGTAGCGGCTCTGCCTGCGCCTCCGGCACGGCCGGGCACAAAGCCTCGCCGGTCCTCCTAGCGATGGGCCAGGGGGAGCGAGAGGCGTTCTCGGCGGTGCGAGTAACGGTCGGTAAAGACACCAAGTCGGCGGACGTAGACGGCTTTATCGATGCCTTCAACTCTGCGGTAACACGACTACGTGAACTCTCGCCTCTGTACAGTAACTGAAAGCTTAGGATCAAGAGATGGCTGACCGCTACAACTCAAAAGTCATAGAGCACCTCGTCCGTCCCCGGAACGTCGGAGAGCTGGAACGCCCCAGCGGTACCGGCGAGTCAGGAGACGCCGCCTGCGGCGACGTCGCCCGGTTTGCGGTCGAGATCTGCGCGAACCGGGTCGGGGAGGTGCGCTATAAGGTCTACGGCTGCGCGGCGTGTATCGCGGCCGGCTCGGCGCTCTCGGAGCTGGTCCGCGAGCGCCATCTGCTGGATGCGGCGAGGGTCTCGAAGGACGACCTTGAGGCTGAGTTGGGCGGTCCGCTGCCCGAGGGCAAGGAACATGCCCTCACGCTTGTTCTGGACGCCTTGCACAAGGCGCTCGAAGACTACTGGAACCGGGAGGCTGGTACTATGCTCGTGGACGGGTACGGGAGAGCCGACGCCAATGAGTAGAGGCGTAGTCGCCGCGATGAGCGGCGGCGTTGACTCGGCGGTAACCGCGCTCCTGCTGAAGGAGGCCGGGTACGAAGTTGCTTGCGTGACCTTCCGGTTGCATGACGGGGAACGAGGGAGCCGCTCGTGCTGTTCCCCGGACACCGTGCTCTTCGCGCGTGATACAGCCCACAAGATGGGGCTTCCCCACTTTACGCTGAACCTCAAAGAGCTCTTTGGCAAGCGGGTCATGCAAGACTTCGTCGGCTCTTACGCCGCTGGCAGCACCCCGAACCCTTGCGTATCGTGCAACGCCCACGTCAAGTTCCACGCTGCGTCGTTCTTGGCCGACAGGCTGGGATTCGAGCACGTCGCCACCGGTCACTACGCTCGCGTGGTTGAGGAGGCCGGTGGAGTCACGATGGCCCGACCCTTGGACAGGTCCAAGGATCAGACCTACGTACTGTGGCCCGTTCCGAAGGACCTCCTGGCGCGCACGGTCTTCCCGCTTGGCGAGTATCGTAAGGAGGAGGTGCGCCGCATCGCCGCGGAGAGGAACCTCGCTGTCGCGTACACCCCGGAGAGTCAGGACATCTGCTTTATCCCGGACGGGGACTACCGGGGATTCATACGTAAGAAAGCGCCCGCGAACCCTGGTGAGATCGTCGACGGGGAGGGCCGCTCCATAGGACGGCATACAGGGATCGTGGACTTCACTGTGGGCCAGCGGCGCGGGATCGGGGTCTCTGCCCCTACACCGCTCTACGTGACGGAGGTTCGATCCAAGACCAACCAGGTTGTCGTCGGACGCAAGCAGGACCTGCAGGTAAGCGAAGTCTTCGTAGGCGACCTCAACTGGTTCCTCGATCCCTCGGAGGTAGAGGCGGTGCAGGTACGCTACAACAGCTGGCCTGTGCCGTGCGTAGTTGAGGAGGACGGAAGGAGCAGGGTTCGCGTATTGCTCTCGGAGCCGGTCTTGGGTGTTGCGCCGGGTCAGTCGGCGGTCTTTTATAAGGGGGATCGGGTCGTGGGCGGCGGGGTAGTACGCAAGGAGGATTGAAACCGCCAGATCACGGTGGACGTAACTGTATAATAGGGTCGTCGCGCTGCGTGGGTGAAACGGTTGGAGGTACGGCAGGATTTGTTAGAGGCGTTCGTTAGTTTGGCGCAAGGTATTCTCTTCGTGACGCTCGCCGTCGCGTTCCTGGTGCTGGCGTGGATGTTTCTGCGGCTCGCCAACGTCTTTTCGACCACCGAGAAGATGATGAAGGAAGTCTCTGAGGAGGTTGTACCGCTAATCGGGAAGACACACGTTACGGTCGACAACATCAACAGCCAACTCTCTCAGCTCGACGAGGCCGTCGGCGACGTAACCGGCATTACCGGTGAGCTGGATCAGACCACGACGGTAATCACGCGCGGCGTACGCGGCGGGGTGATCAAGGTCTCCTCTGCCACCGCCGGGCTCTCAAAGGGAATCAGCGCGTTCTTTGGCTCGGGAGACCGCTCGCAGACTCCGGCCGCCGAGTCGGGGAGTACTTCTGAGCCTCCCGAGGAGAGGACTTAGGTTGCGGGGCTGGGGCAAGCTCGTCGCCGGGGCTGTAATCGGGGCCGCCGGGGCGCTCTATGCGACTAACGAGGAGTTCCGCAAGCAGCTACCAGAGAGAGCTCTGGATCTGCCCGGAGCGGTCCGGCGGCGCTTCGAGACGGCGACCGCTGTAGCCCGTGAGGCATCGGCGCGACGGCGGGCGGAGATCCTGCAAGAGTTAGAGTCGCATGGAGGCAAGCACGTCGGACGCGAGTTGCCCCCGGTCGAAGAAGATGCGCCCGCCGGAGCCGGCCGGTATCTTGAAGAGCCGGGTGCGCGCACAGAGGATGTCTAGAAAACAGGAGGAAGCACCATTTTGCAATCGGAGGACTCTGCCGCTTACACATACCTTACCGTCCCGCCGGACCCTACCTTGCGGTCTTGCATCGGTCTCGTGGTTGCCGGGCTCGCTGCACGCGCTCGGATCGGGGTCGCGGGTTTGGAGGATGCCGTAGAGCTTCTGGAGGGCCAGCACACGTCGGAAGTGCCCACCCGCTACCGCTTCTCTGTCGACGAGGATAGCCTCGTAGCCGAGATCGAAACCCCGGAAGGCGCCCGGGGGAACGGCGAACCGGATGGCTCTGCGGGCTGGCGCACCGTAGTAGAGTTGGTGGTGTCGTGAGCCGGCGTTACAGGCGTCCGGACAAAGCGCGTACCCGGCGTCTTCTTGGGCGCTATCACAAGCAAGGCGATCAGAGGGCTCGCGAGCTCGTCATTCAGGAACAACTCCCGTTGGTCGAGTTCCTGGCGAGAAAGTTCGCCGGTCGAGGCGAACCGGTAGAGGACCTTATGCAGGTAGCCTCGGTGGGGCTTATAAAGGCCGTCGACCGCTTTGATGTGGACC
>CADCVD010000126.1 GCA_902806055.1 uncultured Rubrobacteraceae bacterium
GTACCGTGATCCGTGACCGGGAGCGGAGAGGTAGCGAAGCCGACTCCTCTCTTTTGTCGAACCACCGGAACCCTTATTATCCCATTTAGGGTATAAACGGATATGGTGGACCACAACATATAGTGCAACAAGAAGCCGGGCCGTTCGGTAGGGCCGGGAAGCTCTTGCGCAAGGATTAGGGTTAGGGGATTTTGGGTGGCTAGGGTAGGCGCTATCGAGGGGCTGTTCGGGCGGGACGTGGCGATAGACCTCGGGACGGCGAACACGCTTGTGTTCGTCAAAGGGCGGGGCATAGTCGCCTCCGAGCCCTCGGTGGTCGCCATAAACATCAAGACTGACAAGGTTGTCGCAGTGGGGGCAACGGCCAAGAGCATGATCGGGCGCACTCCCGGCAACATCGTGGCCGTGCAGCCCATGAGAGACGGAGTCATAGCCGACTTCGAGGTGACGCAGAGCATGCTCTCCTACTTCATTCGCAAAGCCCAGCCCCGCCGGCGCCTGCTCCCCCGCTCTCGCCCCCGGGTGGTCGTGTGCGTGCCCAGCGGGGTGACGGATGTGGAGCTGCGGGCGGTCAAGGAGGCCGCCGAGTCAGCCGGGGCCCGGCAGGCGCTCACCATCGAGGAGCCTGTGGCGGCGGCGATCGGGGCGGAGCTGCCGGTGACGGAGGCCCAGGGGTCCATGGTCGTCGACGTCGGCGGCGGGACGACCGAGGTGGCCCTGATCTCTATGGGGGGCATCGTCGCAAACTCTTCCATCCGCACGGCCGGCAACCACATGGACGCCGCCATCTCGTCGCACATCCAGAGGCATTACAAGGTGGCGATCGGCACCCAGACCGCCGAACAGCTGAAGATGGAGCTTGGGAGTGCCTTCCCGCTGGCCGAGGAGGATTCGGCGGAGGTAAGGGGCCGGGACCTCCTCACCGGCCTGCCGAAGACCATCGTCGTGACGAGCGAGGAGATCCGGGGGGCTATAAGTGCCCCCGTGGACGCCATCGTCGCCGCCGTCCGTGACACTCTAAATCGCACCCCGCCCGAGCTCGCCTCCGACGTGATGGATCGAGGAATGGTGCTGGCCGGGGGCGGGGCGCTCTTGCGGCTCCTGGACGAGAGGCTCAGGCGAGAGACCGGGATACCGGTGCACGTGGCCGACGACCCGCTGATGTGTGTCGCCGTCGGCAGCGGGCGCTTCCTGGAGGAGATAGACCAGTACCGGAGCGCCCTCTCTTCCGGCTGACCCCGCCGCTGTTCCCTGTGCTGAAACCCGCGGCTTAGTGCGCGATCTGCTGAAGCCGCGTTAAGCGGTCTTACTAGGCGCACCTGGCAACGCTCAGGAAAGGCATGCTACGAAGCATCCTCGGCCTCCCGGCACCCTTCCTCTGAGCAGCTCTTCAGGGCCTCGAGCTTCGCCTTCAGGTCCTCTAAGAGGGCGGGGTCGGCGCTCTCGTGGAGGCTCTCCAGCTCGTAGGGGTCGGCTTGGAGGTCGTAGAGCTCCCTCTCCCCGTTCTCGTACTCGACGTACTTGTGCGTCTCGGTCCTTACGGCCCGGTAGTTGGGCAAGTTGGCCTGCTCACCTTGGGCTTCCTCGTTAGTGAAGGCTTCCAATAGTACTGACGTACGCCACGCAGGATCTTCGCCGTGCAGCAACGGCGCAAGGGAGCGCCCGTCGGCCGGGAACTCTATGCCCGCCAAGCCAGCGAAGGTAGGGGCAAAATCGGTGTTTAGGGCAAGTCGTTCTATCTTTGACCCGGCAGCTATCCCCGGCCCCCTAACGAAGAGAGGCACGCGAGCAGACTCCTCGTACGGGGTCCTTTTCCCCCCTTTTATCCGGTGCTCGCCTTGCTCGAAGCCGTTGTCCGAGGTGAAGACTACAAAGGTGTTGTCTAACTCTCCGGCGTCCTCCAGCTCTTGTATGAGTGAAGCAACCATCTCATCGACGGCCAGCATGCTATTCAGGCGCTTTCGGTGACGAGCGTCGGTATTGGAGGACTGTTTGCCAGAGATGCGATTCATATCCCTAACCCAGGAAGGCTTATCCGAGACATCCTCCTCGTCAAAGGACGGCGGGCGTAGGCCCTCCTCCCCGGCGAACTCTCCCTTGTGGCGCTCTGCGGGGGTCGCCGGTCCGTGAGGCGCCGTCGGGGCAACGTACGCGAAGAAGGGCTCCTCCTCCGGCGCCGCTCTGCTAACGAAGTCTGTGGCCTGGTTGGAGAGGACGTCGGTGAAGAAGTCTTTTTCTTCGCTGCCGTAGGAGACCTCTTCTCCGTTCTCATTGATCCGGTAGTCGTACAGTCTCTGCCCGTCGAGCTTGCCGTACCACTCGTCCCAGCCTGGCGGAACGTGGGTCGGTTCACCGGCGGGGTACCCGTTTAGGTACTTGCCGAAGAAGGCGGTTTGGTAGCCAGCTTCTTGCATGCTAACGGCGATGGAGTTCTCCTCGTGTCCCTCGGAGACGAACTTCTCGAAGCCTCCCTGTGGAGCGTTGTTGCCCTTTACGCCATTGGTGTGGGTGTAGAGGCCGGTGAGTATGGTAGCCCTAGAGGGGCAACATACCGGGAAGCTCACGAAGGCCTCCTCAAAGGAGGCGCCCTCTTTAGCCAGCAGCGAGTTGATCTGGGGCATCTTCTGTGTGGAGGCGTAGTCCAGGTCGTCAGTGAGGACGAAGACTATGTTGGGTTGACTCGTAGGAGTCTCTGTCTCCTCTGCTTGAGAGATCCCGGAGCCCGAGGTCTCGGCTCCCGAACAGCCTGCAACGACGACAAAGAGAAGAAAGATCGCCAGATATACTGGGATCCCCAAGGGTGTCCTGCTTCTTGCCTCAAAAGACCTGGCGCCGTTGCTTACTACCATGAACCTTTGCTCTTCTTGTCTGGCTGTTGTTTGCCAAACATGGTAACGCCAAGACCTTAAAGGAAGCTTAAAAGGGGTTAAGTTCTCTCTGAGAACTTCTCTTTGTCCGGGAGCCGTCGGCCTGTGGAAGCACTCGCACATTTGGCAGGGCTTCCCCGGATATACTCGCCCCCTCGTCGACGGCTTCACGACCGCCCCCGATTCGTCCGTTACAGTTGGTTCAGGTATGGCTTCAGCATAAAACTCTATCGTGGGGTTTGAAGGTGCGCTCACGCCTCCCCGCATATCCGCCGCTGCTCGTAGTACTCACCGTCCCGCTCGGCCTTTGCGCCCACCGCGCTTCCGCTAGTTAGTGGTTATCCATATTGTCTGCTTATGTCGGGAGTATCACGAGGAACACGGCGCCGGTGTGTCCCTCGTCGACCGCTTTAGGGCCGGGAGGAGAGGTGCCAAGAGGAGTGCGGACGCCCCAAACGGGGAAATGTAGTGGGCGACGCAGAATAGGGTACAAGATTCGGCGTTAGGCTCGAAAGCTAAGCATGCGAGCCCAACGCGCCGCGCCTGTTTTCGCTGTGTAAGATGATCTCGTCGTCGAGCTTGAGAGAGATAAGGTCGAGAAAGGTCTTGCAGGCGAACTTTTGCGATATGAAGTCCTCGGGTTCGCTCTCCATTAGGCCCTCGGCCACAAACCGTCCCAGAACCTTACCTCTAGTCGCGTCTTGCGCCTACCGGGGGAAGATCAGGGCCTTCTCGATGGCGAGGTCACGGGGAACGACCGGGTCGTAGTCCCCATCGATGGGGACGTCGGCGGTCGTGTGGGCAGAGGGGATCACGCACACCACCTCATCCCCCCGGCCTCCCTCATCCGCCCGGTGATAGGGACGAGATCGTAACGCTCGCTGGTCCGGGCCCGTCTGGCGGTGATCTTTCATCGCTCTTCCCCGTCTATAGACCGATCGCCCCCGTCAGATCTGCGAAGCTCTCGACGACGAGGTCCGCTCCCCCTGCCTCTCCAGGCCGGTACTTGCCGGTTTCGACCTGGACGCCCAGGAGGCCCGCCGCCTTCGCCCCGGCCACGTCCGCCTCCGCATCGTCCCCGACCATCGCCACCCGGTGCGCTTCGAGCCCGAGCTCCCCAAGTGCGGCTTCGAAAAAGGCCTTCTCGGGCTTGCCGACGACGGTGGCCTCTTTGCCGCTGGCGTACTCGAGCGCCGCCACGAAGGGCCCGGCGTCGAGGGAGAGACCGTCTTCCTTCTGCCAGTAACGATTCTTCTGCAACGCTACCAACTCCGCGCCGTCCACTAGGTGCCGAAACGCCCTGTCGAGCCGCTCGTAGGTAAAGCCGTCTCCGAGATCGAAGACGAGCGTCTCCGCCCCGTCTCGACCACAACGCAGCTCTGCCGCCGCGAGGCGGTGTCGGTGCCAACCCCTGTAACCTTCAGTGTGAAGGTTTCCTTCCTCTTTACCAAAGTCCGAGCAAGCCGGATAATACCCAGAAGAAGAGTTGCTTGTTGCCTCGGGTATCCGGTGTATCTACATGTGCGCTTCGCTCTCCGCGTCGGCTCACTGCCAGCATGCCTTCCTACGCACAGACAGAACTCGAGCCGTTCAGCGCCGAGGTTCCGACACGGAGCCCGCTAGGCGTTACGGTATGATACTGCTACATCCTAAAACTGGGACATCGTAGAGGGTTCGGGTAAGTCGCGTACCCGACGATACAGTAGGCGTGATCGTTTCTTTGGATAGAGAGCTGGTGGACGCAACGCGTGCACTGGGTATATGAGGTCTAGTTCGACAAAGGGAGCTTAGAAACATCGGAAAGATGGTGCCCATGCCGGACGAAAGTTGCAGTGAAGACGTGGAGGAGCCCCCGAAAAACGGACGCTCGAAGCGTGACCCCGAAGGCTTGAATGGAGAGCCTGACGTCACCGCCCGCCCGACCCTGATCTGGATCTCCAAACGCACCCGAACGGCGCTGATACTGGCCGTGATCGCCGCGCTGGCATACGTCGTGTATCGTGTCCCGGACGTGCTCGCGATGACCGTCGGCGGGATAGCCCTGGCCCTCATCCTCTCCTTCCCGGTCGGGTTCCTCTCGCGCCTCATGCCGCGGGGATTGGCGATCCTCCTCTCGTTCTTGCTCGTAACCGGGCTCGTAGTGCTGGCGGTGCTCTATCTCGTGCCGCTCGTCGTGGAGCAGCTCGTCTCCCTCGTGAGCGCGGTCCCGGGGATACTGAGCACCGTCGAGCAGTACGTGCAAAACGCGCTGAACTTCTTGCAAAACAGGGGACTCCTGCCCGCGAACTCCGACCAACTCATCTCCAGGGTAAGGGATGACCTCACCAGCGCCGCGCAGTCCGTCGCCGGGAGCGTGCTCAGCGGGGCTTTCGGCTTCATTTTTAGCACCTTCGGCTTCGCGGTGACCCTCTTCGGGGTGGTATTTGTCGGGGCGTACCTCCTGGTGGACGTGCGCCGAATGAAGGCGGCTTGGGTGCGGGCCGTGCCCCACGGCTACCGGCACGACGCGAAGACGCTGTGGGAGGCCTTCGGCTACTCCCTCTCTAAGTACCTGGGCGGTCTCGCCCTGGTGCTCGCCATCCAGGGGCGATCTCCGCGGTGGGCCTCTTCCTGCTCGGCGTGCCGTATGCCCTGGTCCTTGGCGCCTTGGTCTCCATCCTGGCCATCATCCCGTACCTGGGTGCCTGGATCAGCGGGGCCGTGGCGGTCATAGTAGCGCTCACCGTCTCGCCGACGACCGCGCTCTTAACGGCGATCTTGTTCCTTGGTATACAGCAGCTGGAGGGAAACTTCCTGACGCCCAAGATCCAGGGCGACACCCTGCACGTGCACCCGATCCTGGTCTTCCTGGCGGTGATAATCGGCGGGGGACTGGGCGGTATACCGGGCGTGGTCGTGGCCGTCCCGGCGCTCGCGGTGCTGCGCGTCCTCTTCGACTTCTTCCGGGTGCGCCTGAAGACAGATGGCTAGCGGTAAGCTTCGGGGAGCTAGCTACCGGAAGCTCTGGAGGGTTATCGAGCGTTCGGTGCGAAGTTTCGCCCGGCACGACATGGGGGTCTACGCGACGGCCCTGGCCTACCGCGGCCTCTTCGCGCTCTTCCCCTTCGCCATGTTCCTCGTCGCCGTGGTCGGCTTCCTGCGCGTCGACGCCGCCCTCGAATGGCTGGCGCAGCAGGGACCTCCCGGGATACGGGCCGAGGTCCCGCAACCCGTCAAGAGCCTTCTAGGGCAGGCCCTTGGGCAGGACCACGGCTGGTTGCTCCTGGTCGGCATCGCCCTGGCCTTTTGGTCGGTCTCGCTCGGTGCTCTGTTCCTGACGAAGGCGCTGAACGTCGCCTTCGAGGTCCGGGAGTCGCGCCCGCCGTGGAAGCGGGTCGCGTCCTCCCTGACCTTCGCGCCCGGCCTCGCGCTCGCGGCCGTCGTCGCCGTGACCCTCGTGCTCGTCACCTCTAGGGCGGCGGCGTGGCTCGCGGGGTGGGTAGGCCTCGACGAGGCGTTCGTCATTCTATGGACCTTACTCCGTTGGCCCACCGCCCTACTCCTGCTCGCATTGGTCGTAGCGGCCGTCTACCGTTACGCTCCTAACACAGGCCTCACGTTCCGCTCGGTCCTGCCCGGCGCCGTCGTCGCCGTGCTCTCCTGGGCCCTGGCCTCCCTCGCGTTCTCCTTCGTCTTGGGGGTCTTCCCGGTCCACGGCGTAGTCTACGGCGGCCTCGGCACGGCGATTTCGCTGCTCCTCTACCTGTACTTCTCGGCCGCCGTCCTGCTCTTCGGCGCCGAGCTGAACGCGGAACTGCGGAGCGATGTCCCCCAGGAGAAGGGAAAGCAGGAGGGAGCACCCTAGTCTCAGAGATGCGCGACCAGCACCTCGTTACCCTTGTTGTCGGTGCCGTCACCTCGCTAGCGTAGGGCAGACCCGTATTTTCCCTGATCGGCAGGGTGTCCATGTCGGCGCGCAGTATCACGGTCGGCCCCTCGTCGTTCTCGAGCAGCCCCACCACGCCGTATTTCCCAACACTCGTCGTGACCTCGAAGCCGGCAGCCTCGAGCCGCTCGGCCGCATTGCCGGAGGTGCGCTCCTCCTGCATGTACAGCTTAGGGTTGGCATGCAGGTCCTTTAGATATCCTCGAGCTCCGACGAGACGTCGTCGAGGCCGCCGAGAACAGGGTCGGAACGGTCACGCGGTCATGGCTCTGCCCTTTCTCTATCCAACAGAAACGCGACTGTATGTACCCTCACCCTTGCGTTACGATATCGTCATGCCCAACCCTCAAGGGTCTACACTGATGCTAGCGTTGGATCTGGCCGGAACCTTCGCCTTCGGCCTCAGCGGAGGCCTCGTGGGGGTACGCGCCCGGCTGGACCTCTTCGGGATCATCTTCCTGGCCGGGGTCGTCGGGCTTGTAGGGGGGATCACGCGCGACATCCTCCTGGATGCGCTGCCGCCGGCCACGTTCAGCGACTGGCGGTATCTCGTGGCGGCTGCGGCCGCCGGTCTCGTCGCGTTCTTCGCCCGTCCCACGCTGGATCGATTCTCCCGTCCGGTGGGCTTGTTCGATGCCGCGGGGCTCTCCCTGTTCTGCGTCACCGGGGCGACGAAGGCCCTCGATTTCGACATGGGGCCCGTGCAGGCGGTGGTGCTCGGCGCGATCACCGCGGTCGGCGGCGGGATGCTGCGCGACATCCTGGTGCGTGATATCCCGATGGTGCTGCGCAGCGAGCTGTACGCCGTCCCCGCCCTGGCGGGAGCGACCATCATAGTCGTCGCTTCCTGGATTGGCCACCAGAGCCCGGCGATAGCGATCATCGCCGCGGCTGTGTGCTTCCTCATCCGCACGGCTGGGATGCGCTTCGATCTTGGCCTGCCGACCGCCCCGAGCGAGCGCGGCAAGCCAGACGAGTAACTCCGGCTACCCGTTTTCGTCGGCGAGCACAGCCCGTCTAGCTCCCTCATCAGGGTCTTTGAGCATCTTCTCGGAGATGCCCTCTATCTCCCCGTGGAACCGGTTGTGGTGCATGGCACCATGCGAGAGCGTCTAGAGGATCAAAACCTCCACTCGTCCGTGTTCCGCCCCAGCAACAACAGTAGAGGGCACCCCTTGCCTTGGTGCAGGCTTTTGAGCTTGGCTCTCCTATCGGGGTGGAGCGTCCTGCACGGTATCCTCTTCGGAGGACCCTCTTAGGGCAGCGCTTAGCAACCTCAGCCGATCGGCAAGGATGTCCGCCGCTCCATGGGGCCAGGCGACGAGGCGGGAGTGGCGGGCGGCCAGCAGCCCGAGGCCTAGAACGCCCACCAAGACGGCGGCTCCGATCTTGCGCTCTCGGGCACCTGGGGAGGCGTCGTCGGTGACTCCCCGGATCGCCTGGCTCCCCACCCTTGAGACCGTAGCCGGCGTCGCGCTAGAGCTCCCTCGGAGGCTTACGAGGAGGCTACCCCAGTGCGCCTGGCGCGAGTCGCGCCCCTATCGACGAACGCGGGTGGTTCGTTCCCAGGGCGCTATCTGATCGTCTTCCTCGCCTACGCATGATTCTAGCCACCCTCGCCCTGCAGAGGCTCATTCTGGGGCCGCTGGTGCGCTGGCTGAGGCTTGAGGCAGACGTGGCGGCGAGGAGCTGGCGGAGCTGAAAGCGCGCCTCGCGGGCGCACACGCGGCCCTGGAGAGGGCGGAGCAAACCAGTGAGGCGGCGGGGATGCCACCCGAGGCGTAGGAAAGCGTGCGCGAGCACTACGAGGAGAGAATAAGACGCTATGCGGCGAAGCTCAGGGCTGGAGACACGACCGAGGAGCACCGGAGGGCTCTGAGGCCTGGCGCTCTTGGCGGAGTGGGCCTATCTCGGTCGAGCGGGAGGCTATCGTAAACCTACGCGACCGCAGGGAGGTCTTCTCAGAGGCGATGCGCCGCGTGGAGCGCGAACTGGACCTGGCGAAAACACGCTTGGGCGATTGAACAATCGAGGCACCTCACTGACTCTATCTAAGTAGCCCTCAGCCTCTCTATGTAGACAGGTAACTTACTCGATTTTTTTACCCATGCACCCTCTAGGTTTCCGGGGATTCAGACACCGGACGCTCAGTTTGCGAGAAGACCTCTTCCAGCAGCTCGATGAAAGGGGAAGGAAACTCTAAATCTGAAGTCCCTCGACCATCACCAAGAGGACCTGATCGGCGACCTCCTCCGACGTACGAGCCGTGCCATTACGGCTCCACTCCAACGCGGCTCCGAAGATCGCCCAGCTTACTACCGAAGCCCTAACCTCCGGGCTGACTTGGCGGCCGCTAGCCTTCTCCGGCGTCGCTTCTATCCATACCAGCAGCAGCTCGTAGAGTTCACCCTGCACCCGCGCCTCGATGAGGGGCCTGAACTGCCGGTCCGTCCGCGAGCAGGCCGTGTTGAGCCCTGCCAGATAGTCGCAGGCCGCAAGTACTAGCGCCTTGAGGTTCTCTTTGCTCTGTTCAGGCGAGTCGGGCAGCCTTCGCTGCAGCTCCTCCCGGAAAGCCTCGCTGATAACGTAATCGAAGAGCTCGTATTGATCGGTAAAGTGTGCGTAGAACGTGGCCCTGTTCACTGTCGCCCGCTCGGCGATCCCCTGCACGGTGAGCCCGGTATGGCCCTTCTCGGCTACCAGCTCGTTGAAGGCCCTAACTATAAGCTCCCGGGTGCGCTTGACCCGGGGATCAACCCGCTTCTCAGCCATTCCGTTAGACTCCTTAACCAACATTCTCGCCCCTTTGTTGCTTAGCCGTCATGGTGCCGTTTTTGACGGTTGACCTCATCTGGTTCGTGTCACAATATCTTAGGCGACAGTTGTTATTTTAGCAACGGTTGGTGGATAATTAGGCAGCCAACCAGAAGCTAGTGAGACAAGAGATGGAGGTCTCTAACGATGCAGGTAACGGTAATCGGCGCGGGGAACATGGGGCGTGGTATCGGCCACCGGCTGGTGGCTGGCGGACACGAGGTGACAGTAGTGGACAGAGACCCGGAGCAGGCCGGGCGGCTGGCCGAAGAGCTGCGCGAGGCCGTGCAGGGCGGCGCGACCGTCGAAGCGGCCGGGCCGGATGCGGAGCTAAGCGGCGAGGTGGTGATCCTCGCGGTGTACTATCCGGGGTCTCTCGAGCTCGCCAGGGAGCTGGGCGACAGGCTTGCGGGTAAGGTCGTGGTGGACATTACCAACCCCCTGAACCAGACCTTCGATGCTCTCGCCACCGCGCCGGGCACCTCGGCGGCCGAAGAGCTGGCGGCTAGCGTGCCGGCCGGAACCAGGGTGGTCAAGGCGTTCAACACCACTTTTGCGGGCACGCTGGTCGAAGGCCAGGTAGCAGGCCAGCCGCTCGATGCGCTCATAGCGGGCGACGACGAGGAGGCAAAGGAGACGGTGGCGCAGCTCGTGCGCGACGGGGGATTGCGGGCCATAAATGTTGGTCCGTTGGAGCGCGCTAGGCAGCTGGAGGGACTTGGATTCCTCGGGATCACGCTGCAGCAGCCGCTGGGATTGAACTTCCAGAGCGCTTGGAAGCTCATAAGCTAGGTAGCCCTCGAACACCCGTAGGAGGACCAGCATGAGTCAGCACGAAAACTCGACTGACATCACCATCGATCCAGCAGCCTCGCTGCCGAGGCTGCCCGCTACACTCCGCCTGGGCGCCGTGCACCTGACCGTCTCTGACCTCGGCCGCTCGGTCGCCTTCTATGAGAACGCCATCGGCTTGAGGCTGCACCGCCGAGAAGGTGAGGTGGCGGCGATGGGCGCGGGCGGCGAGGACCTACTCGTATTGCACGAGTTACCCGGCGCACGGCGGGCCGGGCGACACGCGGGCCTGTACCACTACGCGCTGCTGTTCCCCTCCCGCGAAGAGCTGGCCCGGGCGGCGCTCAGGCTCGCCGCGACGCAGACCCCGATACAGGGTGCCTCCGACCACGGTACGCACGAGGCCATCTACCTGCCCGACCCTGACGGTAACGGTATTGAGCTGGCTGCAGATCGCCCGCGCGAGGCGTGGCCGGACCTGAATAACCCCGGCTGGGACGGTGGGCCCAGGCCGCTCGACCTCGACGGGCTGCTGGCCGCCGTCGCCGGCGAGGAGCCACGTCCCGAGACCGGTCCCGGGCTCGTGGTCGGACACGTTCACCTGCACGTCGGCGACGTAGACCGGGGGCTTGGCTTCTACCGAGACGTGCTGGGCTTCGAGCGCATGTTCTCCATACCCACCGCCGTGTTTGTGGCCGCCGGCGGTTACCATCACCACCTCGGCTTTAACACGTGGCGGGGAGAAGGCGTGCCGCCCGCCTCTGCGGACAGGGTCGGCCTGCGTCACTGGACAGTCGTGCTCGACGACCCAGAGGAGGTCGAGGCGGTGCGCAAGCGGGTGCGAGCCGCCGGCGTCGAGGTGGAGGAGGGCGAAGGTGACGGCTTCCTCGTTCGAGATCCCTGGGGCACCGCCGCGGTCTTCACTTGCAACCTGGGGCGAGGCGGCCGAGCGGAACTGTAAGGTCGCTGCCTATACAGGAGATGCGCGTCGGGGGCGGCGGCACCAGCCTTACCAGGTGCGCCTATGAACTTCGTAGAGTTTCGAGAATGTCATTTACCAGCAGTTTCCGAGAAGACCTCTTATCGGCTACTCATTTACAGGATCCTGCATAGAACCGGCCCTCTATAAAGGATTAGATGCAATCTCTGTGTTGGCATTTCGGCTCGCCGCGCCGCCGTCAGTCGTTCGTACCCTCCGACAGCGGATCTTCGCCCGAGGCCCTTATCACCTTGCCCATTGCCCGCCGTACCGTCCGAATCTCCGCGTCGCTCAGGTGACCGGCGAACAGCCTCTGAATCTCCTCGCGAAACGTCGGCCGGGCGCGCTCCAGCACCTCCCGCCCCTCCGCCGTTATCGTTGCGTACGTCACCCGCAGATTATTGGGGTCCCCACGACGCTTCACCAGCCCGCGCCGCTCGAGTTTGGTGAACAGTTGGCTAAGGCCGCTCTTCGACAGCAGCACCTTGCGGGCCAACTCCTGCATCCGTACTCGCTCCCCTTCGGGTACCTCCGCCAATCTCGCTAGGACCTCGTAGTCCGCCAGCGGCAGCCCGAACTTCTGCTTCATGATCTTCTCTAACGCCCTGCCCAACAGAGTTTGGGCCTGGAAGACGTCCAACCACGCCGCGAACCCTTCCTCACCTCTTTTCCGCCCTGCCGGGCCGACGTTACCGCCGTCCTCTAGCGCACTCGTCGCTTGGTCTGCGTGCCTCGTCATGTCTCTGCGCTCCACTCTTCTTGCCTCTGTGATGAGAATATTTTAACATGGAACTATTTGGAATCGAACAATATTCGTGGTATAATTCCGATAGAAACAGTTTTAAGATAAACAAAAGGAGGTTAAGTGATGATATCCACAAAAGCTCTATCTGGTGCGAAGATGCTGCGGTGGTCGGCGGTGCTTCTGCTCATCGGGGGTCTGCTCTTGGGGCTGCTCTCTGGTTCTTTGGGCTTGGCGGCGCTGGCGTTCGGGTTCGGAGCGGTACACCTGGGGCTCGGCCAGCTTTGGGTGAGCGAAGATCGTGGTGGGCGCTTGATCGGATTCACGCTCGTGTTGGTCGGCGCTTTCACCGTGATTGACGCCGCGATATGGATGCTGCCAGGGGCGGTGTCTTAGAGGTGAAAAGAGACCAGGCCCACATTACTGGCCGGTGTACACGACAGATGTTCGAGAAGCCATGGGGTTAGGCAAGCCGAAAGAAGCAATCGCTGTAGCTATCAGCCTCGATGCGGCTCCTGAAAGGATTGGTTCACTTGGAACTGATACCGCTCACTTTAGGTCTAGGGTTGCTGCTCACCTTGGGTGGGTTGGCTGGCCTAGGTTTTGGCATCTACGCCCTTGGGTGGGGAGGTCGGGGACAACGCGGTGGTGTTGGGCCCATTTCTGAACGTGGCATTCACGCCGTAGCGGGTTTAAGGATGCTTGTGGGCGGGGCGGTAGCCCTCATTCTAGGCATGAGTGTCATATGGTCTTATTTCTCTGCCTGAGGTCTTCAGAACAAAGCTTAGAGGAGCATGAGCGGCGCGCCTGGGTTCTTAAAGTAAAGAGGGCCGGAGCTCCGATAAGCGACCCCGGCCTTCTTCTATGCCCCCTGGGCCTTCTGAGCTTCCAAGAAACGTGAATGCCGGAAGCCAAGTTCCGGGAAGACGCACTCTGAGATTTTCTTGTCGCATCCGGGGGTGTAAGCGAGAACTAACGAGCGTGCCATAGACTGTGTGGGTGCCTTTTCGCAAGCCTATAGGATGATATGTTACAAACAATAGACGCAAAATGAAGATTAGGGTTACGCTCCGGTGGTCGGGACCAGGGACGGTGCTCGCCGGGATCGAGCCGGCAACGTTGAGGAGGGACGGTTGATGAAGAAGCCGCCTACAACGGATCCGGTGCGTGCGGACGTAGGAATATTGCCTCTGGACGTTTACGGTCACCTGACAGTACCTCAGTGTGATCGCTAACGTGAGCATTCGTGTGGGGCTCAAAAGGGCGGGCAGAGGTAAGGCACCGGGGTCCGCTTTTGCGTCCTCGACCTGGATCGGCCCAACGCGTCGCAGAAGGCGCGGGGGTAATGGGTCTCGAAGAAGAGTAACGCGAAGAGGCCGACAGAACCAGAAAAAGCCTGTCCCGCTGTTTCTCCCGCTCGCGAACCTCCAGACCAGCGAACGCCATAGGATCATCGGAGCCCGGCTGACTCATCGCGTTGAGGTTGCCTCCGAGGCACCCTCGGCGCTATTCTCCGAGGAGCTCTTTCTGGCGTTTCGCAGGAGCCCCAGGCCGCCGGGCTGCGCGACATCCCGGACGTGCTCATGATCGCCGGCGGCCTGCCCGTCCAAGCCGGCAACGAGTCCGTTGCGGGCATCGGCGTCGCGGGGGCCCCGGGCGGCGACCTCGACGAGGCGTGCGCCCAGGCGGGGATCGACGCGATAGCAGGGGGAACTGGAGTAACGCCGGGTTTCCGGAGGAGGTAGCACGGTGAAGCACGTCATACGTCGGACCCTCCCCTGTCTGGCCCTTGCCCTCCTGGCGCTGGGGGTGGTCTCCTCCTGTGGTACTTCTCAGCAAGGGGAGCAGCAGACGGGCGCACAGTCGGACGAGGAGGATACGACGACTGCGGCGGCGACTACGAGTACTACTACACGGGCTGCCGCCCCGACGGAAACCACGCCGGCCGCCGGTCGTACGGCCGAGGAATCCATCGCCACGATGGAGGGCGGCCAGGCGGGCGTGGAAACCGACGCGGCTTTGATTGCGGCCGCGGAGCGCGGCGACGAGGAAGCCGTGAGGCGGATGTTGGAGGATGGCGCGGACGTGGCTGCCCGCGACGCAAGCGGCCGGACGGCGCTGGTCGCCGCGGCGTACGGCAATCATCTTGGGGCCGCGGAGGCGCTGATCGAGGGCGGCGCGGACGTGAACGCCAAGGATCAAACCGTGCAGAGCGCCTACCTGATCTCCACCTCGGAGGTCGGCGACGATCCTCGCTTGCTGGAACTAACCCTGCGTAACGGCGCGGACGTTACGAGCCTCGACTCCTACGACGGCACCGGCCTCATCCGCGCCGCCGACCGAGGCCACGTCCGCATCGTGGAGGAGCTCCTGGCGACCGAGACGAACGTCGATCACGTGAACAACCTCGGCTGGACGGCGCTCTTGGAGGCGATCATCCTCGGGGGAGGCGACGCGGCCCACACGGAAGTCGTGAGGCTCCTCGTGGAGGGGGGCGCGGACCCCAACCTCCCCGACGGGCAGGGGGTGACGCCGCTCCGCCACGCCGAGCAACGCGGCTACTCCGAGATGGCGGAGATCTTACGGGATGCCGGCGCGCGGTAGCGAATCCCTCCAGGCGCGTCCCGGAAGCTTGATGCCCTTTGGATAGAAGCAAGCCTTGCCCACCACAGGCATAATTGGTGTGCGTGTGCCAATGGAGAACTGAGGAGCCTTACTCTAGAGGAAGAGAGCATCAACATGACCACTGCAGATAACTCTGCCCCACTGTCTGACGATGCTCGCCAGAGTCTGCTCGCCCGTCATCCGCTGGTCTTCTTCTTCCTTATCGCCTACGCTGGCTCATGGCTCATTGAGGTGCCAATCGCACTCTCCGAAACTGGTACTGGCCTCCTGCCATTTACTATTCCTCGACCTTTGTTAGCGTTGGCGATCGCCGCTGCTACTTTAGTGAGCCCTACCTTATCGGCGTCCATCATGACGGGCATAACCGAAGGGAGGATAGGCATACGCCGGGACGACTACTTTTAGTCAGCACTCCCGAAAGAGCTTTAGGGAACGCGAGCGAAGGCTGGATCTGCGTGGCCCGCGACGGCTCTCGAACTCTGTTCATAACCGATATTCAGTTCACCGGGGTGTCATAGCGTTGGGGCCGCTGGGTGTTGGTCTCTGCTACCCGCGAGTGGCATCCGAAATCCGGCAGCCCGTGGTCTTACTACCCTCACGCTCTCCCAGATGAGCCACGTCATGGTTATCCACGCCGGAGGCGAGACGCTCTTCGAGGCAGGGCTGCCCCCTATGTCCGGCTTCTTCGGCGCGGGATCAACCGGATCCTTACCAAAGCCTTACAAATACGTACACGGGCGTTACCTGCCCGGTCGATAATCCGAATTGCAGTAGCCCGGCGGCACGCGGTGCCCTGACGGAGTCTCCAGACAGAAGGAGCGAGCGCATGCGCTCAAAAGGGGGATTGATTCAAATCAGTAGAGACGGATGGGAGCGGTAGCGATGGTCGAAGGGGATGTCTTGGGGACAGCCTTGCACGCGCTACACGTGATCTTGGTCGGGGTCTGGCTCGGTGGGCTCTTGTTCACTACGGTGGTGGTCTCGCCGGCGCTAAAGGAGATGAAGTGGCCCGAGGCGGAGCGGGTGAGGGTGCGCTCAATAATCGGCAAGCACTACGCGCGGGTTGGAAGCGCGAACCTGGTGTTGCTCCTGGTCTTCGCCGTCCTGGATGGGCTCATGCAGGGGCTCGGACTCATTTTCTACGCTGAGTACGCGCTCATGGTGGTGCTTTTCGGGCTCGCGTCAGCCCACGGCGCTTACCTCGGCCGGCGGTTAACCCTGCTGGCCGAGAGCGAGCGGAAGGCTCCCAGCACCGAGGAAGCCGCAAAGATCGCCGAGGAGCGCCGGTCTTTGGGGAAGCTCTCTTTACGAGTCTCGCAGACCAACTTGGTCGTCAGCGCAGCGGTGGCGATCCTCGCTGCGAGCGCATAGGAGGAGGTTGAGCATGCCTATGGGAGATCTTGACGTCCTCATCATTGGCAAGAACGTCATCATCGCGATCCTGGTGTAGTCGCACATCCTCATCGCCACCTTCATCCGTTGTGTATGTAGTTGGCTACGGCACCAAGGTTGATAGCCGTGAACTTCAAAGGAGGAAAGGTTTGGAGAGCAGGGCTAAACTCTTCGGGCACCCGATACACTCGATACTGATCCCGTTCCCATTGGGGCTGCTCACCACCTCGGTCGTCTTCGACGTCATCTACCTGCTTACGGACAACGGGAAATGGTCGGAAACCGCCTTTTGGATGATCGCTGCCGGCATGATCGGTGGGCTGGCGGCAGTGCTCGGGAAGGGTCAAGAGTTGTGCGTCTGCGACCTTACCTGGATCTCGGGTCGCAAGCAGGCGCTAGTCTCGCACCACTTGAGGGTGCTGCGCTCCAAGGGATTGGCTGGCTCTCGCCGGGAGGGCAAGATGGTCATGTACTCTCTCACGGAGGAGGGGCGCTCGCTCCTTGGCGCCTTGCTGGGCGAGAAGGCGGGTTTGGGAACGTGAGTAGCCAGCCGATCAACTCGATACCCGTCCCGGATCGCTAAATGACCTCGAACGCGAACGGCTCGTCCGTCGAGCGAAGCTGCTGGCATGGATCGGAGTGGGCTGGCATGGTATTGAGGCTGTGGTCGCCGTCGGCGCGGGACTCGTCGCCGGCTCGATATCGCTCGTCGGCTTTGGAGCCGACTCCCTTATAGAGGCTATAGCCGGCTTCGTATTGCTCTGGCGTTTCGCCGCTTCCCGGGCCTCCTCGGAGGAGGCTGAGAGGCGCGCTCAGAAGCTCATCGCTCTCAGTTTCTACCTGATCGGCGCCTATGTCGGCTTCGAGGCCGTGAGCTCGCTCCTCGCCGGGGAGCGTCCCGAGGCGAGTTGGGTGGGCATAGGGCTCTCGGTCGTTACGCTGCTCACCATGCCTCCGCTTGCCGTAGAGAAGGGGCGTATCGGCGAAGCTCTAGCGTCCTCGGCCACCAAGAGCGAGGGGCAGCAGAACATGCTCTGCGCCTACCTCTCGGTTGCGCTACTCGTAGGTCTCGGCGCGAACGCCTTATTCGGGCTGTGGTGGGCCGACCCTGTTACGGCGCTCCTAATAGCGGGGGTAGCCGTCAAGGAAGGACGCGAGGCCTGGCGGGGCGAGAGCTGCTGCACAGCCCCGGTTGCCGGCAGTGAGAATAGCTGCGAGGATGATTGTTGCCGTTAGCAGGCTGACTATGGAGTATACGAAGGTCAAAGGCGCCACAGGCTGGGCTAGGCAGGTCTGCCCAACTGTGTGAGCCTTCGTGCTTCACAGAGCCGGAATTTGCCCCTTCTAGTGCGGGCGCTGCAGAGTTAGAGAGGCTTAGGGCTTAGAATTCTGATCCTCAAACTGCCTCGCGAGTAGAACGTGTTCTATACTTCAACTTTATACCCGAGCACGGCTTCGTCTCCTGGTTATCCACGAAATCCCTAGTCATGTTTCGGCGTCTCCGCGATCGTTACCTTAAGGTCGGCGGGGGCCAGATCTAACTCTGCTTGTGCTCATTGGAAGAGCAAGCGAATCAGGTTCTTCTTCGTCTCGACCGAGCGATCTTCGAACATGCTGATCTCGATAATGGTATAGCGTGGCGTTCGCCCGACAGGGTAGTAGAAATCCTCGGGGGCGAGCGGAAAGAAACAATGTGCTCGTTTGTCCTGAGGGAACGAGAGCGCGGCCAAAACGCAAGATTGGATCACATCAGAGAGCCTGGCTTTGGTCAGGTTAAGGTGTTCCCTAACGCCGTAGATTTTGATCTGAGCTACCGAATCCTCCCCTACTCGTAGAGGCTATGATGGCTCGATGGATGATTGGTAGAGGCTAACCTCTTGGCTAAATGCGGTCAGTTCTTAGCCTATGTTGAGTTGGTCCGGATAACCGTAGTGTTCATAGGCGGCGCGGCTGGTCTCGGCGTCGGGCACCTCCTCCGAGTCGAACTCTGGAGAGTTCTGGAGAACGTCTCCGGCTTGCTCTACCTCAACCCCGTCCTCGGACACGTTTGTTACCGCGTCTACAGGTATCAAGAAGCTGCGCTGATCGCCTGAAACCTTCAACAGATGCACGGCCGAGGCGTCCTTATATACGTAGAGATCGGCAACTGTGCCAACCTCTCCTCCGCTCTTGTCGAGAACCTTGTGCCCCTTAATATCCTGCCACTGCTCGTCGAGCTCGCCCTCAAAGTCGTCTAACTTGACGAGCCTCTGGTCCCCACCGTCTCCTTGAGCCACGCGTGGTCTCCTTCCGTGTCGAAGAATACCCCTCAACTTTATCTCTGGTTCGGGCGGAGATCAAACAAGCCTTGCGCTAATCAGCGCGAGGCGCGAGACTACCGGCATGACTAGAGAAGAGTTAGAGGAGCGGGTAGACGAGATACTGCTCAAGAGGACGCGCGGCGAGAAGCTTACCAGGAAGGAAGAGAAGATCCTGGCCTACACTTACTACGCCGCCCGCAACCGGTCCGATACTATACGGATAAGGGTCCGGAGAGACATCTGAACCGCCGACGAGAGAGTCTCTACCTCTCGCCGTAGATACTGCCCTCTGGTAGGCAGAGCTAGGACTCCCCGCTCCCGCGGTTGTTCAAAGACGGCTCGCGGGCCGGATTGAGCAACGCGCCTACAAGGTCTCATCGGACGAGTAGCCAGGTTTGCGGCGTACTTTCTCTGGTGCCCCGACCGACTCTCCCTCGATACGAGAGAAGTAGAGCGGTATGGATCTTATTGGATGTGGATATTGGAGCCGTACTCCGGGCACGGCTTGGCCGGCATGTCAGCAGTAAGGCTTCGCTCTGTGACCCGGCGAGTCGATCTAGTACCTACCCGGTGAGCCCCGACAAGACTCCCTGCGCCCTACTCAACAGGTCACCGGCGGTGTAGCTGATCTTCCTCCACAGCGATGCCTCTTCGTAGCCTTCCCGGGCTACGAGCGGGCTCATCCCGACGCTCTCTCCGTCTACAAAGACCTCGACCTCGCCCAGCTCGTCGCCGGCCTCCGCTGAAGGGGGGAGCTCCTCGCGGGTAGTCACCTCGGGCTCTACCTCGGAGTCTGCGTTTACCAGGCCCATTACCTCCTCGGTGGCGGCGAGGTCGACGGACTCGTCCGGGCGGTAGGGCGGAGCGACCTCACCGTAGACCTCTTCCGGGTTGACCAGCGCGCGTTGCTCGTATCGTCCGAAGGCGTACTCCAGTATCTCCTGCGAGCCCCTGAAGCGTTCCGTCGAGTCCTCGGCGCCGAGTACGACCCCTATAAAGGATTCTCCGTTTGCTTCGGCGGAGGAGGCTAGGTTGGCCCCTCCCTGGGGCGTAGTCCCGGTCTTGATGCCGGTCGTCGGCGGGTAGGTGGTCAAGAGTTGGTTGGTGCTGAAGATCTCTATCTCCCTGTTCTGGGTGCTGATAGTGGCCTCCTGCTGGGCGACGATCTCGGCAAACAGGGGATACTGAAGCGCCGCTTGCGACAGCGTGGCGATGTCCCGGCCGCTCGAGTAGTTGCCGGCGGTGTCCAGGCCGGCAGGGGTCTCGAAGTTGGTGTTGTCGAGACCCAACTCCGAGGCCTCATCGTTCATCATCCCCACGAAGTTCTCCACGCTGCCGTCGCCCGCGTACTCGGCTAGGGCGTAGACCGCTTCGGTCCCAGAGGCGACCATCGAGGCGACCAGAAGGTCTCTAACAGTCACACGCTCGCCCGCTATCAGGCCCACGTTGCTGTAGGTGTTCCCCACGTAGGATTCGGCCTCCGATGAGATCACCACCTCCTGGTCCAGGTCTATACCCTCATCCAGCACCACAAGGGCCGACATGATCTTGGTAACGGAGCCCACCGGGAGCTGTTCGTCAGGGTTCTCCCCCTCCAGATACTTGCCGCTCTCGGCATCCATTAGCGCCCAGGACTCGGCTTCGATCTCCGGTGGCCCCGGTGATTGCGCGGAAGGGGCCGCAGCTCCTCCTCCTCCTTGCTGCGCCTCGACCGTAGTAAGCGCGGTACCCGTAACCAGCACGAACGCCACGAGGACTAGAGCCGCAAGCGTTCTGATAGAGTTGTGTTCTCGTCGCATCTTCCTCTTATCCTCTATTGCACACGAGCGGGAGCGGACCCCGCGTAACTAACTGAGGCTCCGATAGTATCAGGATAACCGGCGGGCGACAGACCATTTGTAGGAAGCGCGCTTCGAAATGAAAGACTGCGCAGAATCGGCGAAAAAGTTTGAAAAAAGAGTATTTTTGCAGTATAATCCTAAGGTTGGGGGAGTGAAGTTAGACTAATCTGAACCGGGCACCCAGGGCCTGAAGCCTGAAAATGCGGTTGCAGGCGGAGATGCTCGGAATCACGCGTGGTTTGTGTCTATTGCATACAACAAACGGAGGTAACAGATTGAAGACTGTAGAGAAGAGTATCAAGAAGCAGACGGAGCGAGAGTCGGAGACGCCGGAGTTGCTGGCGAAGTACCTCTCGCACATAGGACGGGGGAAGCTCCTTACGCACCAGGAGGAGATAGATCTCTCTGAGAGGGCAAAGGCCGGCGACAAAAAGGCCCGCCAGAGGCTCATAGAGAAGAACCTGAGGCTCGTGGTCTCGGTAGCCAAGAAGTACCGCGGGATGGGTCTGCCCTTCGAGGATCTCATCCAGGAGGGCAACATAGGGCTTATGAAGGCCGTAGAGAAATTCGACCCCGAGAGAGGTTACCGGTTCTCCACCTACGCCACTTGGTGGGTGCGTCAGGCCGTGCAGCGGGCCGTGGCCGATAAGGGGCGCACTATCCGCGTTCCGGTACATATGGGCGAGAAGATCCGGAAGATGGCTCGCGCCTATAACGAGCTCTCGGCCGAGCTTGAGCGAGAGCCGACAGACGAGGAGGTCGCCGCCCGGATCGGCTGGACTGCCGAGGATGTGCGCGAGGTGAAGGGCGCGATGCCGGATGCCACGAGCCTCAACCAGCCCCTCGGCTCGGATAACGACGCCTCCGAGGTAGGCGCCTTTGTGGAGGATGAGAGAGCCTCTGATACCCCTGGCGAGGTTATGCGCGAGATGGAGACTCAGGGCCTCCAGGCGGCCATCGAACAGCTCCCCGAGCGGCACAGGCGCGTACTGGTACGCCGGTACGGTCTGGACGAGCGTGATTCGGCTACGCTAGCCGAGCTCAGTGACGAGTTGGACATCTCGCGTGAGCGGGTACGCCAGCTCCAGCGCGAGGCGGAGCGGATGCTCAGGAGTGGCGAGTACGGACAGTACTTCGCGAACGTCGCTGCCTGAGAGCAGCGTACCAGGGCAATGAGAGGGGGCGCCGCTCCGGCGCCCCCTCTTCCTTTCGAGCAGCTGATTTAGGGTCACGGTTGTTCGCTAAACCGGCTATCCCTCTCTACTCTGCATACGAGGTCGAGAGACAGTTCAAAAACATGCTCCGGGCGCTGATGCTTGCGCCTTCGACCGGAGGCAAGGCTGCGTCTCTTAGGTTGGAAGGCGTTCTAGCTAGCAAACCCATCTTTAGGCAGTTACTCGCCGGTCTGTGTTAATAGCGGGCGCAAATCCTCTAGGCGGTCGTAGATCCACCACAGGTAGTTGCGTGTCCCGTCCTCCCGCAGCGGGTGCAGTTTTGCGTGTTCAGGATCGTCCAGGAAAGCCTGGAAGGAGTCTCGGGAAGGCCACTCGACGAGGACCATGGCGTTGCGTGGTTCTACTCCGGGGTCGCCTTGCTGAACCCCGCTCAGCTGACCCAACGCTACCACCTTGCCGCCGTGCTTGCCCACGGCGGCTACCGATCGGCGTGAATACCGCCGGTACGAGTCGTTGTCGGCAAGATCAAATAAATTGAGTGCATACACCGCCATCCGAACACCTCCCACTGACTAACTTCTTCAAGGGAACAACTGTATGCTTGTGAATTTCTCAAGGATACTGTTCCGTCAGCAAAGCACCAAGCCTTAGCCTACCGTAAAGCGAACCGTAAGTAAGTGACGTCATCGGATTGGAGCCGGTCTAACTAAGACCCTTGCTGACTTGAGGCGCGAACAGAAGTATGCAACCGAGAGCAGCCTGTCTCTTTGCGGGCAGCTAGTGCTACCCGCCGTCCCTGAGGAGCAACCGCACTGCGGAGTTAAGCGTGCCCGGCCTGGTTTGACCATGTCTGAGAAAGCTGATATAAGTGGTCGTTGGGAAAGAGGTTCTGTCGTTTGCTCGGTGGTTGACCTAGATTGGCGATGCTCCTTCTAGCTAAAGAGCCGTTGCTCGAGGAGAGCAGCAAGACCATGGCTAATTGGCGCCAGAGGAGGCCGTCTGTCGATACATCGTGCTCATCCATGCGGATGACGGAGGCTCACAGAGCGCAGGACAGGATAGGAGGAAAACGTGCTCGAAAAGTACACGACGACTGTGGTGGGTGCTCACAGCCTTCCACGCTGGTACGAGGCGCTGGAGAAGCAGGTCGAGGCGGGTAAGCTGACCAAGGAGGACATGGCTGACGCCCAGGCGCGCGCCTCGCAGGCAGCGCTCCTAGACGAGGAGGCGGCCGGGATCGACGTCGTCAACGGCGGGGAGATGCACCGGCGCCAGAACAACCGGCACGCTCCGCCCAACGCGATGCTCAACTTCTTCTGGGCGAAGATGCCCGGGTTTGAGAAGGACCCGAACTCGGAGTACGGTCACGTGACTCGGCCCAAGCCGATCACCCCGAAGGACGAAGGTGTGTTCCACCCGGCGGCCGTGTGCACGAGCAAGATCGAGTACGGTGACATTGGGCTGATCGACGAGTTCAAGTTCGTCTCCCGCTACGCCCGTGACCCGGAGAAGGTCAAGATCACCATGACCGGACCGCACATGCTCGCCAAGGTCGCACACGACGAGTACTACGGCGGCGATCTGCGGGCGATGATGATGGACATAGCCGAGGTGATCAACCAGAACTTCAAGGAACTGGAGCGACTCGGCTGTAAGCATCTCCAGCTCGACGAGCCGCTGTTCGCGGTCGGCGGCATCACGCGTGAGGAGGTGGAGGCGGCGATCGAGGCGAACAATGCGGCCTGGGAGGGCATCACAGCCTTTAAGTGGGAGCATGTGTGCCAGGGCAACTACGCCGTGGGCGAGGACTATGACGGCCAGATCGGCCATCGCTACTTCGACATCGAGCCGTATCCCACCGATGAGATCTGCAACCTCGAGTGTGACGCTATTATGAACGAGGGCGACATGACGCCCGAGTACGAGGGCAAGCTGAAGAACCAGCAGCTCGCGGTCGGTGTCGCTAACGTCCAGGACCTCAACATCGAGACGCCCGAGCAACTCGCCGAGCACATGCACGAGTGGGGAGTGGGCGGCTGGCTTCCCGAGGAGCAGGCGCTTATCACCAGCTCGTGCGGGATGAATCACCTCTCGCGCGACATCGCTGTCGGCAAGCTTCAGGCCATGGCGGGAGCCAGAGACCTTCTGCGCAGCAGCTGATCCAGCCCAACGAGCGATCCGTCGGCTCCCTGACCGTCGCGAGGGCGGCGGCCAGGGAGCCGATATCCTATAGTGCAACCTACCGGTACCAGGAGCAGGTCTAGGCGAGCACGCTAGCTGGGTGGTCCTAGACTGGAGAGCGCACGGCGTAGACATCGTCAGCCGTAGCTAGATATGCCGGAGAGGAAGGGCAAAACCCTCGGGACCAATTCGAAGTTCGTTCGGTGGGTGAACGCCCGGAGTTCCTTCATTGAGTTCCTTCGATCCTGATCCTTGTTGTTGTCCGGTTGTCGATACGTATGCAGCGGTGACTAGCAAGCGCTACTCGTAAGAGAAGAGGCCGGGTTGTATCTCTTCCTGATAAGCCATCGTTAACACTCAGTGCGCCATGCGGTAGAATCAGTCGGAGGTTCGCGCCCGCGCGGCCTTTTTTGTTGCCTTGACCTCCGACACCCGTGTCTTGCAAGGCGCTGATGACGCAATAAGACAAGTGGGTCAGGAGAACGCATGAAATATCGTAACATCGCAATCATCTCGCATGTCGATCACGGCAAGACTACTCTGGTAGACGGGCTACTTAAGCAAACCTTGGAGTTCGGCCACGGCCAAGAGATCGCCGAACGCGCCATGGACAGCAACGTCCTCGAAAAGGAGCGCGGCATCACCATCCTGGCGAAGAACACCGCCGTGGAATATGGTGGCGTAAAGATCAACATAGTGGACACGCCCGGTCACGCCGACTTTGGAGGCGAGGTCGAGCGCATCCTCGGCATGGTGGACGGTTGCCTGCTGCTGGTGGACGCGGTCGAGGGGCCGATGCCGCAGACACGCTTCGTGCTGCGCAAGGCGATCGAGCTGGGGCTCAAGCCTGTCGTGGTCATCAACAAGATCGACCGGCAAGACGCCCGGCCCGAAGAGGTCGTCGACCTTACCTTCGACTTGATGGCCGACCTCGGCGCCTCCGACGAGCAGCTAGACTTCCCCGTCCTCTACGCCGTCGCCCGCGAGGGGCGCGCCTTCAAGGACATGGATGCGCCGCGCGACGACATGAGCGAGTTGTTCGAGACGGTCCTGGAGCAGATACCCGCGCCCGAGGTGGACCTCGAAGCCCCTTTCCAGATGCTAGTAACCAACCTCGACTACTCTGAGTATCTGGGACGCATCGTGGTGGGACGCGTGCGGCGCGGCGAGGTGAAGCGCGGCGAGTTCGTCAACCTGATCCACAAGGACGGTACGATGACGAAGACGCGCGTGGCACAGCCCTTCACGCACCTCGGACTGGAGCGCATCGAGGCGGAGGGGGTAGGCGCGGGTGATATCGTGGCCCTCTCCGGTATCGGGGACGCCCAGATCGGCGAGACGGTCGCCGACCTCGCCGACCCCGAACCGCTACCGATTGTTACTGTTGACGAGCCGACGGTCAGCATGCTGTTTCAGCCCAACACCAGCCCTTTTGCTGGCAAGGAGGGTAAGTACGTCACGTCGCGCCACCTCGCCGAGCGACTCATGAAAGAGGTGCAAACCAATGTGTCTCTGCGCGTAGAGGAGCTGCGCCCCGACGAGTTCGAAGTTTCGGGACGGGGCGAGTTGCATCTCTCGATCCTGCTGGAGACCATGCGCCGCGAGGGGTACGAGGTGCAGGTGGGCGGGCCGCGAGTCATCACGCGCGAGATCGACGGCAAGCGTCATGAGCCTGTCGAGCACCTGGTGGTCGACGTTCCCGACCAGTTTTCTTCGACCGTGATCGGAGTGCTCAGCGGCCGGAAGGGTCAGCTCATCGACATGGAGCCGCAGGGCTCCCGTACCCGGATAGAGTTCAAGATCCCGGCGCGAGCCCTTTTCGGCTTCCGCACACAGTTCCTGACAATGACGCAGGGTGAGGGCATCATGAGTCACGTCTTCGACGGCTACGCGCCGTGGGCGGGTGACTTCAAGATCAGGCAGAATGGCAGCCTCGTGGCTACGGAGACCGGGAGCGCCTTCGCGTATTCGATCTGGAAGCTCCAGGAGCGCGGCAACTTCTTCATCACGCCCGCTACCGAGGTGTACGTCGGCATGGTCGTCGGCGAGAACAGCCGCGAGAACGATCTGAACGTCAACGTGTGCAAGAACAAGAAGCTAACCAACGTACGCTCGGCGGGCGCCGATGACGCGCTGAACCTTACGCCGGTGCGTAAGATGACCCTCGAAGATGCCCTCGAATATATCGGCGATGATGAGCTGGTCGAGATCACACCGTCCTCCATCCGCCTGCGCAAAAAGGTTCTTGAACCGAACATGCGCAAGTAGGTTCTCCAACCGCCGTACGCAAGCCTTGTTTTTTAGCGAGCTTCTTGCCTACTGTGACCAACGATTTCGATGAGGGTATAGTTGGACATCGGTCTTCTCGCGGGCGGTTTATCAACTCCTCGGCAAGATCAGACTGTAAGGTGTCGCAGGGCGCCTTCCGAGCTACTCCTCGCTCCCCTGGCGGCACGTTCTAGCCGTTCTCCATGGCCACCGGCAGATCGAGGAGCTTGATCTATTCGTAAGTAATCCTTTTCGTAGCGCTTTGCTAGAAGCTCTCTGCCTTGTTGGCCGTTCAATCTCTTCCCATGTCTCCGGTTTTTCATCTTAGGTTCTATTTTCCTCCAGACCGGCGGGAGTACGCTTCGTACTATTGTTAGCATGCGTAGACCTCGAAGGCGGAGTCGTTTAGCCGTACGTAGAGAAGC
>CADCVD010000127.1 GCA_902806055.1 uncultured Rubrobacteraceae bacterium
GATGCCGCCCGCCGAGTGGCCGACCAGCACCACCTTGTCCGACTCGCTCTTTAGGAGGGCTTTATCCACCACGCTCGCGACCTCGAAGACGAGCTGACCGTAGCCTCTAAAGCGACCCAGGCTCCAATCGAGCGGTGTGATCTGTGTTACGAACACCTCTGAGCCCGAGATCTCCTCCAGGACCCGCTTCAGCTCCCGATAGTTCATCGGCAGGGTCAGATACCCGCCGACGATAACGATGGGACCGTGCGATTCCTCTTTCCGGACCATAATGGGATTTTAGCTTTATTAGTCGCCCGCTATCGGCAGCCGGCTTTCGGCTAATTACCGGTTCGTGACCCCGAACCGGTTTCGCGGCTTCGGCCGCAATCCCCTTTTGAGGACTCGAACTTTACCTGCCAGGGCAACGGTGGCTGCTGATAGCTACAAAGCGAAGCTCTGTTTGATGCCGTCGAGCAGGAACTGGACGGCGAGGGCGGCCAGCAGCACTCCGAGGACTCGGCTGAAGACGTTGGCGCCGGTCTCACCGAAGACGCTCATGACGCGGGAGGCGAGGAGCAGGGAGGCGAGGGTGAGCAAGAGGACGACGAGCAGCACGCCGAGAACCGCTACTGTGGAGAGGACGTCGCCTCCGGCAGTGTAGAGGAGCACGGTGGTGAGTGAGCCGGGACCGGCGATCAGAGGTATCGCCAGCGGGAAGACCGAGATGTCCTCCTGTGTCTCCGCCAGTGTCTCCTCCTGCTCGCGCACCGTAGCCGCCCGCGCACCCGAGGGGCGGGCGAAGATCACATCCAGGGAGAGCAAGAAAAGCAGGGCGCCACCCGCGATCCTGAACGCCGGGAACCCGATGCCCAGAGCGCCCAACAACCCCTGCCCCACGAGCGCGAAGAGGAACAGTATCGCCGCGCCTAAGACCGTCCCCCTTATCGCCGCCTCCCGCTTATATGACTCCGTCGTGCCCCGGGTCAGCGCCACGAAGAGTGGTGCCAGCCCCAGAGGGTCCACGACTACCAGGAGCGTGACGAAAGCGTTGAACACGAGCTCGGGCATGGTCCCGGATTATAGGATCCAGGAAGCCACTCCGGAGAGGTCGGGTGCCGCGCGCAAGCTTCGCGCAAGGTGAGCGCCCGGAGTAGTGTGTCTCACCGAATCCTGTTGCCTCTCTCACGCCGTAGCGCTCACGGTGCTGTCGCAGTGGAGGATGCACTCGATCCTTCCGCGTTCGATGCTCAAAGCGATGGAAAGGTTAGAGACTTTCCCGGAAAAATTGCCCGGCTAGATCGGGAGACCGACCCCTACCTCCTGGGAAAGTCCCTCCGCTAGAGTGACCCTATCAAGTTCAAGAACCCTACAAAGGAGGGACTGCGATGCAAATAGATGAAGTCAGACGGCATGAAGGGAGGTTCGCTATGGAAGGGACAGCGCTGGCCGAGCGGCTGCAGGAGAAAGTCGCGGGCGTGTGCCTGATCGCCGGGGCGCTGCTGTTGGCGCCGGCGACGCAATTCGAGTACTCGGGGGGGCTCTTCTGGGCCGGGGTCTTCGGCCTGGTCAGCCACATCTTGTTCGTCCCAGGTCTTCTAGGGATCGCGCGGCTGTTGCGCCAGCCCTCGCCGCGCCTGTCGGTCGTCGCCGGCCTGCTCGTCGCGGCCGGCTGCGTAGGAGGGGCATCCTTCCAAGTTGCCATGTTGCACGAGTGGGCGGCGCTCATGGCGGGCACGCCCGAGTCGATGATGGCGGCCATCATGGAGGTCACCGAGGGGCGGGTCTTCCCGGTACTCGTCATCTTCGGCATCCAATTCCCGATCGCGCTCCTGACCCTCAGCGTCGGCCTCTTCCGGACCAGCACGGCGCCAACCTGGGTGGCGGCGCTGCTGGGGATTGCCGTGATCCTCTGGCCGATCGGGCACATCGGCAGCATACAACTCGTCCAGCACCTCGCTGAGGTCATCTTGCTCGTCCCTCTGGTCTGGCTCGGCCTGCGCTTTCTCCGCGGGGTGCCGCAGGTCGTCGCCGTGCCCGCCTCTACCTGATTTCCTCCCCCAGGGCTCACAGCACGCCCATAGCCAGTTACGGGCAGGGCAACGTGCATCGCCTTGGCAACCGGGGCCGCCGCGCAGCGATACCGTCGCTGCGCGGCGGCGGTCCACCCGGGATCGCTATCGACTTAGGGGATGGGCGCACACGCTGCGATCCCGGAAGAGTCGCAGGCAGAAGCCCGAGCGCTATGGCACATGTTACGCTCGAAAGATCGTCTTCCGGTAGAGTGGTATTATGACAGAAGAGGCAAGAAACCAGGGTCAAGGAGTTGGTAAGATGGGCCGCCGCGCCACCGCTCGTCTGGCTTGGTCGCTTGCCGGTCTCTCGCTCCTCCTGTGCGCTGCGAGCATCGTGTTGTACGTCGCCACCGGATCCGTCCAGCCTACTAGCTCTTGGGGCACAGGCGGCGACAGTGGCGTGCTCATCTTCTTGCTGCCCTTCCTCGCCTTTCCCCTGGTGGGCGCCCTGATCGCTTCGAGGCGCCCCAACAACTTCATAGGCTGGATCTGCCTGGCCGTCGGCATCTTCTGGATGCTTGGCAACTTGAGCAGCGGCTACGGGATGTATGGCCTGCTAGCGAGGCCCGGCTCGGTCCCCTTCCCGGCGGCGATCGGCTCTCTGGGGGAGTGGATGTGGGTGCCCGCTGTGGGGTTGTTGGGCATCTATCTGATCCTGCTGTTCCCCGACGGGAGGCTTCCTTCGAGAAGGTGGCGCCCCCTTGCCTGGCTCTCGGGAGCGGTGATCGCCTTGGCGAGCGCAGGCTTCGCTCTCAGCCCCGGGCCGATGGACGGCCTCCCTGGGATACGCAACCCGTTCGGGCTAGAGAAGTACCCCTGGTTAGCGGACGCGACGCTAGGCGTTATGGTGCTACTCTCCGTGTGTGTTCTAGCTTCGGCTGTAAGCTTGGTGCTGCGCTTCCGTCGTTCTGGGGGTGAGCAGCGAGAGCAGATCAAGTGGCTAGCCTTCGCTGCCTCGATCTTAGGATTGGGGATCTCCTCTTACGTAATCCCGGCCAACATCTTGCCAGATGAGGCTGGAGGTGTCGATCGGCTCTGGGTAAACCTCTTAGAGGACGCCGTGATGTTGAGCTTCGCTAGTGTTCCCGTGGCAGTGGGCATAGCAATCTTGCGTTACCGGCTCTACGAGATAGACGTGGTCACAAACCGCACCCTCGTGTACGGCACGCTTACCGCAAGCGTCGTCGGCATTTACGTCCTCGTCGTCGGCTACCTCGGCGCTTTGTTCCAGACGGGCGGCAACCTGCTCATCTCGCTCTTGGCTACCGGGGTCGTAGCCGTACTCTTCCAACCGCTACGCGCCCGGCTGCAAAGGGCCGTCAATCGCCTGATGTACGGCGAGCGCGACGACCCCTACGCCGTGGTGACGCGCCTGGGACAACGCCTGGAGGCCACTCTCGCCCCCGAGGATGTACTCTCCACGATAGTAGAGACCGCCAGGGAGGCACTCAAGCTGCCCTATACCGCCATCGCTTTGATGGAAAACGGCGCCAACCCCAAGGTCGCTGCGTCCGTAGGGAAGCCGATGGAAAAGCCGCTGCGCCTACCGCTCACATACCAGAGCGAGCCGGTCGGCGAACTGCTGCTTGGGCCACGTGGTCCCGGCGAGACGTTCAGTCCCGCCGACAGGCGCTTGCTGGAAGGTCTGGTCCGGCAGGCGGGAGTCGCCGCGTACACCGTGCGCCTAACGACAGACCTGCAGCGTTCGCGGGAGCGCTTGGTCGCAACGCGCGAGGAGGAGCGGAGGCGTTTGCGCCGCGACCTGCACGACGGTCTGGGCGCACAACTAGCCGGGTTGAATGTCCAGGCTGGGACTCTCCGCCGCCTCATCCCACGCGACCCGGCGGCCGCTGATGAGCTGGTGGTAGAGCTGCGTGAGGAGCTCCGCGCTGCCATCGCCGACATCCGGCGCCTAGTCTACGACCTCAGGCCCCCGGCGCTCGACGACCTGGGGCTTGTAGCGGCACTGCACCAACTCGCCGAGCGCTACGGTGCAGAGGGCGGGCAACTTCGGGTGCTGGTGGAAGCGCCCGAGGACCTTGGGCACCTGCCAGCAGCCGTCGAAGTGGCCGTTTACCGCATCATGCAGGAGGCCTTGACGAACGTGGTCCGCCACGCCCAAACGAAGACCTGCGTCGTGCGTCTCGCCGTGGATGAGGATGTGACGCTGGATGTCGTGGACGACGGTGTCGGTATCCCTGCCGGGCGCGCCGCGGGTGTGGGTCTCTACTCGATGCGTGAGCGCGCCGCTGAGTTGGGCGGGAGTTGCGTCGTCGAGTCTATCTCAGGGGGCGGTACCCGGGTGATGGTCCGTCTACCGCTGCCAAAGGAATGATAAGTTGGAGACTTTGCGTATACTCGTCGCCGAAGACCATCCGCTCTTCCGGAAGGGTATGATCTCCTTGCTAAAGTCGGTGCCCGACTTCGAGGTCGCCGGCGAAGCGACGACAGGCGAGGAGGCCGTAGCGTGCGCCGCTGTCCTGCAGCCGGACGTGGTCCTGATGGACCTGCAGATGCCCGGGGGCAACGGCATAGAGGCGACACGCAAGATCCTGCAAGATAGCCCGAACATCCGCGTTTTGGTCGTTACGCTCTTCGAGGATGAAGATTCGGTCTTCATGGCCTTGAGAGCAGGGGCGCGCGGGTACAT
Organism: uncultured Rubrobacteraceae bacterium; assembly: GCA_902806055.1. Classification (GTDB taxonomy): domain Bacteria; phylum Actinomycetota; class Rubrobacteria; order Rubrobacterales; family Rubrobacteraceae; genus Rubrobacter_F. Next base: position 4,705 of record CADCVD010000127.1, read on the forward strand.
CCTGAAAGACGCCGACGAGGAGGAGATGGTGCGCGCAATCTGGGCGGTGGTGCGTGGTGAGGCCATCTTCAGCCCGCAGATAGCGACCCGGGTACTCGCCTACTTTGCGGCTCCGCGTCCCACCGCGCCGCCTAAAGCCTTTCCGACGCTCACCGATCGCGAGCGTGAGATCCTTCGCCTCATCGCCCAGGGTCACCCAAACCCTGCCATCGCCAAACAACTCTCTTTGAGTACGAAGACGATAGGCAACTACGTCTCGAATATCTTCACCAAGCTGCAGGTCGCCGACCGTGCTCAGGCCATCATCCGCGCCAGAGAGGCAGGGCTGGGGTAGGCGCACCTGTCGCTCGCACGCGGGGTCCGCTTCAGCTTCGTTCGATGGTGCCGGACGGTACTCGCCACTCATTATGCTGGGAGCGTGCTCGAAGGAGTGTCTCCTCGCCAAGTTTCCCATCCCGCGCCTTGTAACGCTCCCGCACCTCTTCAGAGAGCGCCGAGATCATCCGCTGCACGTCCACTCCTGGGAGGTCCGCGACGCTCTCCGGCCGGAAGGGGAGCCCCAGAGCGCCGTAGAAACCTTCGAGGACGCGTCTGACCTCCGCGGTCTTCGTGACGAGCACGAGTGCCTCCACCCGGGCCGCCCGGCGCACCACCCGCTGGGCCAGGCCGGCGATCTTTATCCCCGAGCGTCCGCCCGAGCGGACCGAGTAGGCGCCCGGGCAGAACTCGCCCTCGACCTCCCCGGCCCCCGACGCCACGCCCAGCTTCCCCAGCGCCGCCACGACCAGTTCCACGCCCTCGGTGTACCGCTCATATAACCCGTGACGCATGTCCTCGACCGGGAACGTGAGGGAGAACGAGAGACTCCCCTCGTTCGCCGCGACCGCGCCCCCGCCGGAGTTCCGCACAAGTACAGGGAAACCGCCCGCCTCCGCGAGCCTGACCGCCTCTCCGAAGCCCGGGAGGCGCGTCTCCGGGCGGGTGGCTCCGATGTAGCGGGAGGAGGTCCACAGGAGTGCCGTGGGGCCGCGGGAGCCCGCCACCGTCTCCTCCAGCACGGCCTGCTGCAGCCCGAAGCCGTCCTCGGGGCGGGTCAGGCTCTGGGCGACCAGGATCTCCACGAGGCCAAGATAGCATGCCAGAGTACCAAGCTATCTGGTAGGGGAGGGTGTCGATGAAGCTTGCAGAGTAGAAGCGATTGCCCTCGGGCCGAGGTTCACTGACCACTTCGTATGGCCGGTCGTCCAAGTAGGCCTCGACCTCCTGGTGCAGGGTCTCCAGGTGCTCGGCGGCTCGGTCGATCTTGAGCCTGGCCCCTTCCAACGAGGGGCCCCGACCCATAGCTTGGGTTCCAACTACCTCTCTAGCCTAGCGACTCCACCCGCTGCTACGGCGTTTCGCTACCGGCCGCCCTCCGCGCCGACGCTCCTTGATCTTACGCCACACTATCGGGGCGGCTAGAACGATCAGGCGTCTTATCCAACGTTTCATGTTTGCTCCTCTGCTGAAGTATCTACTCTTGTTGATATGTACCCCTCTGAAGGTTACGATAAGCCTTACATATAGAGATGGAGCAGAAGGGTTTGGGAAGAATGCACCTCTCGTACAGATCCCGGGTCTTCCGTTTCGATACGCTGACCGAGGGTAGATCTCCTTGAAATCGAAAAAGGAGGCATACGAAGTATGGCGGCAACCCAAAATGGCTCCGAGTTGCACTCAACCACCTTAGAGCTAGCTCAAGGAGCCAACTTTGCGGTCATCACCACGGTAATGCCCAGTGGCAACCTACAAACCCATTACATATGGGTTGGGACCGACGGCGAGCGGCTCTTCGTCAATACAGAGGTACACCGCCAGAAATTCAAGAACCTAGAGCGCGACCCTCGGGTTACGTTGACCATCCGGGACGAGCAGGATCCTTACCGCTACGCTGAGGTACGCGGCGAAGTAGTCGAGACGGTAAGAGGCCAGGAAGCCCGGAACCACATAGACGAGCTCTCCCAAAAGTACAATGGAGAGCCATACCCGCCGGACAATATCAAGACCGAGCGGG
>CADCVD010000128.1 GCA_902806055.1 uncultured Rubrobacteraceae bacterium
CGTCACGTCAACGTCCTCGACACCCCCGGCGACGGAGGCTTCATCGCGGACGCCTTCATAGCCCAAAGGGCGGCTGACTGCGCGGTCCTGGTGGTGCACGCGCAAGACCCCATACAGGTGGTCACCGAGCGCGTCTGGCGGCGCGGCGAGAAGGAGGATATACCGCACATCGTCGTCGTGAACCACCTCGACCGCGAGCGCACGGACTTCTCGGAGGTCGTGGAGCAACTCCGGACGCGCTTCGGACCGGCGGTCGTGCCGCTGAACCTTCCTATCGGCAAGGAGGGGAACTTCAAGGGCGTCTACGGGCTGCTTAGCGGCACGGCTTTCATTGACGGAGAGCAGACGAGCGAGGTTCCCGCCGGAATGGAGGAAGAGGTCGAGGAGGCGAGGATCTTGATGCTCGAGACCATCGCCGAGAGCGACGATACGCTCTTAGAGAAGTACCTCGAAGGCGAGGAGCTCTCGACCGAAGAGATGTTCGAGGGAATTCGTAAAGGGATCGCCGACGGTCTCATTATCCCCGTTGTAGCGACCAGCGTGGAGAAGATGATCGGGGTAGACCGTGTGCTCGACGTGATCGCCGGTAGCGCCCCGAGCCCGGTCGACCGCTCCCGCTGGATCACGGAGAAGGGCGAAGAGTTGCCCTGCGACCCGGATGGCCCGTTCGCCGCCTACGTCTTCAAGACTTTTGTAGACCCGTTCGCCGGACGACTGAGCGTCTTGCGGGTGGTTAGCGGGCGCTGCCGCTCGGACGAGGCGCTCACGAACCCGCGCACGGGCTCCGCCGAGCGTCTCGGAGGAATCTCCCACCTCATGGGCAAAGAACGCGTCTCAGTAGCCGAGGCCGTGGCGGGCGATATCGTAGCCGTCGCCAAGCTGAAGGATACTCACACCTTCGACACTCTCTGTAGACCCGAAACACCGATCTCCTTCGCGCCGGTGGAGCTGCCGGAGCCGACGACGGCGTTCGCCGTAGGCGCGAAGACGCGCGGCGAGGAAGAGAAAGTCTTCGAGGCGATCCGCAAGGTCGCCGACGAGGATCCCTCTCTCGTGTTGCAGCGTTCTGAAGATACGGGAGAAGATATCCTCTCGGGGCTCGTACAGATGCACGTGGAGCTTGCCATCGAGCGCATCCACCGCCGCTACGGGGTCGAGGTCGAAGCTCGCGCCCCCAAGGTGCCGTTCAAGGAGACCATCGCCGCATCGGCCCAGGCCCAGGGACGCTACAAGAAGCAGACCGGCGGACGGGGGCAGTTCGGGGACGCAAGGATAGAGGTCTCGCCGCTCCCCCGGGGATCTGGCTTCGAGTTCGAGGACGGCATCGTTGGCGGCGCCATCCCGCGCCAGTACATTCCGGCGGTCGAGAAGGGTATTCTGGAGGCGATGCGGGAAGGCGTGCTCGCCGGCTGCCCGGTGGTGGATGTAAAGGTTCGTCTCTACGACGGCGCCTTCCACTCGGTCGACTCCTCTGAGATGGCTTTCAAGGTCGCGGGCTCGATGGCTTTCAAGAGCGCCATCGCGCAGGCCCGACCGGTCCTACTGGAGCCGTATGTAAAGGTCGAGGTCCTCGCGCCTACCGAGATGGTCGGGGAGGTCATGGGCGACCTCTCCGGGCGTCGCGGACGTCCCATGGGAATCGAGCAGCGCGGCGAGCGCCAGATCGTCCAGGCCGAGGTGCCGCAGGTCGAGATGCTCACCTATGCCCGCGACCTGCGCTCCATTACTGGCGGTCGCGCCAACTTTCACGTTGAGTTCGGCCACTATGAGGAGGTCCCGTCGAACCTCGTGGAGAAGGTCCTCGCCGCCAACGAGAGAGAGGAGCAGAAGGAGAAAGTAGGTTAGGGCGCGGGGACATCGTAGGGAATGACCAAACCCGAACGGGGCGCTTGCTGGCACCAATAAGGTCGTCTCATGTTCTTTTCGGACGGCCGCTCGTGGGGAATGAGGTACGCCGGTTGGTCTCAAGTCCAGTTGCTCCTCGACGACACGGGCAGATGATTTACCTATGTCGATACCCTTCGACCGAGGTCGAGCCCCGGTGGTGAGGGCGAGAGGATGGCGCTCCCTGCCCCGTCCTCTCGCCAACCTGTGTGCGTAAACTTCGGGAAACAGATAGACCAAGCCTCTGTAAGGCTCCTACAGTTCTGTCGGGCGGGACGAGGACCTGTACGGGATCTTGATCGAAGCCTTCATGGGCGAGTGACTCGGAGCTCCCGAACTCCTTGAGCGCCCTATTCACCCTGCCCGTCTTTTCGCTGAAGTCGAACGGAGTGCGGGCGTGGCCGGCCTGCTCTACGGGCATCCGGGTACGGTCGTCTGGCAGGCTCAAACGCCCCTGCATCATCCTGCGCTCCAACGCTTCCGGGGTTTGACTGGCTTCGCAAGTGCCTCCTCACGGGGAAGTATGCCCTTCTCGATGAACAGCGTCTCGGTCGCGAGGGTTCGACGTCCATAGTAGCTCGGGGGCGTGTACAGCCCCGGGTCGAGGCACCGCTGGGCGCAGCGGTGCTAGGCGGTGGTCCTCACGCCCTTCTTCTGGCCGGAGACCACGGTGACGGCGTCGGCAACATCACCGGTACTCCAACTCGTGCTGAATCTTGCCTATCGAGCGGATTCCAGCGTCATGAACAATGCTCATGCTTACCCTCCCATAAACCCTACGACTAACTGTTACGGCCTCGATGCCGCTCGATACGATGAGGTGTTAGTATCTTGCGGAAGAATGGGAAGGAGAGTTATGAACGAGAGAGACGCTGACAGGATCAAAGAGGCGTTCGAGAGGCTGGCAAGTGTGGTTCAGGACTCTTACGAGACGGCCGTGAAGGGCGCGGCGTCGATGCAGGAGACCAACCTTCGTCTTACTCAGAACATCATTGAGAACCATGCGGAGTTGCTCAAGGCGCAGGCCGAGATACAGTCAGATCTGAGCTTGCGCACCCTCGATAACATAGCGGAGCAGGCCCAGAGACACCGGGAGTCGTTGCTGCAGCTCTCCCGGGGCTCTTTGGACGCCTACGAGGGCTTTCTCGGCTCCCTCTCCTCGTACTACGAGGAGCTGTCGACGGAGACCAACGATCCAGGGAGTTAGTGTAAGCCCGAGATTTTTCGTTTGTAGAGGTTGAAGGCCGGGCCGATCCTCCTTACACTAAGACCGCAACGCGAGCGAGATGAGACTGCAATCGTGAGAGAAGATATGGAGCCGGAAGAAGTCGAAGATTCATCGGCCCGCGAAAAACCTGTTGAGGTGAGCCCGCTCGCGGCCGGGGTGCTCCGCCGCAACGACCTGAAGACCTGGACCAAGCCAGCCCCCTCTCTATACCCGCACCAGTGGAGCTGGGATAGCGCGTTCATCGCGCTGGGTCTTGCGCACATGGACAACGAGCGCGCCGCGCGCGAGCTTGAGACCCTCTTCGCTGGACAGTGGGAGAACGGGAAGCTACCGCATATCATCTTCAACCCGGATGCCCCTCCTAAGAGCTACTTTCCCGACGCGGAGCGTTGGAACTCCGCTACGCTCTCCTCGGATGCCCCCTCGGCTCCGCACACCAGCGGCCTCTGCCAGCCTCCGATTCACGCCATTGCCGTTCTGCGTATCTGGGAGACCGCCAGGGGTAAAGACGAGCGCCGAGTCGAGCTTGCCCGCTCTTTCCTGCGTGACAGCTACCCGCGTCTGCTGGCCTGGCACCTCTACCTTACGACGGCCCGGGACCCGGAAGGGTCGGGGCTTGTGACCATCCACCACCCGTGGGAGAGCGGGACCGACAACTCACCGCGCTGGGACGCGGCGCTCGAAGCGATCGAGATCGGGGACCTTCCGCCGTACACTCGCCGCGACCTCGCGCACGTCACCGACCCCTCCGAGAGGCCGAGCGACGAGGAGTACGATCGCTATCTCTGGCTCCTTGAGCTCCTGAAGAAGGCGCGCTACGAGGAGGCCAAGATCTACGAGGTTCACCCCTTCCTCATAAAGGACGTCCTCTTCAGCGCCATTCTGGTAGCGGCGAACGAAGCATTACTACAGATCGCCCAGGCCGTCGATGCTCCTGAGGACGACCGCGTCCTCATAGAGCACTGGATGGAGCGCGGCCGTAAGAGTCTGGAGCAGTGTTGGGACCCGAACTTCAAGCTCTGTCTCGATTACGACCTTCGCGCCGAGAGGCCCGCCCGCGTGCGCACCATCGCTGGTTTCGCCCCTCTGATCGCGGGTGGTCTCAGCCCGGAACGCCTTAAAGACCTCCTAGAGACCCTCGATTCCCCCGCGTTCGCGGGTAATCCGCGGCTGCGCCGCCCGCTGCCGCCGAGCACCAGCCCCGAGGAACCGGGGTTTCACCCTCGCAGCTACTGGCGCGGCCCTGTCTGGCCTGTAGCCAACTGGTTGTTGTGGTGGTCGCTGCTCCGCGCAGGTGAGCACGAGAGGGCGGAAGAGATGCGTCACGCGACCATCGATAGCCTCGCCGACGGCGGTTTCGCCGAGTACTACGAACCGTTTACTGGAGAGGCTCTAGGCGCTTCCGACCAGTCCTGGACCGCCGCCGTCGCCCTCGATTTCCTCGCCGCCGGGAGTAGCTAAACGAAGACGGCGAGCCCTTTTCAGGCTCGCCGAAGGAGGTTAGGGCCTCGGGGTTGCTAATGCTTGGAGCTACTGCTCCCGGCTGCCGGCCAGGACCTCAGCCATTGGCGGTCGCTCGACGAGCTCCTCGACGTGCTCGCGAATCTGTAGGCCGTCGGGGGTTGCCGCCGCGTGAAGATAGTCGCTGAACTGGAACAGGGAGTCGGGCGTCGAGGGGTCGCGGAGCTGCCGGAGGCGACCATCCTGGCGCAGCCTGCGCGCCACGGCCCGCAGCACAGAGTAGCTCATACGCCCCAGATCAAAGAGTGGCTGGTGACGATTCTGGCGCGTGCCGAGGTCGGTCTGGGCCATCGCGTTCAGTCCTGCCTTCTTCAAGACGTCTATCATGATCCCCGTCTCGACCGCATAGCCGGTTAGGAACGGGATAGACGAGAAGAGTTCCTTGTCGGCTACGAACTCGCCGGCCAGCGGCTGCACAAATCCGGTCAGCTCTGGGTAGAAGAGGTTGAAGAGCGGCTTGGTAGTAAGCTCCGTGACCCGGCCCCCGCCGTCGAGCTCGACGCTCTCGTTGCTCTTGAAGGGACGCCGGAAGGCCCCCTTGACGAAACGAACCTCTGGGACGGTTAGGATAGGGCCCAAAGTGCCGTAGATAAACTGAGGCTTGAAGTCCTTGGTATCCGAGTCTGCGAACATTACGAGGTCGCCGCGCGCGACCGAGAGGCTTCTCCACATGGCGTCGCCCTTGCCGTGCGCGCCGCCGTAATGGGAGAGCAACTCGTTCTCCGAGTACACCTCAGCCCCGCTGGCCGCCGCTACCTCGGAGGTGCCATCCTCCGAGTCGGCATCGATCACCATGATCTGGTCTACCAACGGCGCCTCCTCGTTGAGGCCGAGTACCTCGCCGATGATCCCGCCTATAGTGTCTGCGACGTTGCGGCCCGGTAACACCAGGCTCACCGTCAGGCCCGTCTCACGCTTGCGCCTGACGAGCTTCTGGATATCCTTGAACTCCTCATGGCTGTAAGAACGCTTCTCGAACCATTCGGTCACGTTTGTGGGTGAGGAATAGCCCCTATCATTCGTCTCCATGTGCATAAGCTATCCTACAGGCATACGTTTGTCTAGCAGTTTTGGCACAAAATTTACGCGAGCCTTCAGGAGCCCGCAGAGGGCTGCCGAAGCACTTTAACGCGCAGTATCTATACGAGCGGGCAATGCTTTGTGCGGGCTGTCGGTAAATCTCCTATACCAGGTGATAGAATCTTGCCTTCGTGATGAACTTCGCTTGCAAGAGAGCTTAACGGGTTGCGCATCATCCTGACGAACGACGACGGGATAGGGGCGGCCGGGCTGGCGGCGGCCCGGCAAGCTTTAGAGGAGGTCGGCGACGTCTTAACCGTCGCTCCAGACCGCAACCGGAGCGGGGTGGGACGCGGCATCTCCTTCGGTTCACCCCTGCACGTCGAGGAGCGGAAGATGTACGACGGTACCCTGGGGTATGCGTGCAGCGGGACTCCCGTCGACTGCGTGCGGCTCGTGGCATTGGGCCTTATGGACTTCGAACCCGACATCGTCGTGGCGGGCATCAACCATGGCGAGAACTTGGGCGACGACATCACGTACTCGGGTACCGTAGCGGCTGCGTTCGAAGGGATCGTCGTCGGGGTTCCGGGTATCGCCCTCTCCTTGAGCGTCGAGCGTCCCTGGCACCACCATGAAGAAGAGGATCTACATTTCGGCCCCTTGGCGAGCTTCGCCGCCCGGCTGGTCAAGGTCGCGGCGAGCGGCCTTCCACCGGGTCGTATCCTGAGCGTCAACGCGCCTAACCTGCCCGAAGGAGATCTCAGGGGCGCGCGGGCTACGAAGCTGGGGCGGCGGCGCTACACCGACGAGCTGGTCGAGGCAAAGGACGAAGAGGGGCAAGTCACCTACGATATATACAACCGCCCGCCCGCCTACCATGAAGAGGAAGGCACCGACTTCTCCGCTATAGAGAACCGTGAGATCAGCGTTACTCCCGTTCACCTCAGGCTGACGGACGAGGCCGGTATCGAGGAGCTAGAGTCCTGGGAGATGGGCTCATTTCTCCCTGGTAACGGCTCCCTCTAAGTGACCGCCCCGCTAGAGGCCGTCCTCCTCGACTTCGACGGGACCATAGTCGATACGACCGAGCTGATCTATCAGTCCATGCGCCACGCGACGAGTGAGGTTCTTGACAGGGACCTGAGCCGCGAAGAGCTTCTGGCCAACGTCGGCCAACCCCTACCCCGCCAGATGGAGCTTTTAGACTTCGATAGAGCCGAAGACCTCTTGAATTCCTACCTACGCCACAACGATGAGCACCACGGGACGTTTATTAGAGAATTCTCCGGGGTTGATGACTCTCTCGCCCGCCTGCGCGACGCCGGACTACGGTTGGCCGTTGTTACCTCCAAGCGCCGCCCCTCCGTGGAGATGGCGCTTAGTTCCTTCCCTGCGTTGCGCGGCGCGGTAGATATTTTCGTTACGATGGAGAACACCTCGAAGCACAAGCCTCATCCAGCCCCGCTCTTGAGGGGCCTGGAGCTCCTCGGCGGCATTTCACCGGAGAGGGCTGTATACGTCGGCGACGCTCCCTTTGACGTTGCCGCCGCCCGCGCCGCCGGGATGACGAGCATCGCCGTAAGCTGGGGAGCCTTTACCGAAGAGGCTCTTCGCTCCGCCGAACCCGATCACCTCTTCAACGACTTCGACTCGGTAACGAACTTCCTACTAGACGAGAGGCCGGAGGACCATCAAGAGCCCGCGCGCCCTCGTACGGGGTGACGTTTAGAGGAAGCGGCTCCTGAGCATGGGGAGGGCTCCGGCGGCGACGAGGGCTGCGAGCGCTATCTTGGCTATATCAACGACTACGAACGGCAGGACGGCCTGCGCGATCGCCGTTCCGAGGGAGAGTTGCAGCTCGAGCGCCAGCCACGCCGTCCCCAGAGCATAGATCGCGGCCAGCCCCAAGAGCCCCGCGGCGGTCGCAACCGCTACCGCTCTCCACCGCGGCGCCGCTGCTACTATAGGGAAGGCTAGCCCGGCCACCGCAGCGGCGAACGGGTAGGAGATCAGATACCCCCCCGTGGGCCCCAAGAGGTGCCAGAAGCCCCCCGCAAAGCCGGCGAAGACCGGAACACCTATAGCGCCGAGCGCCAGGTACGTTAGTTGAGCCGAAGCGCCGCCCCGGACCCCGAGCAGGAAGCCAGAGAGAACGACCACCAACACTTGCAGCGTTATAGGTACCGGCGTAAAGGGCAGGGGGATCGCCACCTGCGCTCCAGCCGCCGTGAGCACCGCCATCAGGACGACTAGAGTTACCGTGGATGCCCACGAAGAGGTCCTCCGTCCTAGGTTCTCGCCAGTAAGCCTGTGCATGTATACCTCCCGCTCTCAAATCGGAGCACGGTGTGCCGTTAGTTGTGGATCATCGACGCGACAGTTTACGCCACAACCCTACGCCCTGCTCGGTCTCCAAGATGGAAGTCCTCCCAACATGACGCTCGGGAGTTCCGCGCGGTCAGAGGAACCCCTTATAGTCTGCTAACGGCCTTCGCCAGAGTCTCCAGATCCTCCTCGCTGTTGAAGAGATGGGTGCTCGCCCGGACGTAGGGATACGGTTCTGGAATGAAGCGTACGATTAGCCTCTGTTCGAGCAATCTCTCAGCGGCATCTTGCGCCGCCACGCCCTCTATCTCAAAGCTCACGAGGCCGGATTGCGCGGGGCGGGGGGAGCGGAGAGTAACGCGGGGCATCTCTTCCAGGAGGCCGGACAGGAATTCGGCACGGCGTAGTATCTCCTCAAAGCCCTTCGTACCGCGTTCGGAGACGAATTCAGCGGCGCGGGCGAAGCCGGCGGCGAGAGCCGGGCTCATCGTAGAGGACTCGAAGCGCCGGGCGCCCCGGTGGAGATGCTGCAGGTAGCCGCCCTCCGGGGCGAATCGTGCGGGGTCCGAGAGAGAGGCGTAGCCGAGGCTCGTGCTCGCCGCTTCAAGGCCGGGCCGGACGTAGAGACCGCCCATGCCCTCCGGCCCGAGCATCCACTTGTGGCCGGTGAAGGCGTACATATCGACGCCTGTGGCGGGTGTGTACACGGGTATGTTGCCGACGCTCTGGGCGCCGTCTACGAGGGTCAGGGCGCCGCGTTCGCGGGCTAGAGCGGAGATCTCCTGCAACGACAGGATCTCGCCTGTCGTCCAGTCCACGTGCGAGACGGAGACGAGGCGCGTGCGGGACGACATGGCGGCCTCTACCTTTTCGAGCGTGATCGGGGGCTCGACGAGCTTCACGTTGACGCCGTAGCGTTCCTGTATAGCGTGCAGGGGAACGAGGCAGCCCGGGTGCTCGGAGCGGCTCGTGATCACCTCGTCACCTTGTTTCCAGTCTAGGGAGAAGACGCCAAGATTCATGCCGTGAGACGTATTGAGGGTGAGGGCGACATCATCGGGAGCCGCGCCTATGAGCTTCGCCGCCGCGGTTCGGGCGCGGGCGTAAGCGTCGCGCTGGTGAGCGTAGAGGCCGACGCCTTCGAGGTAGGCGGGGCCGGAGCATAGATCGTCGAGCTCGCGCATGGCGTTTATCGTCTCGCGTGAGGGCGGCCCGCTTCCGCCGGAGTTGAGGTAGACGAAGTCATTGTCCGCCAGGGCGGGGAATAGCTTGCGTGAGAGGTTCATGGTAACGGTCACTCTTCCTCTGGTTTAGCTTAAGGGTAGGTTCGGTGCCTTCTGTATAATAGCCGCTCGATGGATTACGAGAAGCTGGCTATTATGGGCCGCCGCCGGAGCCGAAAGCAGGTGCAGAGGCACAAGCGCGGTAGGGTGTGGTCGGTGTTGAGGGTGGCTCTGATCGGGCTGGTCTCGGTCTCTTTGGCCTCCTTAGCCGCGTTCTTCGGCCTCTTCGGCTATACCTACGCACAGGTGTCCGAGGACCTGCCCGAGTTGAGTAGCTACTCCGCCACGGAACTCGCCCAGACCTCCGTCGTCTACGATTCCGGCGGCAACGTGGTGGATGAGTTGCACGGGGTCCAGAACCGCTTTGTAGTCGGGCTCGGGGAGATCGAACCGTCCTTGCGCGACGCGGTCATCGCTGTAGAGGACCAGCGCTTCTACGAGCATCAGGGGGTGGATTACGAGGCGATAGCGCGGGCCGCCGGGGAGAACCTGAAGAGCCTCTCCGTCCAGGAGGGTGGTTCGACGATCACCCAACAGCTCGTAAAGAACACGTACATTGCTCAGGAGCAACGCCAGATTCCTTCCCTGGAGCGCAAGCTGACCGAGGCATCTCTCGCCTGGCAGTACGAGGAGGAGCACGCCAAGGAAGAGATTCTCGAACAGTACCTGAACACGGTGTATTTCGGGGCGAACGCCTACGGAGCCGAGGCGGCGGCCCGTACCTACTACGACAAGTCCGCGTCGGAGCTATCGCTCTCGGAGTCGGCGCTGCTCGCGGGGATCATCAACCTCCCCGGCACCTACGATCCTTTCGCCGACCCGGAGACCGCGAAGGCTAGGCGCGACATCGTACTCGATAAGATGCTGGAGCAGGGTTACATAGACCAGAAGAAGTACGACGAGGCTACCTCCCAAGGCCTGGACTTGAGCCGCGGGAGGGTCGAGTACGAGAACGACAACCAGTACTTTTTGGACGCAGTCCGCAAGGAGTTGGCCGAGCAGTACGGAGATCAGGCCGTCTACGAGGGCGGGTTGACAATCTACACGACTCTGGATCCGAACCTGCAGGGTCTTGCGGCGGCGGCCGTGGAGAAGGTCGTGGCCCCGGAGTCCGGCGACCCTTCAGCCTCGCTGGTCTCCGTGGAGCCGTCCACAGGCGCTGTCAAGGCGATGGTGGGCGGCTCGGACTTCGAGCAGGTGAAGTTCAACCTCGCCACGCAGGGCAAGCGGCAGCCGGGCAGCTCCTTCAAGATGTTCGTTCTGGCGGAGGCGATTCGGCAGGGGATCTCGCCGGACACTTATTATGCCTCCAAGGACTTGAGCATAGACATGGGCGCGTACGCCGAGCCCTACCGGGTCCAGAACTACAACTACGTCCAGCGCGGTCCCATCTCCTTGAAGACCGCCACCGAGCAGTCAGACAACACGGTCTTCGTGCAGCTCGCGCTAGATCTCGGCCTGGAGAACGTGGCGGCCTTAGCGAACAAGGCGGGGATAGAGAGCTACCTGGACGTTTACCCGGCGATGGCTATAGGGGGTCTGGGTGAAGGGGTGACGCCGTTCAACATGGCCTCGTCCTACTCGATGCTCGCGAACGGCGGCGTCCATATGGAGCCTTATCTGGTGGAGAAGGTCACCAAAGAAGGGGATGGCGGCGAGGATGTCGTCGTACAGGAGCACGAGCCGGAGGAGAACGAGGTGCTCACCCGGGATCAGGCGGCGGCCGTCACCCAGACCTTGCGCGGCGTGACTGAGCGGGGGACGGCGGGACGCTACCGTAACCTCAAGGCCGAGCTCGGTCGCGACTCGGCCGGGAAGACCGGCACGACCGAGCTGTTCGTGGACGCCTGGTACGTGGGATACGTGCCGCAGCTCGCGACTAGCGTCTGGGTCGGCTACCCGGAGGAGCGCGTCCCGATGATAGGCGTCCGGGGGTTCCCGGAGATCAATGGCGAGAACTTCCCGCTGGACATCTGGTCTCTCTACATGCAGGAGGCCGTAAAGGAAATGCCCGTCCAGGAGCTCGATATTCCGAGCAACGACTCAAAGCTCCAGGTCAAGACGGACGGCCGCGCCGTCTCGAAGCCCGCCGAGACGACCGGAAAGACGAAGGGTTCTACGACCAAAGGAAAGAGCGCGGAACCGAAGAGCTCTCAGAGCTCGACGCCCAGCTCCGGGCAGCAACAACCGACATTCCAGCCACCGCCCCCGAGCAACCAGCCGCAACAGCCGCCGGTGAACCCGCGGCCGCCACCGATCTACGGCCAGCAGCAGTAGCTGAGTCGAGAGCGGTGTGACGGGTCTGAGGTTCAGCCTTCGCCGGTGGCTAGAACCTCCAACGCCTCTGCATGGAGAGTCTCGTTGTTTGTCGCGAGGAGGCCGTCGGAGTCGTATGTCCAGGGGCCACCGGTAAGGTTGGATACCTGCCCGCCGGCCTCGGCCACGAGGAGGGCCGTAGGAGCGTAGTCCCAGGCGGTGTTACGGGTGCCGATGGAGACGTCGAGGTAGCCCGCCGCAAGCCATGCCCCACGTATGCCGGCGCTCCCGAGCGAGCGGACTTGCCAGCAACGTTTGAAGACTTCCAGGGTACCGTTCTTGCGAGGCTCGTTGCTGCCCCTGTAGGACACATCCGCCCCGACAAAGGAGTCCGCGAGCCTCTCAGCGCTCCCGACCCGGAGAGGGTGAGCCTTGCCGGAGGCTGATTCACGATAAGCTCCACCACCTAGCCGGGCGTGATAGATGTCGCCCAGGCGAGGCGCACCGACGGCGGCGTGAGTGATCCGGTCTCCCTCCGCGACGGAGATGCAGACGCAGAAGAGTGGATTGGCACGGGCGAAGTTGGCGGTGCCGTCCACGGGGTCGAGCAGCCAAGTACGGCCGGTCGGGGAGATCTCTCCGCCCTGTTCCTCAGAGAGGATGGCATCCTCCGGATAGCGTTCGCGGATGCGCGAGATCAGGAGCTCCTCCGAGAGGAGGTCCACCTCGGTGACGAGGTCTTTCGGGGCTTTCTCCCGGATCTTACCGGGGTCCGTCAGACGAGAGAGGTGTAGCTCTCCGGCGGCCTGGGCCAACTCGCGCACGAACGCATGGAGCTTCTCGGGTGATTCGTCCGCCGGCCCCCCGGGGGCGGGTACGCTATCGGAGATACTCACGCAGGTTCTGGGTGCGGCGCTGCTCGCGGAGAAGGTTGAGGGTCTTCATCTGGATCTGGCGGACCCTCTCCCGGGTGATGTCGAACTCCCGGCCGACCTCTTCGAGGGTGCGGGGCCTGTCGTCCTTCATCCCGAAGCGGAGCTCGATGATCTGTCGCTCTCTCTCCGGCAACTCGTCGAGCGCCTCCCGAAGATGCGCCTTTAGCAGGGCCTCCGAGACCGCCTCGGTCGGCGTTACGGTCGTCGCGTCCTCCAGGAAGTCGCCGAGGTGGGAGGAGTCCTCGTCGCCGACCGGGGTCTCGAGCGAGATGGCCCGCTGGCTGATCTCCTGTAGCCTTACTATCTCCTCGACGGGTATGTCCAACTCGCGCGCTATCTCCTCGTCGACCGGCTCACGCCCCAGGGTCTGGGTCATGCGCCGGTGCGTGCGGTGGAACTTATTGACCTTCTCGACCATGTGGACGGGGATGCGGATGGTGCGGCCCTTGTCGGCGATGGCGCGGGTTATGGCCTGCCGAATCCACCACGTAGCGTAGGTCGAGAACTTGTAACCCTTCGTATGGTCGAACTTCTCGGCCGCCCGGATCAGGCCGAGGTTCCCCTCCTGGATGAGGTCCAGGAACGAGACCCCGCGGTTGCGGTACTTCTTGGCTATCGAGACCACAAGCCTCAGGTTAGCCTCGACGAGCCGGTCCTTGCACCGCTTGTTGCCACGAGCGATACCCTTGGCGAGCCTTATCTCATCGGCGTGCGTGAGCAGCCTGACCCGTCCGATCTCCGCGAGGTACATCCTTATGGAGTCGCCGGTCGCCACCGCGTGAGCAATCTGGACCGCCGGGGTCTCGGGTACCTGCGCGGCGCCCGCTGAGGGGGCTCCGTTCACCGAGGGCGCGATCTCACCCTCGACTATGTTAATGTCCTCCTCTTCGAGGGTGGCGTAGAACTCCTCCACCTCGGTCGCCGAGAGATCCCCCTCCTGCAGCAGATCTGCGACGTCCTCTGTACTGATAAACCCTTGGCTCCTGCCACGGTTCAAAAGCTCGTCCGTCCGCTCCGTCAGCATCGTGGTGTTCTCGGCAGACATTCGTCCCCTTTCTTGGTAAGAACGACCGCGCTCCACAGCTCCTCCTCGGTGGTGCCCTGGTTCTCCACGCTTATGTTAAGTTTCCGTAAAAAATGACCCGGGTAGGTTAACACACCCCTGACGGGGGTGTCATCGAATTCTCGTGTAATTTCTTTCACTCTATCTATCGGCGGGGGTGAGAGACGGGTCCGCGGCGGGCGGGGTACGGCCCTTGCTACACTAGGGGGCGTGGTTTTCCTGGATCGCGCACGGTTGAGCCGTACTCTGGGGGCGGAGTTGCCGAGGGGGGTGGAGGGTATCGGCGGCGTCGCCCATGACTCGCGCCGTGTAGAGCCCGGCTTCGCCTTCGTCGCCGTCCCCGGTTTCAAACGTGACGGCGCAGAGTTCGCCAGCGAGGCTATACGGCGCGGCGCGGCGCTCGTCGTGGCCGAGCGTAGGGTTCCGAACGAGCCCAACACCGTCGTCGTCCCCGACGCCCGTGCGGCGCTCGCCGCGCTCGCCTGTGCCGTCTCCGGCGATCCTTCAGCGGACATGGCCGTGCATGGTGTTACCGGAACCAACGGCAAGACCACCACCTCCTACGCTCTCTACACCATCCTCGCCGCTGCCCATACGCCCGAGAGATGCGGGCTTATGACCACCGCCGAACTGGTCTTCAGAGGCGAGCGCCGTCCGACTATTCGCACCACCCCCGAGGCGACGGAGGTCCAGGGTACCCTTGGGGAAATGCTTGCTGTAGGGGTGGAGCACGTCGTCCTCGAAGTCTCCTCACACGGGGTCGCCCTGAAGCGGGTCACGGGTACCCATATAAAGGGCGCGCTCTTCACTAACCTCACCCGCGACCATCTGGATCTGCACGGCTCGATGGAGGAGTACTACAAAGCCAAGCGCGAGCTCTTCTATTGGGCCGAGGGACCTAAGCTCGCCAACGCCGACGACGCTTTCGGACGGCGCTTGCGCGAGGAAGTACGGAGCGTAGAGACGTTCGGCGCCGCGGAGGACGCAGACTACCGCGTCGAGGAGGTCCGGTCCTTGCCGGGAGGGACAACATTCTTGCTCCGCTACCCGGGCGGGAGTTTGGAGGTCGAGAGTCCTCTGCTCGGCGGGTACAACGTTCAGAACGTCGCGGGCGCAGCTGCGCTCGCGCTTGCCCTGGGAGTCGAGGAGGAGGTGATAGCTTCCTCCGTGAGGGAGATGGAGCAGGTGCCGGGCAGGTTCGAGAGGCTCGTCTCCCCCGAGAGGTTCGGTTTCGAGGTGGTCGTAGACTACGCCCACACCGACATCGGGCTGGAGGCAGTACTAAACGTCGCTCGCACGGCGACGGTTCCGGGTAACGAGAGACTGGGACGCGTGGTGTGTGTCTTCGGAGCTGCCGGAGACCGGGACCCGGCGAAGCGTCCGTTGATGGGCCGGGTGGCGGCCGAGCTTGCGGAGTTGAGCATAGTGACCACCGATGATGCTTATACCGAGGACCCGGAGAAGATAGCCTGCGAGGTCGTGGCGGGCTCGGAGGGCGGGCCGGGGAGCTACGAGGTCGTTTTGGACCGGCGGGCTGCTATCCGTCGTGCGCTGGAGGCGGCGGAACCCGGGGACGTGGTCGTAGTGGCGGGCAAGGGACACGAGAGGGTGCAGTATCTTCCGCAGGGCGACGTACACTTCCATGACGCGACCGTCGTCCGCGAGCTTTTGAAAGAGCTAGAAGAGAAGGGTGGGTAGGGTTTGCAAGACGTTGCAAAGGATGAGGTGCTCCGGCGTTTAAAGAGCGTGGAGGGACACGTCCGGGGTGTAGCGAAGATGGTTGATGAGGGAGATGTTACCTACGCCGAGGTAGTCCAGCAGACGAACGCGATCTTCTCGGCGATCCGGCGCATTAACAGCGTGCTCCTCAAGGACTTCGTCGAGGAGAGAGCCGGCGAGGACGGAGCCTCCGAGGAGATGGTCAAGGATCTCGTGAAGGCTATAGACAGGGTGGTGAAGTAGTGAGCCGCCTGCGTCCGTTGACCCTGCTATTCATCCTGCTAGGGGCCGTGCCGCTCATCATCGGAGCCTCCGGGGTAGTCTCCTACCTCCTGTGGCGTGCGGGTAACGGCTTGTTCGTATGGGGACTGTTGCCTCTCGCCGCGTCGCTCTTGCTCGTAGGGGTGCTCGGCGCGATCCTCGGGTTAGCCGCAGGCGGTACCCGGAGGTCTTCAGAGGAGAACGATGGTGCCGTTCGCAAAGGACCGCGCGGGGAGGATGATGTATAGTCCCGGACCTATGAACGGCGGAAAACAAGAGGATATAAAGCTTCTGGAGGAGAGGCTTGCAGAGCTCGAGAAGCTCGCTGAGGACCTCGAGAGTGTTCCGGATGCAGAGGTCGTCGACGTCCTGGAGAAGGCGGTCGCGTTGCTCTCGGAGGTAAACGCGCGGGTGGAGGCCGGGCTTGCCGGGGCCGAGGGTGAGGCGCGGGAGATCGGCGAGCTACTCCAAAAGGTAGACTTCGGGCCCTTCGACGCTGCGTTGGAGGATCTGGAGCAGCGGCCCGCGAACGGCACGAGCGGTGTCTGATCTCCGCTCCGCGGCTCTCGCCGCCCGTGTGAGGGAGGCTGCCTTGCTGGAGGGAGACTTCGTGCTCTCCAGCGGCAAGAGGAGCAGCTTCTACGTCGACAAGTATCTCTTCTCCACCGAGCCCGACCTCCTGCGGGACCTGGCCCGGGAGCTCTCCGACCGGCTCCCGTCCGGCGTGCAAAGGCTCGCGGGCGTCGAGCTTGGGGCGGTGCCGCTGGTCGCGGCCGTTGCGCTACACACCGGGCTTCCGTACGGCATAGTCCGCAAGAGCGCAAAAGAGTACGGAACCGCAAATAAGATCGAGGGGCGCCCCATCGAAGCCGGAGAGAGGTGCGTCCTCGTAGAAGACGTCGTCACCACGGGCACACAGGTGTTGCGGGCGGCTGAGGTCTTGAAGGAGGCGGGGGCTGAGGTGCTTGGTATCGTCGCCGTACTCGATAGGAGAGACGAGGCAGTCTCCAGACTCCGAGGTTATACGTTCGAAGCGTTGCTCAGAATGGAAGATTTAGGGGCGACGAGAAGGGATTGAGGCACATCTGGTGCTCTGGTATAGTCCCCGGAGTTGATGGGAGAAAGGGATTGGAAGCTGACAAAGGAGGCGATTAACGCATGAACAAGACGGAGTTGATAGAGAAGATAGCCAGTGAGGCAAACGGCTCCAAGAGTGAGGCCCAGCGCTACTTCGACGCGTTTCAGGATGTGATCACCTCTGCCCTCAAGAAGGATGAGGACGTGCAGATTACTGGTTTTGGCAAGTTCTATGTGCAGAAGCGCGCCGCCCGCGAGGGCGTGAACCCCCAGACTCAGAAGAAGATGAAGATACCGGCCTCCAAGGTGCCGAAGTTCACCGCCGGTAACGCCCTTAAAGATTCCATCAAGTAAGCTGAACCCGTACGACCAGCCGCGGGAGGCCAACCCCCGCGGCTTTTTCGTGTCCGAGACCCCATCGGGGCATCTCCGGTAGTGCGTTCTCTCGTCTCCTCTGCTCGCCGTAAGGGGAGCGCCGTCGTTGTCGGCCTCGACCCGGATCCTCCCTACCTGCCGCCGCAGGTCTTGAAGAACGCTTCTACCGAGGCCGAAGCTGTCCGGCAGTTCTGCCTCGGTATCCTCGAAGCAGTCGAGCCGGAGGCGGCGGCCGTAAAGCTTCAGTCGGCGTACTTCGAGCGGCTCGGACCCGAGGGTACGGCAGTATATGAGGGCCTGATCTCGACGGCCCATGACCTGGGGCTCCCGACCATCGCCGACGTAAAGCGCGGCGACATTGGCCCCGTCGCCGCGGCCTACGCCGAGGCTCACCTGCGCGTCTACGGCGCAACCAGCGTTACGGTCAATCCTTATATGGGCGTGGACGCAGTAGCTCCGTTCCTCGACGAGGCGCGGCGCCTGGGAGACAGAGGCGTCTTCGTTCTCGTCGCTACCTCCAATCCCTCGGCCCCGGATCTGCAGGACTCCACGGCCCCGCCGCTCTACGAAGCAGCGGCGCGGCTCGTGAGCTCTCTCGGCGAGGTCGAGGCTTCAGGTTACGCGGACGCCGGGGCGGTCGTAGGAGCGACCCGCCCGGAGGTAGGAAGACGGGTGCGCGAGTTGCTCCCGAACGCGCTCTTTCTCGCCCCGGGCTACGGGGCCCAGAAAGGCGACGCGTCGGGCGTCGGGGCACTCCTAGACGGTGACGGCGCGGGCGTCCTGGTCAACAGCAGCCGGGGTATCCTGAGAGCCTTCGGGGCAACAGGCGCAGGGGACTACCAGAGCGCTGCCCGGGATGCCGCACGCCGGATGCGCGAAGACTTGAAGGGCGCCGGACTACGATGGTAGTAGAGGGTGCTAGAGGTGGCTTAGCTCGTAATACACTGCGGCGATCGTGACCGCTATAGTGCCGACGAAGACCAGTATTCCTATGACCTGAACTATGCTCTCTCGTGTCATTCTCTCCTCTTCTCGTGCTGTGGCGTAGCTTCTCTAAAGGGCCCTTTCAGAGTACCCGGTTAAGCTCCTCCCGGAGTTGTTCGTCGCTCTCCAGATAGTGTCCGTTCTGTACTAACTCTATCTTGCCGTCGCTGATCAGGAACAGCCTCGGCACCCTCTTTACGTTGTATAGACTCGTCAACTCCCCCGAAGGATCCTGTAGCACTGTATAGGGGAGACCTACCTCGCCCCTGGGAGCGTAGCTTACATAGATTGCGGCGAAAGAGACTCCTTGTTCCTCGTAGTCGCGGGCCATCTGCTCGAACTCCGGCTGAGCCTCGGCGGTGTCCTTGTTCGCCAGAAAGGGCAACGAGGAGGCGCTCCAAAACGTTACGACGTATACGCCACTATCGGAGAGCTCGAAAGGCTCCCCATCTCGGCTCTCGGCCTGGAAGTACAGCGCATCGTCGTCTTCGTTTGGGGCAGGCTGGGGGAGCGTGAGCGTCCCCGTCCCCGTCTCCGGCGAACCATAGAATCGGTAACCCGCCGCGGCCACGAGCACGAGTAGCAGGACGATGACGAAACGCTTCACGAGCCTAGAAAATGACACAGGGTACGCATCGCGCCCATTGTAACGTCCTGCAGTGACATTGTCTTACCGCTGGGAAGCATCGCGAAGGGCTCTTCTATAGAGAGGTTGGTGTGGTATATAGCGGGGAGGGAAGTTAGTAGGCGGGCGGGTCCTTTGGGGACGCCGGGGGAGGAGCGTAGTAGGCATGGTAGCTTCATTGACGCGGCCCGCGGCGCTCCTGCGTGCCGAAGGGGCCGTGTTGCTGGCCCTGAGCGTGATGCTCTACGCGCTCGGCGAAACGAGCTGGACGCTCTTCTTAATGTTGGCTCTCGCCCCGGATCTCTCGATGCTAGGTTATCTCAAAGATAGCCGGGTTGGGGCTCTCTCGTACAACCTCGGACACATTTATCCTCTGCCCGCCGCCCTCGTAGCGTTCGGGGTGTTGGCGGGGAGGCCGCTCTATGTTTCGCTCGGCCTGATCTGGTTCGCGCACATTGGCTTCGACCGTATGATGGGCTTTGGTTTGAAGTACCCGACTGGATTCGGAGACACGCACCTTGGGCAGATTGGTAGATAGAAGCGAGTATCGGGGAGCTGTCGTTAGCATCAAGGAAGCGCGGAGGAGAACATGATCCTTACCGTCACACTCAACGCCGCCGTAGACCGCACCCTCGTCGTACCGAGCCTTACGCTCGGGCACCGTCACCGGGCGCCGGAGGGCGTGGCGCTCGCGGGCGGCAAGGGCATAAATGTTGCGCGCGGCCTGCGCGCCCTGGACGTGCCCGTGCTCGCGACCGGGCTTGTCGGCGGTCGCAACGGAGACGCTATCAGGGACGGCTTGAGTGAGGCGGCTATCCCCTTCGATTTCGTCGAGATAAGGAGCCCTAGCCGCACCTCGACCGCTATAGTCGACCCGACCACGGGCACGCAAACAGAGATCAACGAATACGGGCCAGCCGTCTCTCCTGAAGAGGCCCAGGAGTTCTATCGGCGGCTGGAGTTTCTCATGGAGTATGCGACGGCAGTTGTCTTTGCGGGGAGCCTGCCGTCTAACCTGGACGAGACGTTTATCGTCGGCCTGCTGCGCGAGACCCGCGAGAGGGGACTCTACACGGTCGTGGACGCCCCTCCGGCGGTCCTAAAAGCGGCTATAAAGGTCAACCCGTCTCTCGTAAGCCCGAACCAGCACGAGGCAGAGAGCGCCGTGGGTTTCGACTTTATAGAGCGCGAGGACTTTCTCCGGGGCGTGCACAGGCTCGTGGAGCTCGGGGCCGAGAGCGCGTGCGTGACCTCTCCCGAGGGGTTCTCCTACCTGAGGACAGAGGAGGGGGTCTTCTGCGCCCGGTCGCCGCAGGTGGAGGCCCTCTCGACTATCGGCAGCGGGGATGCCTACCTCGCAGGGCTACTAGCCGGGCTCCTTCATCGCAGGCTCTCGCCGGCCGAGTCCGTGCGCCTGGCCGCCGGCTGCGCGGCCGCGAACGCCGAGAGCCTAGGGGCGGGAATCTTCGAAGCGCGCCGGGCCGAGGAACTCGCAGAGGCCGTACGCGTGGAAGCGCCTGTCGCCGAGAGTATAGAGCGCTTCTAGGCGACTCAGCCTCGATTGTGGGCTGAGTTGCAGGCGGCCGAATCTTTGAGGAGAAGTGGAGTTTCTTCAACGATTTCGTCTACCGCAACCGCCGGATAAAGAGGCGTTGGAGCATGATAGACTGGTTTGGTTAGAGAAAGTTTTACCGACCTTGGAGGTATGATTATGGCGGTTGCCGACGTTACCGATGCCACGTTTGAGAGTGAGGTCTTAGCCTCGGAGAAGCCGGTTATAGTGGACTTCTGGGCACCGTGGTGCGTGCCGTGCCGCAGGATCTCCCCGATCCTGGACGAGATGAGCGAGAACCGCGACGATGTGCGCTTCGTGAAGCTAAACGTGGACGACAACCCCCAGACCGCGATGAGCTACCGAATTACGAGTATCCCGACTATCGCCCGCTTCGAGGGCGGCCAGGTGACCCAGCAGGCCGTCGGCGCCCTGCCCAAGAATCAGCTGGCCTCGCAGCTCGGGTTATAGCCTGCACGATTGCTTCTCGTAACCCGCCCGGTTACAATCTATTGCGTGGAACCTAGCCGCTCTGGCGGCCCCTCGGGCATGCTGGAGTATGTGTAAGTTCGAAGAGTAAAGGAGGTAGCGGATGAACTTCAGGCCGCTTGGTGAGAGGGCACTGGTAAAGATAGTGGAGCGCGAGGAGAAGACCGCCTCGGGGATTGTGTTGCCGGATACGGCCAAGGAGAAGCCGCAGACGGCCGAGGTAGTCGCGGTCGGCGAGGGAGACGACCTGAAGATCAGCCAGGGCGACGTCATCGTCTTCGCCAAGTACTCGGGAACCGAGATCAGCCTCGACGGCGAGGATTACATGATCCTCGACGCTGATGACATCCTCGGGGTGGTAGAGGCTTAGATCCAAAGCCCGCAGGGGAGTTATCCTCCCTACGGCCTTGCGCGCCGGGCTCTCCTAAAGAGACGCCCGGCGCGCTTCTTTGAACCGCCGCCCGGAGGCTTTATGCACCTTCGCTCGAACCCGCTATTCGAGGAGCTGACTTAGAATATGCGCGCTTTGCGCAAGGGAGACAGGGGCTACGAGGTCGTGGATCTTCAGACCAGGCTACAGGCGCTTGGTCTGGACCTTGGCAACCGGGGGATAGACGGGGTCTTCGGACCCATGACCGAGCTGGCCGTCAGGGAGTGTCAGCAGCAGATAGGTATCCTCGCCGACGGGGTAGTCGGAGAGATTACCTGGAACGAGGTCGTCGAGGCTGGCTACAGGGCCGGCGGACGTATCTATCTTTACCTGCGTCAGCCCCCTTTCCGCGGGGCCGACGTCATGGAGCTACAACGGATGCTCAACGACCTCGGCTTCGACCCCGGTGCCGTGAACGGCATCTTCGACGAGCGCACGGCCCGAGCTCTCAAGGAGTTCCAGCGCAACGCCGGCCTTACCGCTGACGGGGTCGTAGACAACGGAGTCTTTAGAGTACTCAAGACTTATGCAACTCAGACTCTGGGCACCCATCAGCTGCCGGACAAGAACGGCGGCTACTTCCCCGAGGACCTCTTCTCGGGCGTGATCGTCATCGACGCCGCTCATGGTGGCCGTCACAGAGGGTACGTCCCTCCCGGCAACTCCGGCCTGAACGAGGCGGACCTGAACCTGTCCGTGGCCCAAGAGCTGGCCCAGATCCTGCCCGCCCGCGAGGTTCTTCTTACCCGCAGCGGGGACGAGGAGGTCTCCAACTCCGACCGGGCTTACCTCGCCAACGCGGCGAGTGCGAAGATGGTCGTCTCTATCCGCCATGCTCACCATAAATCGCCCCGCGCCGAGGGTACGGCCTCCTTCTACTTCAGCCGGTTGGGCTACCAGTCGCACCGGGGTCGCATGGCGGCGACCTACGTTCAGAAGGGCGTAAGCCAGGCTCTGGGCACGCGAGACATAGGCGAGTTCGGCCGCTCCTACGATATTCTACGCGAGACCAACATCCCGGCCGTTCTGCTGGAGCCCCTCTACCTGACCAACCCGCGCGAGTTAAACTTGGCTTCCGACCCTTATTATCCCACTACCGCCGCCGAGGCTATAGCCGCCGCCCTGGAACTCTACGCCGGCAGGGACGCCGCTTTTATAGCCGTCTAGCGAGTGGATTCTACCCCGATCGGTTCTTAGAAAGTCTCAAGATCTTCGCGGGAGCAAGATGCAGGTCCTTAGCCCAAATTATGTCTTGCCCTCGCGCCGACAAACCGTTTGTGACTATCCTATCGGCTCCCGCCGCGGGTGCTGAAGGAAGAATCGCACCATCTCCGCCGAGGCGTCGGGGCCTTTGGGATCGGTATACGAGCCGGATAGCCCTCCGCCTGACCAGGCGTGTCCGAGCCCGTGAACCGTCCACCTCTCCACGAGAGCATGACCGTCCGCGTCGTGGTAAGTAGCGCAGGTGTAGGAATGCCCGCCGGGTACCTGACCCTGGCGTACCTTCGCCTGTGGGACCGGCTTACCCGCAGCATCCGGGTTACCAGTATTAGCGGCGAAGCACGCGAGTAGTTGCTCTCCGTTGCGCGGGTGAACGGTCGTGTCACGATCCCCGTGAAAAACGATCGCCGGTGCTACGTCAGTGGTTGCCACGGGGGCGTCCCGGGGCGGTCCGCCGTTCTGCATCGCGGTGAACGCGGAGAGGAGGTCTTGGGCCGCGCCGGGGGCCAGCCCGGAGTGTACGCCCATCGCGGCGTACAGGTCGGGGTAGGCCGTACCCATGATGGCGGCCATCGCCCCGCCGGCCGACATCCCGGCTACGTACACCTGGTCATGGTCGAGGCCATACTCGGCGACGACCTCGCGCGTGACGCCGGCGATAATGGACGGCTCGCCCTGCCCGCGCTGCTGGTCAGCGGTCTTGAACCAGTTCCAGCACTTCTGCATGTTATCCTTCTGTGCCTGCGCGGGATAGGCTACGAGAAAGGCGTGCTCCTCGGCGAGCTT
Source organism: uncultured Rubrobacteraceae bacterium (assembly GCA_902806055.1). Classification (GTDB taxonomy): domain Bacteria; phylum Actinomycetota; class Rubrobacteria; order Rubrobacterales; family Rubrobacteraceae; genus Rubrobacter_F. Next base: position 23,038 of record CADCVD010000128.1, read on the forward strand.
GTTCATGCGGGTACCTGCGGCGAGATCGTCCGGGTTCTGGGTGCAGCCGTGAAGCATGACTACTAGTGGCGTGGCTTGCCCATTGTAACCGCTCGGAATGTATAGCTTGTAGGCGCGGGTGCCGGCCCGGTTGGTGAAAGACCGCTCGACGAACCGTCCCCCCGCCGGAACTGCTTCGGGCGCGAACCCGTCTTTTGACGGTCGGGGAGTAATGTCGGGCAGACCGCCGGGAGAGCGCGGCGCTCTGCGGAAGCTTCGGGGCGGCCTGGGGGCGGACCGGAGGGCATGCTCGGCCGGGCCGGTTTGCGGGGGCGCCGTGGCCTGCGGAGCTTCATCCACGATATGTGACGATGCTTCTGATGAGCTGACAGGGAAATTCATAGACGCCGCCTGGCCGAATGTGCTCCCTAGGTGGCCTTCACCGAGGGTACGCTGGATGGCGGCGGTCGCCTCGACGAGCCGTCCCTCTCGCATGAGGCGCGTGACCTCCGCCATTCCGTCCTGCATATGGTTATTCATAAACAAATTCTCCTCTCTCGTTAGGCTTTACTTCTGTCAGGATGAGCGGATGCGGCCTGCAAGCGCCGCCTTTACAGGCGGACTCGCCTTGAAAGCGCCGAGGACTACCACAGAGCCGATGGTCTCAAGGGCAAGCTCCGGCGAAACGTCATCGGCGATACTCGCCAGGCCCAGCACCTTGATCTCCAACGTCTCACCGGACGCGCGTACCGCTTCAAGGTCGTTGCGAGTGTAGAGCTGCAGGCCGAGCACCAGCGTCTTGCGGGCGACCGTCTGCCGGACCGCCTCAGCGTGCGTGTTGAGCTGGTTGCGAATCGCCGTGCGGATAAAGTCGGTGCGGTTCTGATAGAAGCCCTCCTGAACCAACAGATCAATGCGCCCAAGATCCACCGGCGACATGTTGATCGTGATCTTCTCGAGCTCGCTCGTCGCCATCTTTTACCATCTGTGTAGAATCCCAGTAACATCCACATGGATGGTAAAACCTCTTATGGTTACTGTCAAGTAGCTTGAAGCGAATGCCCTGAGGCATGAGTGGAGGTACCTTGTCTCCAGGTCCGTTTAGCGCGCACACTGCCGCTAAAGAAGAGTAGGAGCCAGGGGCTTGTTTCAGATGGTTGTACTGGCTGGAGGCTGGATGCGTCAGGACGAGGGGATCATTTAAGAGTCGCACGCGTTTGCCCAGGTCGATGACTCTTAATTGGAGAGGGTGTGTAGATAGTCGTGTAGAGGACGTTGGCCAGTCGGGGGCTTGTCTGGCTCGACTATGGGCGGCAAGCCGGGCCGTTAGAGCTGCTCGCGTGCCGTATATGGGGGAGAAGCTTAAACTCCTACCTAGGGCTGACAGTCAGACGCTGACTGCTATAATGTGCTGCGCAGTCGGGACGTAGCGCAGCCTGGTAGCGCGCCTCGTTCGGGACGAGGAGGTCGGAGGTTCGAATCCTCTCGTCCCGACTCTTTGGGGGATCACCCCGATCCTTGTCTTTGTTCGCTCGGGAGTTCTTGCCCGAGGTTCTAGAGATTCACCTCTTCGGCCTCTTCTATGAGCCCGCTCCAGTCTTCGTAGAGCCCCTCGAGGGTACTCTTTAGCTGGCGGTGCTCGGTGACGACCTCGCGGGAGCGTTTGCCGTCGGCGTAGAGTTCCGAGGTGGCGAGCTCTTTTTCGAGGCGGGCGATGCGGCGCTCTGTGGCGTCGATCTCACCCTCCACGGCGACGAGCCGCGTCGCGACGATGCTCTGCCTCTTGTCCAGGCCGGGCCTGACCCTGCGACGAGGGGCGCGACGGCCGCCGCTACCACCTTCTTTTACGTCCAGACGGCGGTGGGCGCGGTAGTAATCGTAGCCGCCGAGGTAGTTGGTGAGCCCACCTTTCTCAAGCTCGACCACGCGAGTGGCTAGCTTGCGCAGGAAGTAGCGGTCGTGAGAGATGAAGAAGAGCGTGCCCCGGTACCCTGCGAGGGCGTCTTCGAGGGCTTCGCGGGCGGGTATGTCGAGGTTGTTGGTCGGCTCGTCGAGGATTAGCAGGTTCGCGCCGCTCACCACGATCTCCGCCAGGGACAACCTGTTCTTCTCGCCGCCTGAGAGCGACGAGACCTTTTTGAAGACGTCGTCGCCGGAGAAGAGGAATGCGCCGAGAAGCTCCCGCGCCTCGGGCGCGTCGAACCCGGTGGAGGTCATGGTCTCTTCGAGCACGGTCTTGTTCGGGTCCAGGCGGTCGAGCTGCTGGTCCTGGTAGGCGGGCACTACATTGTTCCCGAGACTGACGATCCCGCCGCGTGGCTCCAGCTGACCGGTAGCCAGGCGCATGATCGTGCTCTTGCCTGCCCCGTTTGGACCGAGGAGCGCCACCCTCTCCCCGCGCTCGACGACGAGTTCCACGTCGTTCAGGAGCGACTCGCCATCCTCATAGCCGTAAGAGACGCCCTCCATCTCCAGCACTACCCGCCCGGCGCGCGAGGTCTCGCCGGTGAGGTCGAGCTTCATGCTCTTCTTGCCGTTCCGAGGACTTTCGACCTTATCCATGCGGTCGAGTAGCTTCTGCTTGCTCTTGGCCTGCTTCGCCTTCGTGGCTTTCGCCCGGTTCTTTTCGATGAACCGCTCCAGCTGCTCGCGGCGCTCGTGGTTCGCCTTCGCCCTGCGAGCGAGCTGCTCGTCGCGGGCCTTCTTTTCGGAGACGTATTTCGTATAGTTGCCCGGGTAGCGGGTGAGCTTGCCGTCGTCGAGCTCCACGATGGACCCGGCGATGGCATCGAGGAAGTAACGGTCGTGAGAGACGACCAGGACGGCGCTCTTCGCGTTCTTGACGAAGTTTTCCAGCCACTCGATACCGCGTAAGTCCAGGTGGTTCGTCGGCTCATCGAGGAGGACGAGGTCCGGCTCGGAGAGGAGGAGGCGGGCGAGGGCAATGCGGCTCTGCTCGCCGCCGGAGAAGGAGCTTACCGGACGCTTCCAGTCCTCAGGGTCGAAGCCCAGGGAGGAGAGGGCGGAGGCTGCGCGCGCCCGGTAGGAGTAGCCGCC
>CADCVD010000129.1 GCA_902806055.1 uncultured Rubrobacteraceae bacterium
CCGCGTAGAGGGCCAGGGCGCGGGCGTTCGACTCGACGCACGCCCGCGTCGGGATACCGTCGCCGATCGTGATAACGGCGCGCCACTTGGTGAAGCGCGCGCCCATCTCCCGGTACTCTTCGAGACGCTCGCCGAGGCCGTCGAGGCCCTGGGTGTACTTCTCGCCGGGGGAGAGGGGCAGGTCTACGGTACTCCTGTCTACCTTGATTCCGGGGATGATGCCCTGGTCTTCGAGGACCTGCGGCAGCAGCCTGCCCTCGGAGGCTTTCTGGCGGATGGTCTCGTCGAAGAGTATCACTCCTGACAGGTACTCGCCGATCTCCGGAGTCGTAAAGAGCATCTCCCGGTACGCGCGGCGGTTCTCCTCGTTGGCCTCGATGCCGACCGTCTCGAACCGCTTGCCTATTGTCCCGAAGCTCTCGTCGGCGGCGAGGATACCCTTGCCCTCGACGACGAGCTCCTTAGCGGTGTTCTCCAGCCGCTGTGTATCTATTGATTCCTGTACGTCCATGCTTATCCCCTTTCCTGATCTGATCTCTGAAGGATAACAAACCCACTGTGTCCCGCTCCCCGTTCCAGCAAAAAGCCCCGGGGATTAAACACCGGGGCTTGTACATATGACTGTTGGGCTACTTAACTCCTCACCAGGACCCTGTCTCTGTCGCCGGACTCCTTCTTCTCTGCCCGACGAGCTTCAGTCTCCTGCCGCCTGCGTAGCTCTTCGTCCCGCTGCTTGCGGGCTTCCTCTTCCTTGCAACGATCTCTGTAGGTGTAGCACATGAGCTACCGCCTCCTTCCAGAGCTTTCCCTATCCTGAATTAACGTACCCGGACGGCTAGGGCCGTAAACGCCGGCAGCCTACGTACTCTAGCCGACGCGCGGTCCGCCGTCGGGCGGTCCGTCACCCGGATCGGGAGGCATGCCCCCCGCCATGTCCCCGGGCGACATGCCCCCTGCGGCCTCTTCCGGCGGGACCTCCTCCTGCGGCATGCCGCCCGAGATAGCGTCCGGCGGAACGCCGCCCAGAGCCCGGTTCTCGGGGATGCCGAGCAGTCCTTTCGCCCGGTCGGCGATCTGAACGTGCATCACTTGTGCCTCACGGAAAAAGGCGGCGAGCCGCTCGTCGCCGGAAGTCTCGGCGTCGAAGATATACACCTCCAGGTGGTCCGCCCCTTGCAGTGAGTGGTAGAGAACGCTGACTAGGTTGAAGTACTCGTCGCGCGTGCCCGTCGTCCGCTCGCCGGAGTCCATAAATGCTCCTCTCTCTCCCGTTGCGAGATATCCCAGGCTGGATACCCGGCTCCGAAACCCTACAAACGAGGATGCTATGCAGCAGCCTGCGTACGGACCACCGGAACCTTGCACGAGGTTGCTCCCCAGGCTGCCGGCTCATTGCGTAACCAGCGTCTCTGCATGAGGAGATCCCGGAGCGATGCCTGGCTCGTGAAGGGCCTGCGTGAGAAAATTATTCCCCGTAGGGGAAGAGATGCGCGCGGAGCGGCCAGAGAAGCGTGAGACAAGAAGAGAGACTAGCAAAAGAACAATCCTCGAAAACGCCGTCAAGACTTCAAACGGGAGGTAACCAATGCAGTCTTCGAGCCTTATGCGGTTGGCCGGACTGGCAGCCGTGCTCTCTGGCGCGTCGTCCGTGATAGGCGATCTACTGAGTCTCATCGTAGACCTTGAAAGCACGGAGTCGGCAGCCACGGCCCCCTACGTCATCGTCTTCTTGCTGTACCTGCTCGGCGCTGTGCTGCTCTTGCTAGGCCTTGTCGGCCTCTATACCAGCCAGTCGGAGGCTGCGGGGGTTCTGGGGCTCTTGGGCTTCCTGGTAGCCTTCTTGGGCACGGCGTTGGTCTCGGGCGCCCTCTGGTTCGAGCTCTTCATCACGCCTTCTCTAGCGACAGAGGCCCCCGAACTCGCTGAGGCAGAATTGGGGCTCGCGGGGTTCATACTCTCGTTTCTCTCGGTGATCGTTGGTTGGATCTTGTTCGGCGTGGCAACGCTGCGCGCCCGTGTCTACCCGAGGCCGGCTGCTGTGCTTCTCATAGTTGGTGCCGTGGTCTCTTTCGTCCCCATACCACTCTCCGGCGTCTTCCTCTCCGTCGCGGTAGCATGGCTTGGCTTGGTGCTCTTCACGGGAAGGGGCATGGCGGGCGAGCAGCCTTCGCGGGTGAGTTAGGCAGAGCCGCTATTTCGGGGAGCGAGAAACCGGAAGAAAGGAGCCTAAACGTCGGCCGAGGAGGACGTTACCGTAGTCAAGACGTTCATCGAGTAGGTCATAAACTCGGGCAACCTGGAGAAGGTGGACGAGTTCGTCGTCCCGGACCACGCAAACAACGCTCCTACCGCCCCGGCTCACGCGCCTGGTGCGGAAGGGATAAAGGAGCTAATCGGCGCTTACCGCGCCGGCTTTCTGGACCTGCACTTCGAGACCGGCCCAAAATTCACCGCCGACGGCAAGGTCGCACATCAGTGGACCATGAGGGGAACGCATGAAGGGGAGTTCATGGGTTAGAGCCAACCGGCAATAAGGTCAAGGCGATAGGCGTAGAGATCAACCACGTCGACAAGCGCGTGATGCCTGCGGTCTATCCGAGATTCCGTAACGTGACACGGCGTCACACGATGAAGTGATGGTTCCCAACCCGCAGGAATCACCAAAGGCGGATAATCCCAACTGAAGCACAGATTTCAGGCAGGGTCGTCCATAGAGGTTCCCGTTAAGACTTCTCGTCGGAAGTTCAGTGAGTAGAGGCAACGGGTATTGTCGTCATTAACGAGCGCGTTGCGCGCCCTCGACATCTATTTCGACTTCTGTAACCCGAAGCCCCTCTTAGTAGGCACGAGAGTTGCGAAGTGTGTAGGATATGGGGCATGAGGCAGGTCAGTAGAAAGGTAAGTCGGTAGAAGGAGGAATCTCTGTGAGGAAGATAGTTTTGCTGGCTACGGCCGCTCTAGTAGCTATGCTGATCCTGGTGCCAACCGCTATAGCACAAGAATCCACACTGCCCGCAAGCGGTGGTCAGACATTGCCCGCAAGCGGTGGTCAGACCAGCGATCCACTGCCCGCAAGTGGTGGTCTGACGGCTCCGTCCGCGCTGCTCCCTGCTGCCGCCTTGATTATGGGTTCGGGCATTGTGGCCTACGCTATAGTGCGGCGCAGATAGCAATTTAGCCGTAACAATAGTAACATTCATGGTGCTGGGGGTGAAGTACACGGCCTGCAAGTTCTCTACACCCCCGGCTCTTTTGCTTTTGCCTCTTGCCCTCCTCAAGTCCCGAGAAGACATTTTAGTGGCAGCTCGGCGAATAGAGGGGTCAGGAGGGTTGGCAGAGGTCAGAACTTACGCCCTTTATCAGGAGGTCGCCGTGCTTACGGACGTCCTCCTCTCGCTGGGGGCGAGGCGGTGCCTTTATTAGACCCCCTACCTTGAAGGCGTTAAGAATCGCGCTCATCTGATAGCCAGGCACTTCTACCCCTGCTTCCAAGAGCCGCCTATAAACTACGGCGCTGTGCAGAGAGCCCTCTGCGCTTTGCCACTCTACACAGATGACCTCGCGTACTTTCTCGGCTAGCTCTCGAGGTTTGTCTGAAGTAGTAGCCACCGAACAAAGATAACCCGTAAGCGTCTATAGTCCAACCTCCAATCGTGAAGGAGAGGCCTGCGAGGACGCTTGAACTTCCCAGAAGTCCTCGCACCAGAAGCCGGGTTTCCGAGAAGACCTAAAGGCACAGCTCGTAGAACTCGTTGTCCAAGTAGCTCGGTGAGCAGGGCATGAACGCCTAGATGAGTGTTGCGAGGATGTCAAGCTCACAGCTTCTTGATGCGCCCCTGTAGCCTCCCGAGCAGCCTGCGGGCGACGCCGTGCTCCTCGAGGCCCGCCCCCGCCAGGTGCTCGCACACCAGGAGCACGTCCGCGCGTTGGCGGCGGTCAGCTCGTAGGAGAGGGGCACGCGGTTGGTCGAGCAGGTGCGGCTTGACCCCGTAGACAGCGAAGAAGCCCCGCCTCGCCCACCCGGCGCCCTCAAACCCCGCCGACTATTTGACCTGCCTGGGGTGCAACGCCGCGAGCAGCGTCGAGTCCACGACGAGGGTCTCCGGGTCTCCCACGAGTTCACCCAGCACCGCGCGCCGCAACGGCTCTAGGAAGCGACGCAGCTTGCGCAGGCGGCGATGGAAGGAGGAGGGATGAAGCCCAACCACCCCGGGGAACAAGTGCGCGAAAAACCTCTCCGCGTCGCGCAGGAACGAGCGCTCGCTCTCTACGCCGCGAAGCTGCTGGAAGAGGTCGAGGGCCAGGATCTCCGAGTTCGAGAGTCGCTTGAGCGCCCCGTACCCATCCCCCTTCGGGTTGAGGAGTGGGTAGGCGTCGTCTACGAGGCAGGACAGCACGGTCGCGGCCCCTGCCAGGCGGGCCGCAGGTGGGGTAGTGTTTGGGTGAGCCTTCCGAGGTGCCTTTCGCCAGGGATTCGGATGGCCCCGTTTTACAGGCAAACCTCGCACCATTCATCTAGGCTGACTGGGCCAGTTCGTTGACACTCTGCTCAACGGTCGTTCGATCGCGGAATTCCCGATGCTACACTCGATGTCTATGAGGGACGCTTACGGCCATGACCTCGCGTACGTTCACGATGCCGGGTTCGGGGACCTCGCGCGTAGCGCTGCCACGGTCCTGCTGAGGGCTCTGACGGAGAGCGGGAGAGACCGCGGTCTGGTCGCGGACCTGTGCTGTGGGAGCGGTCTGCTGGCTCGGGAACTCTCGTCCGCCGGCTACGAGGTACTGGGCATAGACATCTCGGGGGCGCTGCTCGCCCTGGCGAGGGAACGGGCGCCTGACGGCCGCTTCCGAGAGGAGTCAATACTCTCCGCGGAGGTCTCCGCATGCGTCGCCGTCGCCGCTACCGGGGAGTGCTTCAACTATCTGTTCGACGAGAGCAACAGCCGGGAGACGCTTCACTCGCTGTTTCGCCGGATCCACACGGCCCTCGAACCAGAGGCGGGGTGCTAATCCTCGACGCCGCCGAACCGGGCCGCGTTCCCGGGTCAGGGCGCCACCAAAGCCACGCGCAAGGCCAAGACTGGGCGGTTCTCACAAGCGCCGAAGAAGACCGGGCGCACGAAACACTGACCCGCGAGATTACGATTTTCCGCAAGGTCGGCGACCTGTACCGGCGTAGCGAAGAGACCTATCGGTTGCGCCTGATCCCAACCCACGACCTGCTAGACTAGCTCCAAGGTCTCGGCTTCGAGGTCCAAACGTTTCATCGCTACGATAACCTCCAACTCCCCCCGGGCCTCATCGGCTTCCTGGCACGTAAGACAACATAAACGTACCCTGGACCATCCATCGCTCCTTTTGTCGGAGACCAAGGTTTGGATAGACTCCTTTCTGCACTGCCAAACCACGCAACACTCATCTAGGCGTAGTGTTGCCTACTAGCCTTCACAACCTTATTTCGCCTCGTGACGGCTTCCGTGGGGAGTCTCGATGCAGAATTGTGCATACGGGTTTCCGAGAAGATATCTTAGCGGCAATCTAGTGAATAGAGGTGACCTATTCCTCGCCAGTTTGAAAGAAGTGATACAATAGTGCAGCAGCTGATACTGCACCTCAAACAGGAGGAAAGAGTCCGATGGGGCATAAGGCTAACAGTTAGCATCACTTAATAGAGGAGGGGTCGGGGAACCACCTCGGCCCCTTTTTCATTCCTGCATATCCTCTGAGTTTCCAAGAACCGGAAGCTAGGTTGTCAAGAAGACCTCTTAGCGGCTAGCGGCAATTAGAGGCGAGCGCTAAGGGCGCTGCAAGCATTCCTTGAGGATGCGTGTGCTAGAGTCAGGCGGTGGGAAGGAGCAAGTGAATGACGCGAGTCACTAAACGTATCGAAGGACACTACGAGGTCGTTGAAGCCCCCTTTAGCAGGTCCTATAAGTGGCACTCTGCCTCTCTCACCCTGGTGTGTGATTGCGGCGAGGAATTGACTCTGACCGGTGCCAGCAACGCGTCCACCTGTCAGTGCGGCGCAGACCACAGTGCCCTCATCAAAGACATTCAAGAGCGAGAAGCTCAGCTGGCAGGCGCGGTGACCCACCCCTGGCACCATGAGGGAGACAAACCGGCAGAACAACACTTGCGAGACGAAGCTGCTTACCCTGAGGGCTCCCCACGACGTTATAATGATGTTACGTCGGGTTTGATGGGTGATGATGAAGTGAGATGGCAGAATGTCAGGGAACGATAACTCCGGCTCTCTTTGTGCCGCTGAGTTTCCGATGATTTGAGGCTCCAGCCTATTGTTTGAGATTCTCTGAGCTAGGGAACATGTGATGCACCTGGCCTGGCGGCCCGCAGAGGTTGCTAATCCTTTGTGGAAACCCCCTCCTAAGCCGCCAGGCCTTTTGCTAATCTCTCCTTTGTGCAAACTGTAGTTTGTAATAGGACCAACCGGGCACCAGACCATGACCCTAGCGGACCGGTGAATAGAAGCAAGAACAACCGGTGCTTTTTCGACCAGCACGGCCTACCTCCTACTACCGGTCCTGACCACTGATTGAGTAGCGTCCTCCAAAGTCCTACCTCTTTGGCCCCCTTCTCTACACCTTTTGGGCCATAAACAT